>CAXUIF010000019.1:0-25874 GCA_964250995.1 uncultured Acidobacteriaceae bacterium
CGTAGGAGCGTTCGCCCCGGCTCGTCTGCTCGAGCACCATCGGTATAAGTCCCATTGCGTCTCCGTTTCTGTGGCGGCCGGAGGATCCGGCCGGCCTGTGTGCTGAGGCTTCCCTCAGCGGCTAAAGCCGATGGGCTTGCGGTTCTGGATGGCACGGCTGAAGCCGTGCCCTGACGGAACACTGCGCATGTCCCACAACGTTGCCGCTAGGCAGCGGCGGCGAGCTTTTCGTAGAGGGCGCCCCCGGTCTTTTCCCGGCGCATCTGCTCGCGGAGGCGCTGGAGAGACCCATCTTCGGTGAGGCGCTTGCGGAGGGTCTCGACGGGCTCACGGGCCTGGAGTGACAGCATAAGAAGCTCGCGCTCGAGGTCCTCGTCGGTCACCTCGATGCCCTCGCGCTCGGCGATGCGATCGAGGATCAGGGAAGCTTTCACCTCGTTGACGGCCTGGTCGCGCTGCGCGTCACGCAGGCGGGGGAAGTCAAGCTGGCGCATGGCTTCGGACGTCATGCCCTGCTGCGCGAGGGCGCGCAGGCCACGTTCCAGGCGTGCATCGATCTGCTGCTGCACAAAGGTCTCGGGCACTGGGAAGTGGAAACGCGCGATGAGGTCCTCGAGCATTTTGTCGCGCGCCTGGGTCTCCAGGGTGTCCTTCTTGCGGGCTTCGACGCGCTCGCGCAGCTTCGTTTCGAAGTCCTGCCAGGATTCATAGCTGCCGAGCTGCTTGGCGAAGTCCTCATCGCGCTCCGGGTAGGATTTGCGTTTGATGGCCTGGACGGTGACGTCGTAGCTGACGGTCTTGCCGGCGAGACGCTGGTCGCCAAACTCCGCGGGGTAGTCGACCTCGAAGGTGAGCTCCTGGCCGAGGTTGGCGCCGCGTAGCGCGTTAGTGAAGGCGGGGAGGGTGTTCTTGCCGCCGACCTCGAGGAGGAAGTCGTCCCCTTTGATCTCGGGAGAGCTGCCCTCCAGCGCGGGCGTTGCAGCGGCGGGCGTTGCGGCGGCGTCCTCCTGCAGTGCGGCCGTTGTGGTGTCCTTGATCTGGCCCTTGTAGGAGATCTCGGCCCAGTCGCCGTCGGTGAGCGGACGGTTCTCCTCGACCGGCTCCACCACTGCGTGATGGTCGAGCACGTTGCTCAGCTCCGCCTGGTACTCGTCGTCGTTGACGGCCACGTCGGGCCGGTCGACCGTGAGCGCTTGGTAGCCTTCGACGTCGATCTCGGGCAGGACCTCGAAGCTTGCCTTGAAGCGCAGCGGCTGGCCCTCAAAGAGCTGGAGCTCGGAGATCTGGGGCTGGGAGACGGGCTGCAGCGTGCCTTGCTCAAGCGCCGCGCGGAAGCGTTCCGACACGAGCGCATCCAGAACCTCCTGGCGAAGGTCTTTGGCAAAGCGCGAGCGAATCAGCGACTCGGGAACTTTGCCGGCACGGAAGCCGGGGATGCGGGCCATGCGGGTGTACTTGCGCACAACCTGGCGAAAGGTGCGATCCACGTCAGCAGCGGGGGCTTCCACTTCGACGGAGCGAACGAGCTCAGGATTCAGGGTCGGGCCGTGCTGATGCCGGTGCTCCTGGTGCTCCTGTGTGCTCGGAGCTTCCTGGCTGGACGTTCCTGAGGGTTCGGCGGCGTGGTCTGCGACGACAGAAGGTTGTTCCTTCGTGGCGGTGGTTTCGTCCTGCGTTTCGATGGAGGTCAAAGTAGGTCTCTTCCAGGGGTGAGCGCTTGGGTGGCTCGAACTTGGTGCAAGGCGGTGGCGCGGCAGCAGCGCTCCGGAACCGCCACGGGGCGGGGTGCCTTGGCACTGCCTTCAGGATACGAGCGGGCTGAGGAGGGGTCAAACGGCGCGGCTCAGGTGGCGGAGCTGCCGTCGGTAGCGGTGAAGGTAAAGATCTCCAGGCGCACCTTCCATTGAAGGGTATCGCCGGGTTGCAAGGTGCTGATACCGGAACCTTCGGAGGTGTCCCACTGCGCGCCGAGGGCGTCGTCGAAGTTGGTATACGGACCGATGGCCACCCAGGGTTTATCCGGTGGGGCGAGGACCCTCAGCGCTTTGATATTCGCCGTGAGCGGCTCCACACGGATGCCGTAGCCCCAGGCGGCGTCGCGCAGTTCGACGATGGGATTGTTGGCAAGAATGCCGGTCGTGAGGCGGACGAAGGTGTCGTCGATCGGCGTGTGACCCAGAGCGGTGCCGCGAGCGCGCGCAAAGTCCAGCGGCGTGCCGGCGTTGGGCAGCATGCGGCCCGTCGGGATGCCGGTGCTGCGGTTCACCTCCAGATGCGCCGTGGCAGGGACAGTGAGGAGCGCGTGGGCGCGATCGTGGCTGGGGAGGGAAAAGTAGGGCAGCCAGCCAATGCCGACGGGCATAGGGCTGCCGCCGGTGTTTTGCACCGTCACCGTGAGGTCCAGCGTGTGGCCAGAGAGCTCCGCAGTGACGTGCACCGCGCCGGTGGAGGGCCAGTTGCCTGAGAACGTCCCCGGATGGAACACCGCTTCGACCGATTGGCCATTCAGGACGACATCGCTGTGGGTGGAGTCGGCGCCGCGGTCCAGCAACAGACCCAAGGTGGAAAGGGAGCTGCCCGGGGCAGAGGCCGGAAAGGTGAGGCGCTGACCCAACCAAAGGGTCTGCAGAATGTTGGGTGTGGCCGCGGGCCTCCCGACGAGTCGCCCGGCCCAGGGCGTCAAGAAGGCGCCGCCCATGGTGGCGCTGAGAGCGCCGTTGCTGTCCGGCCCCGTGCCGGAGAGCATCTGTGTGGCCGCCTCCAGAGGCGGAGCCATCAGGAGCGGCACCTCGCCGTGGCCGGGGATGAGGGCGGTGAGCTGCAGGAGATTCATGCCGCGGCCGGGTAGAAGGAGAGCCTGGAGGAACTCCGGCTCACTGCCTACAGCATCCGGCGTGCGAAGCAAGCGGATCACCTCTTCACCGCCCGGACCGGTGGCGCGCTCGGGGGCCGCAGGCGTGGAAAGGACCGCGGTGGTGAGGCGGTGGAAGTTGCCCCGTCCGCGTTCCCAGGAGACGGCCAGGAGAACGGCACAGAGAACGCCGATCAAGGTAGGGGTAAAGCGTCCGGAGTTGACGAAACGCGGGCGCCCGGGGCGGAGCGGAGGGCGGCGAGGGGCAACAGGCATGCTGGGGTGGAATCTCCGGAACTTCGTTCCGTCAACACCATACCATTAGGGGCCAGCAGAAAGCGGGGTAGCGTCCAGTCGACGTGGAGCGATGGGGCAGAGCAAGGAGCGGGCAAGGGGGTTGCGACAGCAAGGTCCGCCTGGGGAGGTGCTCGATGCGCCGCAACTGGGCGCACAACCGTATGGTGCTCATGGCGGCATGCAGCAAGGCCCTCGCATTGGCGAGGGCCTTGTCTCACAACTGTTGTCCACAGCTAGCTCGTGGAGCGTTCCACTTCGCGCAGGCGAGCCGCTTTGCCGCGGAGACCGCGGAGATAGAAAAGTTTGGAGCGGCGCACCTGGTAGGAGCGCACTTTTTCAACCTTGTCGACGACCCTGGAGTTGTACGGAAAGATACGCTCAACACCCTGGCCGAAGCTCATCTTGCGCACGGTGAAGGTGCCCTGGGGACCTTTGCGGCAGGCGATCACCATGCCTTCAAAAGCCTGCAGGCGCTCTTTGTCGCCTTCTTTGATCTTGACCTGAACGCGAACCTGGTCACCAGGGGCGAAGTCCGGGAGGTCTGTCCGCTCGAGCTTGGCGGCGAGTTTCTGCATTACGGGGTGAATTGACATGAGGAGTCCTTGCGTGAAGTCGCAGGATTCAGTATACCGCAGATCTGCCGAGCTTTGTAGGCGCAGCGCAGTCTGTTCAGGAGGGCTCTCGATCCACTGCCCGCAGTTGGTCCAGCAGGGCGCGGTCCTCTGGGCTGAGGTCGGCTGTTGCCAGCAGGTCCGGACGCTGCGTGAGGGTACGCTGCACGGCGGCACGCCGGCGCCAGGCCCTGATGGCCTGGTGGTCGCCGCTGGCCAGAGCCTCCGGGATGGGAACTCCGCGGAAGACGGCGGGGCGGGTGTAGTGAGGGTAGTCGAGCAGGCCGCCGCTGGCGTGGGTGGCGCGCGGCGAGCCGTCGGCGGCGCTGGCCTCCGCGGGATCGTCGCGTTCGCCGAAGCTCTCAAATCGGGAAGAATCAGCATGGCCGAGTACGCCTGGCAGGAGCCGCGCGACGGCGTCGACGACCAGCGCGGCAGGGAGCTCACCGCCCGAAAGAACGAAGTCGCCGATGGACAGCTCCCCGTCGCAAAGCAGCTGGCCGACCCGCTCGTCCACCCCTTCATAGCGACCGCAGAGCAGAACCACGCGCTCGAGGGCGGAGAGTTGCCGTGCCGTCGCCTGGGTGAACGGCTTGCCGCCGGCCGACAGCAGGATCACGGATTCGCGCGTGCGGTCCCGATCTGGCTTGGGCGCGACCCCGAGCGCTTCCACGCAGGCGAAGATCGGTTCGGGCTTCAGCACCATGCCTTCGCCGCCGCCGAAGGGGCGATCGTCCACCGTGCGATGGCGGTCCTGGGTGAAGGTCCGCAGGTCGTGTGTGGCCACGGTGAGCTTACCGTCCCGCAGGGCGCGGTGCAGGATGCCGAAGCTAAGCGGACCGTGAAAGAACTCGGGAAACAGGGTGACAATGTCGAAGTGCATGGGCTGGCGTGACCGGGTCTTACGTTGGACGCTGCCCGGGAGGCATTGCGGAAAAGGTCAAAGCGGATGGCACACTCCGTCGCGAGGGAGATCGTCAGAAAGGGTGTGCGCGGCACCGGCTGCGGGGCAGCGCGATCGAAGCATAAGGGACCCACGCCCTCATTCCAGCAGGCCGGGCGGAAGATGCATCACGATGCGTTTGGCCGCCAGATCCACGGAGCTCAACCAAGCCTTAACGAAAGGGACCAACAGCGGGTCGGCCTCCGGCAGGTCCTGCTGCCGTGCCACGACCAGCAGATCCACCGCGTCGATCAGGCGCGTGCGGCCATCCGGGCCGACAGGGAATTGTAAGTCGGTGACGGTGCCGAGGAAGCGATCGTTGTCAAACAGCGAGCAGTCGACGAGGTCGCGCACAAGGAAGGTGTCCTGGTCGAGGACGGGGAGGTTGGCCTCGAGGAGGAAGAGGGCTTGGCCCTGGAGAGATTCAGCTGCGGAGATGGAATCGGTACCAGCGAGCTTCAGCACAAGACGCCCTGCGTTACGGCCCGTGGGACGCCAGCAAGCCTCCAGGTGGACCGTGCTCAGGGTGGGCGCGCCGGCAGCGCTGGCACCCAGGCGAAACGGCTTGCCGGGCGTGAACACTTCGGGAAGGTCCGTAAGCGGCTCTGCAAGAAGTTCGCCACGGCGCCCCTGCGGGCGAAGCAGATGGGCTACCGCGATCCAGCGTTCGGCAGATACAAGGTCGGACGCTGGCATCGAGAGGGCACTCCGTGGGATCGACCTGCCGATTACTCGCTCGGTTCCTGCAGTTCGACGATGTCAAGAGCGAAGCGATGCTTTAACTTCATACTGGCCGCGCCCAGGATGGTCCGCAGGGAACGTGCCGTGCGGCCTTGTTTGCCGATGACCTTGCCCAGGTCACGGGGCGACACGCGAAGGCGCAGAACGGTAGAACCGGCATCGTCAAAGGCATCTACATCGACAGCGTCGGGCTCATCCACAAGGGCCCTGGTAATCTCAAGGATCAGGGTCCGCATATTTGTAACGGCGCCTTGCGCCGCCAATTCAACAGCTTCAGTCACTCGCACACCTCAACAGACGTGGCAGCTGCAGCCTGGGCTTACGTGCCGGCTCTCTCCCATGGAGCGGGTCAGGTACGCAGGGGCGGTCAAGACTGACGCGTCATAGCCCTTATCGGCAGAACGCGCGCAATCTTGAGTTTTCAGCGCTGGAGCGAGTTTACGGTGAGAAACCCGTGCCCGCGGCAACTCTTTGGGCACGGGCGCGACCTCTCCGGTTCGGCCAAGGTGGTTACTTTAGGCAGCGGGAGTGGGCTCAGCGACAGCGGGCTGCTTGGCCAGCAGGCGGCCAACGGTGTCGGAAAGCTGGGCCCCTTTGGAACGCCAATAGTCAATCCGATCGCGCTTGAACAGGATGGTCGCCGGAGTGGAACGCGGGTTGTAGGTGCCCACCACTTCGATGGAACGGCCGTTGCGGGCGCGATCCTTTTCAATGACCACGACACGGTATTGCGGCTGCTTACGGGCGCCAACACGCGCCAAACGAATCATCAACAAGAGAAACCTCACTTTGATTGGAACTTCGGTTTTGCTCCGGAAAGACCGCGCCTCCCGGAACAAGGCGCACGGGGGCGGACGGGAGTCCGAACACCTAAGTATGGCGGAGGCGGACGGGGATGTAAAGACGGGCGCGAGGGAGGGTTAGGAAGGCGCCTTCGCTCCTCGCTAACCCACAGTGACGGCGTCGGATCATGACCTTGAGTGACTTTGAGTCATCGGGAGCGTGCCGTGCCTGCTCTGCAGCCAAGGGAACAAAACGGGGCACCAAGCGGTCTATAGGGCAGCAGGACGTGAGGCGAGCCTTTTATGCGTGCTTTGGTTGCGTGTGCTTTGTTGTTGACGTCTTCTGGGCCAGCAGCGTTCGGGCAGGTTCCGGCTAACAGGTCCCGCCGCATGGAAACGGTAGGTGGGAGAGCGGCGCCGAATCCGCTGCGAGTAACGCATGTCTCGCTGTACAAGAACGGGGTTGGCTTCCTGGAGCACACAGGGCGGGTCACGGGAGACGCAACGGTAAGGCTGGATCTGACTTCGGCGCAGTTGGACGACGTCTTGCAGAGCCTGACGGTGATGGATCTGGGAGGCGGGCGTGTGACCGGGGCCAACTTCAATTCCACGACACCCTTGGATCAACAGTTACAGACGTTGCCGCTGAGCTTGGGAGAGCAGCCATCGGAGGAGGACCTGTATGGGGCGCTGCGGGGGGCCCGCGTGGAGGTGGCAGGCGCGGGCGCGGTGTTTACGGGGCGATTGTTGTCGATGGAGGTGCGACCGGTGGTAGCAGCAGGGGCGGACGAGCGCAAGCCAGTGCCGGAGAAACGGTTTGTCACGGTGGTGGCCGACTCAGGAGCGACGCGGACTGCCGAGCTAGGGTCGAACACGGTGGTGAGGCTACTGGATGCGGGGTTGCGGGCCGATCTGCGTACCTATTTGGAACTTCTCGACCGGAACCGGACGGAGGGCGTGCGGCACTTGCTCTTGAGCGATCGCGGGGTGGGTGAGCGGGAGCTGCGCGTGTCGTTTCTGTCGGAGGTTCCGGTGTGGAAATCGACGTACCGGATCCTGTTAAAGGCGGGGGCCGACGACAGGGGTGCGGGAGAAAGCGGGACGGCGACGGTGCAGGGGTTTTCCGTGGTGGATAACACGACGGGGGAGGATTGGAACAGGGTGCAATTGAGCCTGATTGCGGGCAGTCCGCAAAGCTTTGTGCAGCCGATATCGCAGCCCATCTACGATCGACGGCCCGAGGTGCCGATTGCGGAAAACCTGCAAACCACGCCGCAAAGGCATGAAGCGGCAGAGCCGCCTGCAGGCAGCGCTTCAGCAGATATGAGCGGCGGTGCGACTGGAAAGCCGGGGCCGCTGTTTGGAAGTCCGACCGGAACGGGCTCGAGTATGGGTGGACCTATGGTTTCAAGTGCGCGCCCGACACCGCGAACTTCTAGTTATCTGAGGGATACGGCACCAAGGGCAGCGGCGGTATCGCCAGAGGCTATCGACCAGACCCTGCGGCAAACGACTGAGGTGAAGGCGACGACAACTGCATTCGATGACTTCTTCGCCTATAACCTCACGGATCCGGTCACGATCCCGCGGAATGGATCGGCGCTGGTGCCGATCCTGCAGGCCCGGTTGCCGGTGGAGAGTGTGACCTTGTGGACGCCGGAGGAGGGTCATCCTTTGCGGGCACTGTGGATCACAAATCGCTCGGACTTGACGCTGGATCGGGGGTCCTTCTCGGTGGTCGAGAACGGAGCCTTTGCGGGCGAAGGACTTGTGGACCCGGTGCATCCGGGCGAGCGGCGGTTGTTGTCGTATGCGGTGGACGAGGCCGTGCGGGTGACGCCGGAGACGGGCCAGGAGACGCGGCGTATCAGCAGCATTTCTGTCCAAAACGGCGTGCTGAAAGCGACCAACATGGAGGTGTTGGAGGAAAAGTATGCGGTGTCTGATGCAGCCGCTGAAGGCCGGACCGTGATCGTCGAGGAACCCCGGAAGGCAGGGTGGACGCTGGACCCTGATGCGAAGCCTGCGGAGACGGCCCCTGGGGTGTACCGCTTTCGCGTGAATGTTGCCGCGCATGGAAAGGCGCAGCTTGCGTTTGCGCAACGGCGAACCCAGGACCAGGTCTTTCGCCTAGCCGACAACAGCGAGGAGCAGATGGCGGTGTATCTGCGGGAGAATGGGGCGGATCCGAAGGTGTTGACCGCGTTGGCACCGGTCTTTGCAGCCCAGCGGGCCGTGGCGGAGCTGGATGCGCAGCTGGCTGAGGTGAAAGGCAAAATCACGGCTGTCGGCGAAGACCAGGAGCGGCTGCGGAAGAATCTTGCGGCGTTGAAGGGATCGGCGGAGGAGCGGGCGCTGGCGCGGCGCTATACGGGTGAGTTGAACGCGCAGGAGGATGCACTGGAGGGGCTGAAGCGCCAGCTGGCAGAACTTGCGCAACAACGCGCGGCAGCGGCAGCGGCGCTGAGCCAACGGATTGGAGCGCTGCAGGTAGGCTAGGGGAGGTTCCCGGCCATTCGTTTGCTTCGACGGAATCGGGATCCCTTCACGGTGCTCAGGGTCATCTCGCGCTAAGGCGATGGATGCTGGGGAGCAAAGCACCGGCATTCACTTGCTCGAAGGGGTGGGCTCCGGATCTTCTGCAATCTTAGGAAACAGCCATTGCAGGACGCGGTCGAAGCGGCGTGCCCAGGCCTCTTCGTCGTGGACGCCGCCGGGAACGCGCAGGTAGCGGAGGTCCACTTCGTCCTGCCAGCCGCGGGTGAGCAGGCGCTGGTGCAGGAGGTCGCAATCGCGCAGGTGGCGCAGGCCTTCGCTCATGCCCATGTCCAGCCAGATGCGCGGGCGCGGGCGGGCTTCGTTGAAGACGGGCTCGGGACGCGGCGGGGATCTATGGCGCAGGAACGGCGGAAGAATGCGGGGCCGTGCAGAGTCTTCCGGGCCGATGCGGGTGAGGATCTCGCGGCGGTCCCACCAGACGGAGGGCGAGAGGACGCCGAGCTTGCCGAAGATTTGCGGGTAGTCCAGGCCGATGGACAGGGAGATGAGCCCCCCGAGCGAAGAGCCGGCCAGGCCTGTGCAGGCAGGGCCCTCGAGGGTGCGGAGAGAGCTGTCGATCAAGGGCTTGAGCTCGTCGACCAGAAGCCGGGCGTAGAGGGGACCTTTGCCGCCGCCGTGGCGCCAGTCGCGGCTGGGGGTGTACTCGTCCATGCGGCGATGGCCGGCGTTGTTGATGCCGACCAGGATGACGGGTTCGATCAGGCGCTCGCGGAACAGGCGATCGGCGGTGGCGTGCGCGCGCCAGGTGCGCCCGGGAACATAGGCGGTGCGCGGGTCAAAGAGGTTCTGGCCGTCGTGGAGGTAGAGAACGGCGAAGCGGCGGGTGGGCTCGGTGCCGTAGGTGGGCGGCAGCCAGACGGAGATGTCGCGGTCGTCGGGCAGGTAGGCCGAATGAAAGTGGGGGAGGCGGCGCAGGCGCGGGTTGCGGTCGAGATCGTCGGGGTTTTCGAAGCTCCAAAGGCCGGCGGCATCCCTTTCGGGCTGCGGGCCGTCGAAGGGCAGATGCTGCGCCGGCGACGGTGCCTGGGCGGTGGGAAAGGCGGATTGATCGTGATCTGTCAGCAAGCGAGTGGAACGCAGGAGATCCTGAACGGCGATGCGCCGGGGGGCAGGGGTTCAGGCTATCAAAGGATAGATGCATGAACCGCGAATACCACCGCTGGCGATCCCGTGAACTGGGCCGCGACATGGAGATGCTTGTGTTTGGGCATGCGGGTCTGCCTGCGATTGTGTTTCCAACCTCGCAGGCGCGGTTCCATGAGTTTGAGGACAACGGCATGGTGGCAGCCCTGGGCGACAAGCTCGAGGGCGGGCGACTTCAGTTGTTTTGCGTGGATACGGTGGATGCGGAGAGCTGGTACAACCGCGGCGTCGGGCCGGACTGGCGCATTGCACGGCAGGTGCAGTACGACGGATACGTGGTGCGCGAGGTGGCGCCTTTTGTGCGCTGGCGCAACCCTGCACCGCACCTGATCGCCATGGGCTGCAGCCTGGGCGGCTACCATGCCGTGAATTCAAGCCTGAAGCATCCGGACGTGTTTACGGGATGCCTGTCGATGAGCGGGGCTTTCGATCTGAAGGCACTCGGCTTTCTGCCGGGGTATTACGACGCGAACGTCTTCTACAACCTACCGCTGGATTATCTTCCAGGGTTGAACGATGAGTGGTTTCTGGGGCAGATGCGCAGCCGCCGTTACGTGCTGGCGACCGGGGATCACGATCAGTGCTGGAACGACAATGAGCGCCTGGCCGCGGCGATGCGGGCCAAGGGCATTCCGGTGCAGATGGACGTGTGGGGGGACGGCACGCGGCACGACTGGCCGTGGTGGCAACGCATGGTGCAGGTGTACTTGTAAGACCGGTTCAGGGGAGCTCCGGCTGAGGTGTCGGGATGGGCTTCGGCGAGGCGGTGCGGGTGCGGCCGAGGAGCAGGAGGCGGCATGGCTTTTCAACGGTCACGTAGGTCACCCAGGCGATGGGATAGAGGAGCAGATACCAAGCGCGGGTCAGCGGAAGCGGCAGCGGAAGGCGGCTCAGCAGGCTATACAGCCAGTGACTAGCGGGGACCTGGAGCAGGTATACGCCGTAGCTGATTTCGCCGCCGAGTTGCAGGGGGGCGCTGGCCAGAAGGCGGGACGGGGTCGTAGCCAGCGCCCAGATCAGAAGGCAGTAGGGACCGAGCATGAGGCCGTTGCGTACGGTCTCGTGTGGCAGCCTGAGGTTAAGGCTCAGGAAGCCGAAGCAGAGCGCGAGGCTGATCCAGACAAACCACGGGTAACTCGCGGTGGAGGCGCAGGCAGGGTCGGTTTGACGACGAAGGAAGGCAAGGCCCAGGACGATGCCGGCCAAGAACTCGCCCAGCCGCAGGAGCGGAAGAAAGAGGAGATCGCGAAGAAACGGCGCCCAGGCCGCGTGGTGCGGGATGATCCAGAAGTCGGCGAAGACGGGAGGGAGCAGCTGCACCGCCCAAAGCAGGAGAACGAGGGTGAGCGGATGCGTGCGGCGAAGCCAGCTCTGCCCGATGAGCCACGGGAAGAGCAGGTAAAAGAAGGCCTCGCAGGAGAGCGTCCAGGCCGGCGTATTGATGGCGAGGGCGAGAGATGGGAACCAGTTCTGTAAGAGCAGGAGGTCGGCGGGAATCGCCCAAAGCTGGGAGCGGGGGCCGGTGAGGAGGATCTGCTTGAGAAAGACCGGGAGCGCCAACAGAAAGGCGAGGAGGTAGAGCGGGTAGATGCGGGCAAAACGCGCGCGGAAAAAGGCAGCACGATCGCGGACCTGCGGGTGCGTGTAGGCGAGGATGAAACCTGACAGCACAAAGAAACAGGAGACACCCGTGAACCCCGCGTTCAGTACACGCTGCAGGACCGAAGGGTGGGCGGCCGCGGCTGGCGTGAGGGGAAACAGATGAAACAGCAGGACAAAGGAGGCCGCAAAGAACCTGAGTGCGGTGAGACCGGGCAGGGCCGCACGCCGATAACCCTTCTCCATGCCGTTTGAGCTTAGCATTGCGGGGAGTGCGGCAGCATCGAAGTAGATCAACACAGGAGGCCGGTTTGAAGATCATTGGTGTGCTGTTTGGGCAGGAGAACACCTTTCCAGGGGCGTTGGTGGAGGAGATCAACCGGCGCGAGATCGACGGCGTGCGGGCGGAGTTCGTCCAGGTGGGTGGGGTGCGTCTGGCCGAGCCCTGCCCGTATGCGGTGATCGTCGACCGGATCTCGCACGAGGTGCCGTTCTACCGGTCGTACCTGAAGAACGCGGTGCTTACCGGAACGCAGGTGATCAACAACCCGTTCTGGTGGTCGGCAGACGATAAGTTCTTCAACTATGCGCTGGCGGCCAAGCTCGGCGTCGCGGTGCCGCGCACGGTGATTCTGCCCCACAAGCTGTTTCCGCCGAACATCAACTCGCAATCGTTGCGGAACCTCGAGTTTCCGCTGAATTGGGAGGCCGTGTTCGACTATGTGAAGTTCCCGGCGTTTTTAAAGCCGCATGATGGCGGGGGCTGGCGCGACGTGTACCACGTGCATAACCCGGTGGAGTTCTTTCACGCCTATGACCAGTCACGCGATCTCGCCATGACGCTGCAGGCCGCGGTCAAGTTCGAGGAGTACTTCCGCTGCTATGTGGTCGGGCAGGAGTTGGTGCACATCATGCCGTATGACCCGCGGGAGCCTCACCAGCGCCGCTACGTCCAGGACCCGCCCGAATACGCGCCCGGGTTGCTCCAGCGCGTCGAGAAGGATGCACTGACGTTGTGCCGGGCGCTTGGATACGACCTGAACACAGTGGAGTTTGCGGTCGAGGACGGTGTGCCGTACGCCATCGACTTCATGAATCCGGCGCCGGATGCGGATTACCATTCGGTGGGCGCGACGAACTTCCAGTGGGTGGTGGGAAAGGTAGCCGATCTTTGCGTAAAGAAGGCACAGACCGAGGTGCCGCCGGGAGCTGGGCTGCACTGGTCGCGGTTCTTGTCCGGTGGGACGGGTGAGGGCGGTGCTGCGGCGGCCGAAACCCGGCGCAGCGACGATCGTGATGTCGCGAACGCAGGGAGCCCAGACGGTGGGGATGCGACGCGGGCGGGCTTGATCCAGAAAGCTGCGGAGAAGAAGGCGGTGCGGGCATCGGTGAAGGCGACTGGGAAAAAGACCTAAGCGTTGGGCGAAAGCCGCATGGAGGCTGTATAAACAGCTTCACTGGCAGCTTGGAATGAGGTGAGGGGGCCCCGATCGATGCGACCGTCATTCACGCTGGGAATTGAAGAGGAGTACCAGACCGTCGATCCGGAGACGCGCGACCTGCGATCGCATATCTCGACGGACATGCTGGCGCAGGGCAAGATCCGGCTGGAGGAGCGGGTCAAAGCGGAGTTGCACCAGTCGGTGATCGAGGTAGGGACGCGCGTCTGTCACGGCATCGAGGAGGCGCGGGCGGATCTGTATGATCTGCGGCGCAACCTGATCCGGCTGGCGGAGGAGAACGGCCTGGTGCTGGTGGCGGGCGCGACGCATCCGTTTGCGGACTGGCGCGATCAGCAGATCTACCCTGACGAGCGCTACGACAAAGTGGTTGAGGATCTGCAGTTGGTGGCGCGGTCGAACCTGATCTTTGGCCTGCATGTGCATGTCGGCATTGAGGATCGTGAGGCGGCGATCCGGGTGATGAACTCCCTGCGGTATTTTCTGCCGCACATCCTGGCGCTCAGCACCAACTCGCCCTTCTGGATGGGCATGGAGACCGGGTACAAGAGCTACCGGGCCAAGGTCTTTGAGCACTTTCCCCGAACGAATCTGCCGGATACCTTCGCGAGCTACTCGGAGTTTGAGGAGTACGTGAACCTGCTGGTGAAAACCAACTGCATCGACAACGCGAAAAAGATCTGGTGGGACATCCGGCCGCACCCGTATTTCAACACGATCGAGGTGCGCGTATGCGACATCCCGATGCGGGCCGAGGAGACCGTGGCCATCGCGGCGCTGATCCAGGCAACAGCGGTAAAGCTTTGGCAGCTGCATGCCTGCAACCAGGATTACCGGCAGTACTCGCGAGCTCTGTTGATGGAAAACAAGTTTCGGGCCGTGCGGTATGGGTTGGCGGGCAAGCTGATCGACTTTGGCAAGCAGGAAGAGGTGCCGGAGTGCGACCTGATCCAGGAATACCTAACGTTTATCGACGATGTGGTCGACCCGCTGGGAAGCCGGCCGGCGATTGAGTACATTCGGACGATGATCCGCGAGGGCTCCGGCGCAGACCGGCAGTTGAAGGTGTGGCGGGAGACCGGCGACTTGAAAAAAGTGGTGGACTACATGGCTTCGGAGACCCGGGCAGGGCTGTAAGCGGGCCTTTCGGCATCTGAACCATACAGACCGACGTGCGAGGATAAGGACGAGTTTTGACGATCGCTGCTGATGCGCTTATGACTTCCGCTCCACAACCCGCTGCCACGGATTTGCGCACGGTGCCGTTCCCGAACGACTTCCGCGAAGGGGCGCGCAATGCGGCGACCACCTGTCTCCGTATCACGCCGGAGGAGCGGGTGACGCTGATCACCGATGAGGCCACCGCAGCGATCGCCGCATCAGTGGCGGCGGAGCTTGAGCGGATTGGCTGCACCTGGCACAGCTTTGTGCTGGAGGAGCTTGCGGAGCGGCCGCTCAAGGAAATGCCTGCGGAGGTGTTGGCCGACATGGAGCAGGCGCAGGTGAGCATCTTTGCCGTGCAGGTGCAGCCGAACGAATTGCGCAGCCGCATGCAGATGACCGATGTGGTCAACCGGCGGCGCATGCGCCACGCCCACATGGTGAACATCACGCCGGAGATCATGCTGGGCGGGATGCGGGCTGATTTCAATGCGGTGGATCGGTTGAGCCAGGCGGTGCTGGATCGCGTGCGGCAGGCCAAGTACGTGCGGGCGACGACAGCGGCAGGCACCAATCTCTTTGCGGAGCTGGAACCGACCTACCGCTGGTTCAAGACCTCCGGCATTATCAGCCCGGAAAAATGGGGCAATCTGCCGGGGGGAGAGGTGTTTACCGCGCCCGGCGAGGTGAACGGGGTCTTTGTGGTGGACGGGGTCGTGGGCGACTTCCTGTGCGCGCGGTACGGCATCCTGCGCGACACGCCGGTGACGATTCACATCAGCCGCAACCGCATCACCACAGTAGAGTGCGCCAACAAGCAACTGGAACAGGAGTTCTGGGAGTACACCCACACGGATGCGAACTCGGACCGGGTGGGGGAGTTCGCGATCGGAACCAACATTGGGGTTCACGAGGTGATTGGGAACATCCTGCAGGACGAGAAGTTCCCGGGAATTCATATTGCGTTTGGCGATCCGTACGGGGCCCACACGGGGGCGCCGTGGAAGTCGACGACACACATCGATGTGGTGGGGCTCCAGTTCAACATCTGGCTGGGCGGCCAGGATGGGGAAGTCCAGATCATGGATCAGGGCAGGTTCTTGATCGAGGGCTAAGCCGTCCCGGGCTGAGGAAGGTTGGGCGTTCATGGGGGAGCGCGTGCCCTCTGTGGGCACGGAGCGGGAGTTCAGAAGGAGCTCAGCGGATGATCGAGCCGTTCCGAAGCGACTTCAACGCGCGGTTCACCGGGGCGAAGTATGCCGCTCTCATTGAGCGGCTGAATCGTGAGTGCGGGACGGTGATCGAGTTCCGCATGGCCGAGACGCCGTGCTTCTTCGAACAGGGCTTGCTCGATACGATGGTGCGGGCGGGCGTGGAACTCACGGAGCAACTTGTCAGCAATCCGGAGTACCTTCGTTTGGCAAGGGCGGCGATTCCGCCGGAGTTCGACGCGCCCGGGCAGGGGGCGCATCCGCACTTCATGACGGTGGACTTCGGGCTGGTGCGCAATGCGAGCGGCAACCTGGAGCCCCGGCTCGTGGAGATGCAGGCGTTTCCGTCGATCTTTGGTTTCCAGCCAGCGTTCGGGCGAGCTTATAAGGAGATCTTTGAGTTGGATCCGCGCCTGCAATATATGTTCGGCGGGCTGACCGATGAGGCGTACTGGGGGCTTTTGCGGGAGGTGATTGTAGGCGATCACGATCCGTCCAGCGTGGTCCTGCTGGAGGTCGATCCGGAAAACCAGAAGACGCTGCCGGACTTCCGGATGCACGAAAAGCACCTTGGTCTGCGCACCGTGGACATAGCCACGGTGGTCAAGCGGGGGTCCCAGCTGTTCTACGCTGACCCGAAGCGTGGTGGAAGACTGACGCGCATCGAGCGCATCTATAACCGCGCAATTGTGGATGAACTGGTGCGCAAGCAGGTCCGGGTGCCTTTCCACTATCGGGAGGCGCTGGAGGTGGAGTGGGCCGGGCACCCCAACTGGTATTTCCTTATCAGCAAGTTTTCAATTCCGTTTCTGAAGCACCCGACCGTACCCGCGGCGGTGTTCCTGGATGCGTGGTTTCGGGGTGAAGGGCGGGACCGGCTGCCCGCCGACCGCGCGCAGTGGGTGCTGAAGCCTCTGTATTCGTTTGCCGGCAAGGGCATTCAGTTCGGACCGACGGAAGGGGAACTGGCTGCCATCCCAGCCGCCGAGCGCTCGAACTACCTACTGCAGGAGCGCGTTACGTTTGAGCCGGTGATCCGCACGCCCGAAGGGATGACGCAAGCAGAGGTGCGCATTCTGTATGTATGGCCTGAGGGCAAGCAGATGGTGCCAATGACCAGCCTTGTCCGCATGGGACGCGGCATGATGATGGGCGTGGACCACAACCGGGACCGTACGTGGGTGGGCGGCACGGCAGGGTTGTTTCTTTCCACGACTGCCTGACGCGAAACGTGGCGTTCGTGACCCGCATTGGGTATAGTCTTCAGTAACCTTTCAAGTAGAATCCGTCACAGGTGTAAGAGAAAGAGCCCGTTTTGGCCATGAGCGAGATGCCCCCTGCCGAAGAACTGACAAAAGCTGAGCCAGTCAGAACAGCGGTGCGGTTTCCGCTGCACCTGGAACTGGTGTTGTTTGCCGATCACCGCGAATACCACGCGGTGACTGAAGATGTGTCTGCGAGCGGTGTGCTGTTTTCTGCCGACGATGTGCCGCCTTTGGGTAGCGCCGTGGAGTTTCGTTTGAGTATGCCGGCCAAAGTGATGGGCGGCGCCGACGACGTGACGCTGCATTGTGTAGGCCGGATCGTTCGTCACGCCGCCAGCGATGGAAAGCGTATGGCGGCTGCGGTGATCGACGAATACGTGTTGAAGGCTGAGCAGGTATGACTGTAGACGGAACTAAAGCGCCGAACGGCGACCTGGCGAATGGCGATGGGACAGGGAATCAGATTCGGGTTCTTCTGGCTGATTCCCAGGCGATCTATCGTGTCGGGATGCGGAAAATCTTCGCGCTGGAAGACGATATCCGCGTCGTGGCACAAGCGGAAACGCTGGATAACCTGTTCGCGGCGCTGGCGAGATTCCCCACCGATGTGGTGCTGTTGGAGGGTGCCCTGATTGCGGGCACCATCGACGCCATTCCGGAGTTCGTGCGGCGCGCCCCGGAGGCCAAGCTGATTGTGCAGGTCACGGAGGCGGATGAGGGCAATACGGTGGAGCTGTATCGCCGCGGCGTGCGAGGCGTTGTGCCGCGTTCGATCTCTCCAGACCTGCTCGTAAAGTGTGTGCGCAAGATTGCGCTGGGCGAGACATGGATCGACAACCAGTCCATCAGCTGGGTGATCGAGGCCTACCGCGCGCAGGCACAGATGCTCACCAATCCACGTACGCAGCCGCGCTTGTCGGAGAAGGAACTGGCCATCATCGGCTGCATCACACGCGGCATGCGTAACAAGGAAATTGCGTATCAAATCGGCACCACCGAGCAGGTGATCAAAAACTACCTGCGGAAGGTCTACGACAAGCTGGGTGTCTCCGACCGCCTGGAACTCGCGCTCTACTGCCTGCACCATCAGATCCTGAAGAACGAGACAAACGGGGCGGAGATGGCGTATGCGGATCCGGGAATGCCGCTCCGGGCGAAGATGTAGGCAGCACAGAACCGGCTGCGGCAGGTAAGCTGCGGAGATATGTCCTTCGCCGGGCCGTTTCGCGCACTTGCGCCGCACCAGCGGCGGGTCTTTCTTGCCTGCTTTCTGGGATGGGCGCTGGATGCGTTCGACTTTTTTCTGTTGACGTTCTGCCTCGATGCCGTTGCGGCGACCTTTCAGGTCAGTCTGCCCACGGTGACGACCGCGATCTTCTGGACGCTCTGCATGCGGCCCATCGGCGCGCTGTTGTTCGGCTCCCTGGCTGAACGGTATGGTCGGCGGCCAACGCTGATGGCCAACATCGTGTGCTTTTCGGTGCTGGAGTTGGCGTCCGCCTTTGCGCCGACGTTTCGGCTCTTTCTGGTAAGCCGGGCGCTCTTTGGCATCGCCATGGGCGGCGAATGGGGAGTGGGGGCGGCGCTGGCGCTGGAGTCGCTGCCTGCAGAGAATCGTGGGTTCTTCGCGGGGTTGCTGCAGGAGGGGTATGCAGCCGGCAACCTACTGGCGGCGGCGGTCTATGGGTTGGTAGCGACTCTGTACCATGGGCACGCCTTCGCGGGATGGCGGATGCTCTTCGTGATTGGCGCGTTGCCGTCGTTGCTGGTGATCTATGTGCGCGCCCACGTGCCCGAGTCGCCCGCCTGGCGCGAACGGGCGCGAGAGGGGCGGGCGGCAGACGGCGAGCCGGGGCCGGCCTTGGCCGCCCTGGGGCGACATCTGCCCGTGTTCGCCGTCCTTGTGCTCCTGATGACCGGTTTGAACGCGTTCAGCCATGGCACGCAGGACCTGTATCCGACCTTTCTGAAGACGGTGCACCGGTTGTCGGCGCGGCAGACTTCGGCTGTGGCGATCGTGGCCACGGTGGGCGCGCTGTGCGGCGGTCCTGTTTGGGGCGCGCTGTCGGAACGCTGGGGCCGCCGCCGGGCGTTGGCCGCATCGGCCCTGCTCGCCCTCCCGGTGGTGCCGTTGTGGATGGGCGGCCACTCGCTGCTGCTGCTGGGATTGGGTGGGTTCCTGATGCAGTTCATGGTGCAGGGCGCGTGGGGCATCGTGCCGGCGCATCTGAATGAGCTGTCGCCGGCACCTCTACGTGCGTTGATGCCGGGGCTGGCGTATCAGCTGGGGAATCTGATTTCGTCGCGCAATGGCGTTCTGCAGGCCAGGCTGGCTCAACGCTGGGCTGGCGGTAGCCTGGCGCCGGTAATGGGATGGACGGTGGTTGGGGTGGGGATCTTCGTGGCGGTGGTGGCGATGTTGGGCCGGGAAGCTCGAGGCGCGGACCTGACGGCCGGGTAGGCGCGCGACGTGGAAGGTTTGACGCGGATTTGCGTCACAGGGCAATCCCCGATAGCCTACGGGGGTGAGCCTGTGTTGCTGGTGCCCGCCCGTCTGTTCCGCCTGTTGTTGTTGACGGAGTAGGTGCGCCTGCCCTTGCTTTCGGCGTGAGTATGAACCGCCCTCCCCTTGCTGCGGGTTCTGCAGCTCCCTTCATGTAGTCCATCGGAGAGATGCCTTGAGCACAGAAGCGTCTGGAAACGCCATCGCTGTCAGCACACCCGTCGCTGTACCGGCCAAAGAAAGCAAAGCGCAGAAGGTAGAACGCCTGAAACGCGAAAAGAACCCGTGGGAGGCGTGGGAAGAGGTACGGCAGTTCGCTCGCGAAGGCCGCGAGGCTGTGGTGCCGGAGTGGGCCAGCACCTACTTCAAGTGGTGGGGCATTTATACGCAGGGCGATGGCATCGGTGCGACGGGCGGGGTCGGTGGCGAGGGCAAGGCGACCGAGTACTTCATGCTGCGGATCGGGATCCCAAATGGGCTGCTGACGTCGCACCAGGCGCGAACCATCGCTGAGATCGCCGCGAAGCATGGACGCGGGTTGGCGGACATCACGACCCGGCAAAATATTCAGCTGCACTGGCTGACGATTGAGTCCTTGCCGGAGGTTGTCGAGGCGCTGACAGAGATTGGGCTAAGCCCCAAGGGGGCGTGCGGCGATGTGGTGCGGAATGTGACCGGGTGTCCGCTGGCCGGACTGGATCACGAGGAGCTGCTGGATGCCTCCGGGCTTGCGGTGGAGATTGCCCACACGCTGACGGCCAATCCGGCGTTCGTGAACCTGCCACGCAAGTTCAAGATCACGGCAACAGGGTGCCCGATCTGGTGCTCGTATCCGGAGATCAACGATGTAGCTTTGACCGGCTTGAAGCGGGTGAAGGAGGGGCGCGAGGAGGTGGGGTACAGCGTCCGTGTGGGAGGGGGGCTTTCGACCGAGCCCCATATGGCGGTCCGCCTGAATGCTTTTGTGCCGGAGAATCAAGCCCTGGCGGTTGTCACGGCCGTGTTTGAGATCTTCCGCGAACAGCAGGAGCTGCGTGAGAACCGGACACGAGCGCGGTTGAAGTACCTGTTTATGCGGCACGGATGGACGGCAGAGTCGATGCTCGCCGCAGTGGAACAGAAGCTTGGGTACAGGTTCGACCCGTGCGACGAGGGGCCGATCGCGGACGATCTGTATCGGGATCACGTAGGGGTACGGCCTCAGAAGCAGCCAGGGTTGAGTTCTGTCGGCGCGACCGTGCTACGCGGACGGTTGAATGCAGAAATTCTTAAAGCTTTGGCGGAATGTGCCGATAAGTACGGTGACGGACATCTGCGCACGACGATCATGCAAAACATCGTGATCGTGAACGTGCCGCATGATCGGGTGCAAGCACTGGTGGGCGAGGTGCATGCTTTGGGTCTGCAGGTGCAACCGACGGTGTTTTCGCGCGGGGCCATTGCCTGCACGGGCACGGAGTTCTGCAAACTCGCGATTGCAGAGACGAAGGGCTTCGCCAAGTGGCTCGTGGAGGAGATGGAAGAGCGTTTGCCGGGGTTCGACCAGCAGATCAAGCTGCATGTGACGGGCTGTACGAACAGCTGTGGGCAGCATTGGATTGCGGACATCGGGCTGGAGGGCAAGAAGATCAAGAAGGATGGCGCGCTGGTCGATGCGTTTTACTTCTGTGTAGGCGGCGCCGTGGGAGAACACGCGCGTGCGGCGCGACCGATCGGCTACCGGGCCGCGGCGGAAGATGTTCCGCAGGCGATCGAGCGATTGCTTGAAGGGTACAGGGCGCACCGGTATGAGGGGGAAAATCTGCGGGGGTACTTCAACCGGACCAGCGACGAGGACCTGCGTACTCTGATCGCCGGGGCGGTGGTGGCGCCGGTCGAGCGGGACCCCGCGCCCGGGCGGCATGCGGCGCCGAACATCGATATGTAGGACTGTTGCGGTTTTGTTGGGATGTAGATCGCTGGAAGATGGCAAGATGCAAACGGTTTTCTGGATGACGCGGGAGTCGCACCGAAGGCAAGGGCCAGCGTGACCGACGGCCGGAGCCGAGGCATTACGGAGATTTATGAGCCTGTTTCCGATGTTTCTGAAATTAACGGCGCGGCCCTGCGTAGTGGTAGGGGCGGGGAATATCGCCGAGGGCAAGATTGAGGGCCTGTTGGCCGCGGAGGCGCAGGTCACCGTAATTGCCCCCGGGGCTTTGCCGCGTGTGGAGGCCTGGGCCGCGGCGGGAGAGCTCGCCTGGCACAAGCGCCCGTACCAGGACGGTGATCTTGCCGGCGCGTTTCTGGCCGTGGCAGCAACTGCAACGGCGGAGGTCAATCGCGCGGTGTATGCGGAGGCTAACGCGCGCGGCGTGTTGTGCAATGCGGTCGATGATCCGCCTTTTTGCGACTTCTACTTTCCGTCCATCGTGCGGCGTGGGGAACTGCAAATCGCGATCTCGACCGCAGGAGAGAGCCCGGCGTTGGCGCAGCGGCTCCGCAAGGAGATCAACGCCGCACTGCCGCTGGATACAGGAGAGTGGCTGATGGAGTTGGGGCGGCTGCGGCGCGAGGTAACGGCGGTGGAGCCGATCGGGGAGCCGCGGAAGCAACTGTTGCATGGGCTGGCGCAGCGCGAGGTCTGTGGTTTTGAGGGCTGCCCGGCGCGCCTGCATGCGCGGCAGCATGCCCTGGCGCATGGCTTTGCGCCACGGGGGTACGTTGTGGATCGTGCGGTGCCGTTCGAGCCGCTAGAGGCAGCGGACGCCCTGGAGCTTGAGGCGCCCGAGGAGTCTGTGCTTTGAGTCGCTTTGGAGAGGTGAAATCTGCGGTGAAGGGAACCGTTTACCTGGTGGGCGCGGGGCCGGGTGATCCGGATCTGCTGACGGTGCGTGCGGTGCAGCTGCTCGATAGCGCGGATGTGGTGTTTCACGATGATCTGGTACCCGCCGAGGTGCTGACCCTGGTCCACCGCCGGGCTTTAGTGGTGAGCGTTGGGAAGCGCTTCGGACGCCCGCGGATCACACAGGCCGGCATTCACAAACTGCTGGTCGATGCGGCCCGCGCGGGCCAGTCCGTGGTGCGGCTGAAGAGCGGAGATCCACTGATCTTTGGGCGTGCTGGCGAGGAGATCGCGGCCCTACGCTCGGCGCAAGTTCCCTTCGAGGTGGTACCGGGTATCACGGCCGCGCTGGCCGCTGGAGCCTCACTCTCCCTGCCACTGACAGACAGGCTTAGTGCGTCGAAACTAATCTTTGTAACCGGGCACCATGCGGCAGGCAAGGACGACACCGCGCCGATCTGGGCCGGGCCGCTGCCCCAGGACGCGACGCTCGTGATCTACATGCCTGGACGAGACTTCGGCAGGCTCCAACGCGATCTGCTGGCCTCCGGGATGGCACCGGCAACGCCGTGTGCGGCAGTGTCGCAGGCCGCTACCGCGCGGCAAAGCCACGAGGCCTGCGCGTTGCGATCGCTGGGCAACCTCACCTGTGGAACGGCGCCCTTGCTCGTGCTGGTGGGCTGGGCGATCGGGTCGCTGCTGGCCGAGCCTGAGTGGACGGCCAGCGTGTGGCGTGGCACCAGCCTCGAAGTGGGCGAAGGGCTGCAAGCTTAGAGGCATGAGGCCTTCGCATCACTCGCCGTTCTTGAAGCTTTTCGCCCGCCGCTCTTGAAGCTCTTCGCTTGCCGTTGTTGAAGCTCTTCGCTTGCCGCTCTTCAAGCTCAAGGCGCACGGCATTTCAGTGGCTTTGCTCTGAATACGAGCTGGCATGCGCCGTCGTCGTGGACGTGTTCTCTGCTCAACGCGAGGCGTCGTCCAACGCGGCCAGGACGACAGCCGGTTCGGGGCGACGGCGGTGGTCCGCGAAGGCCTGAGCGAAGATCACACCGCCTGAAGGGTTCAGGGCATACGTGGCCGGCAAGGGTAAGCGCCAGGTCTCATCGCCGTGAAGAAACGGAAGATTGACGAGAATGGAACGAAAGTAAGCGCGCATTGTGTCGGGCACGGTGTAGGCCAGACCAAACTGGTCTGCGACGAAGGAGGCAGGATCCGACAGGATGGGGAAGGTAAGGTGGTGGCGGTCGGCAGTGAAGGCATTCTGCCGCGGAGTTTGCGGGCTGATGGCGAGGAAGAGGGCTTTGCGTTGGCGGAGTGCTGGAAGCAGGCCCTCCCACATCTCCAGCTCCGTCATGTCGTAGGCATCCCAGCGTCCGCGGAAGAACTTCAGCACAACTGGGCCCAAGGCAAGCAGGTCGGTCAGTGCGGCGGGTTTGCCCAACGCACCCCGAAGGGTGAAGGCGGGCGCCAGGGCACCCACGGGCAGAGCGCGATCCTCAACGCCACTGGATCGCAACTCCTGGATGAACGATTCAATCGGCGCAAGGCGCTCCGGCGGCACAAGCGCCCGTGTGTTGGCGGTGATCTCCTCGAGTTGCAGCTGCAAGGAACTCACGACTGGCTCGGCCCGGGAGATCACATCTGTCAGTGTAAGCGGAAGCTCCCGACCAAGCTTGCAGATCCCACTCCGCGCAGGAGGAGAACCGGCTTTGAAGACCACGAACGGCCCCTGCATTTGGGCGACTCTGCGTCGCAACGAATCATGGCCGGGTGCAAGGCGAATCTTGAGGGACGGGCGCAAAGATTGCATCTTGCGAGGGGTCACCATCGTCCCATCCCTTATGAGTTTGACGGAATCGCAGTTGTCTACCGCGGGTGCAGCCGAGCCATTGCCAGAGCGGTGCCGTTCAACTGCTGAGAGTGCCCGTGCTGGGCAGCGTCGGACCGTTGCTGTTGCGGGCTGGTTCTGGGTTGCGTGCGCCGCCTTGGGCGCCCAACAAATCGCACCGATACAAGCCGTTCCTGTCTTCCCGAAGCTTGTCACGAGTGCGGAGGCGATGCCTTTCGCGTTTTCCAGCTCCGTCCGAATGTCCGATCGTGTCGACGGTCCGGATGCGGGCGGCGGTTTGCCTCAGGCGCCTGCGCCGCAGGGTCAGACAGCCGAGCGAAGGCCGCAATCGACCAAGCGCATTTTGGGCATCCTTCCAAACTTCCGAACCGTGAGCACAGATGAAAGGCTGCCGCCGCAGTCGGTGAAAGATAAGTTCGTGACGGCCACGCAGGATTCATTCGATTACTCGTCCATCTTCATCCCGGCAGCCCTGGCCGGGTACTCGCTGGGACGAAACTCCGACCCAGAGTTCGGCGGGGGCGGTCTGGGGTATGCCCGCTACCTTTGGCATGCTGCTGCCGATCAGACCATCGAGAATTACATGGTGGAGGCGATCGTGCCTTCCCTCACGCATGAGGATTCGCGCTTCTATACGCTTGGCCGGGGCAGCGGGACCAAGCGGCTCACCTACGCCCTGCGACACGTGCTGGTTACGCGTTCGGATAGTGGGAAGACCGTCTTCAATGCCGGCGAGGTCATCGGTGCAGGGGCAGGAGCGGGCATCTCGAGTCTTTACTACCAGTCGCGGGAACGCAGCTTCGGCAACACGGCCCAGCAATGGGGCTTGAATATTGGGATTGATGCTGTGTCCTTCGTGTTCAAGGAGTTCTGGCCGGATGTGAACGACCGCTTCTTCGGTCCGTCCGACCCGCGCCGCGAAGCTCCGCTGAAGCAATAAGCGGTCGCGCGAGCGCGTCAGATTTGGGAACAGCTGAGTGGGCTGAGAATCAGGTTCGTGATGTTGCTGACGATAGCTTCGTAGGCGTAGCGCGGATTGGTAGAAAGTTTCTTCCAGGCTGGATCGGCCGCAAAAGCGGCCCAGTTGGCTTGCAGCTCGCTCATATCCGCGAAGGTTAGCATGTAGGTGAGACTGGGCAGGCGGGGGCCGAGAAGAGTTTCGCCGAAGAAAACCGGGTGCAGGCCGGTGCGCTCAAAGATTGCGAACTCGCCGCGATGAAACATCTCTACCTTACGAACGTGGGCGGCGTGGCTGGGGCTTTCGTAAGGTGCGGAGCTGGAAGAGGCGCTTGGCTCTTGTTGCGGCAGCGGCGGGGGCGGTGAGCTTTGGCCAGCCCTCGAAGGCGAGAAGAAGTGAGCTGTCGACGCGGTGGAACGCGGGTGAGGTGGCGGGGGCGGCCCAGAACGGTTCGGCGGCTCTGAGGAACGCTTCGTCCTGGGCGAGTTGAGTGTCCAGGAGGGCTAACGCTGCGGGGTCAATGCCCGGGATCAGCAGGTAGAAGGTAGGCGTCTCGGGGCCGATGTCGAGCTTGAAGGCGCCAATGGGGCCGAGATGAAGGCGGCCAAGCGCGGGGATCAGCGCGTCGCCGAAGAAGTGCTCGGCGAGCCCGGTTTGTGGACCGGTCTGCAAGGTGAAGCGGCGCAGGTGGTAGAACTCACGGGGCGGGATTGGCGCGGCACTCGTGGGTGAGTGGGATGCGGTTTGCGCGGCGAGCGCGGTCGTCGAGGCAGCAAGCGAGGCGGCGAGAAACTGGCGGCGTTGCATGGTGTGGGTGAGTGTAGCGGCCAGGTACCCCTCCCCCGGAGCTACTACTTCTAAAGTACGTTCTCTTCGGGGGTTACCGGGGTACCTTGCGATCTTCCGGGGTGGGCGGTTAATGTCTCGCTTCCCCTGCCGCTTCCTGTTCTGGTGTTCAATTTACATGCTGACCATCGATTCGTACGCAAGCATGAACCTGTGGCAGAGCCGGTGCGGTTAAACCCGTCTCTGCCGTGGCTAGGCGTGTTTGCGGCGAAGGAATCCGGAGGTTCCCAGCAGACCGGTGCAGAGGAGAAGGAGGCTCGACGGCTCGGGGGTG
>CAXUIF010000020.1:0-8787 GCA_964250995.1 uncultured Acidobacteriaceae bacterium
GGTACGCGGATCATGCCGCATCCCACAGAGCTCAGGCATGCGAACGCCAGAACCAAGAATCCCTGCCAACTTGTCTGCTTTTTCCGTTTCATTCCAAGCCCTATGCCGTTCCTTTTGGCGCTGTTTTTCACAGCAGCGGTTTGAGTGTAGCCGAGCTAACGTGCAGAAAGCTGCCCTATGTCACTACACATTCGTCACCAAAACGATCCATCGGTAACCGAGCTGCCGCAGCCGCCCGACATGCGAAAATGGTGGGGTATGGTGATCAAACCGGCCCAACTCGTTGACGAGGCCTTGCCGATAGACCTCACGATCCCCCAAGGAAGCATCGAGTACGCGCCAGATATCCGGCAAACGGGTCCCCTAGCGGTGCATGGCCGTGCGGAGTTGCTGGTGGAGCACCGCGGCCATAAGGAGACGGTGGACGATATTCGGGTCCGTGCCACGATCCGTGGTGAGTTCGAGCTGCTGTGCGCACGCTGCCTGAGCGGGGTGGCGAGCCCATTGGAGGCCGGTTTTGATCTGATCTTCCGTCCGGGGGGCGTGGATGCCGAATCCGGCGAACATGCTATCTCGGAAGACGAGACGGAAATCGGGTATTATGAGCAAAGCGGTTTGCTACTGGAAGACGTCGTGCGTGAGCAAGTGCTGTTGACTCTGCCCGGACGCGCCCTCTGCCGGGAAGACTGCAAGGGGCTATGTCCGCACTGCGGGGCTGATCGCAACACCATGGAATGCGCCTGTGACAACACTGTCGCCGATTCCCGCTGGAGTGCTTTGGCAGGTATCGCCGCACGCTCCTAGGCGCTGCACGAAGCTAGAGCAAAGCTGACCGGGCTGCATGCCCGTGGACGCCAAATTGAGTTTGAAAGGGAACCCATGCCGAATCCGAAACGGCGCCACAGCAAGCAGCGCACCGCCAAGCGCCGCTCCCATGACTTCCTGACGCCCGTCGGCGTCTCTGCCTGCCCCAACTGCGGCGAACGCAAGCTGCCGCACCGGGCCTGCAAGAAGTGCGGCCAATACAAGGGTCGCCAGGTGCTTGCCACTCAGGACGCGCAGTAGCTTGAGGGTAGGGCTTAGTAGCTGAAGTAGAACAGGCAGCCCGAAGCCTCTCTCTGTGTCTGTGCAGTGCCGTCTGTCCCATTTTGGCATGGCAGCTGGCGCAAGCTAACTGCTCGCTGTCGGCTACGCTCTCCTGTTGACCCTAGTGTTCCTACTGGCCGCCGCACACCATGCCAATCGACATCGTTCTCGATGCCATGGGCTCCGACAAGGCGCCCGATCCGGAGATCCGCGGCGCCATTCTTGCGGCTCGCACGCTGGATGTGCGGGTCCACCTGGTGGGCCCTGAAGACCTCCTGCGGCCGCGCCTGCGGGAGTGCCTGAAAGCTGCCGAGCGTAAGCAGGGCCTCTCCCTGCCCGGCACCAAGCCCGACAAGCTGCCCGTCTTCATCAAGCAGGCCAGCGAGTGGATCACCATGGAGGACAAGGCCGCGCAGGCCGTACGCTCCAAAAAAGATTCCACCATGCGCGTGGGCCTGAAGATGGTGCGCGAGGGCCACGCTTGCGGGTTTGTGACCGCGGGCAACACCGGTGCCGCGATGGCGACGGCCAAGATGGTGCTTGGCTCGCTAGCCGGAGTCGATCGCCCGGCACTGGCCACCGTTCTGCCCACCACAGCACGGACCCCGTGCGTGTTTTTGGACGTGGGCGCCAATGTGGACTGCGATGTGAACAATCTCCTGCAGTTTGCCGTGATGGGCTACATGTATGCCAAAAATGTGCTGCATATGCCCGACCCGCGTGTGGGCTTGTTGTCGATCGGCGAAGAAGAGTCCAAGGGCAATCATCTGACACGCGAAGCGCTGCCGATGCTGCGCGAGTTGGCTGCCCGGCAGGGCATGCGCTTTATCGGCAATGTCGAAGGCCGCGACCTGTATAACGGTCACGCGGATGTGGTGGTCACTGATGGCTTTGTGGGCAATGTGGCGCTCAAAACCAGCGAGGGGATCGTCAAGCTGGTCAATACATCGCTCCGCGAAAGCCTGAAGTCGACGATCACTTCGAGCGTCGGTGCGCTGCTCAGTCAACAGGCCTTCAAGGCCTTCAAGAAGCGGCTGGATTATTCCGAGTATGGCGGCGCACCGCTGCTCGGGGTGCGTGGCGTGTGTATCGTAGGGCACGGCTCGTCGAACGAGCGGGCGATTATGAACGGCATCCGGGTGGCCGCGGAGTTTGCCGCGAACGAGGTCAATCCGGCAATCGAGGGCATGCTCGCCCAAACCTTGGTCGCGCCATCTGAATCGTGAGCTTGCGGTGCTCTGCGCGTCTTTGCTCGTTCTGCACTTCCCCGGACGCAACTCATATGGGCCTCCGCTGACCCAGGCGGGCATCGCCCTTGCTCGCGCTGCCATCCCAAGCGCTTGAGAGCTTCGCCGGCACGTCGCGGCGCGGCGCCATGACACCTTTGGAGGGCCATGCATGCCACAGATCGTCGATCAATCGCAACTTCCTGTCTTTCCCGCCGGCCAGGGCAAGGGGTCGGTATTCCATCCCCTGCCGCAGGACGTGGAAGACGGCAAGGTGCGCGCCCATACCCTGCAGACCATTAACGCGGATCGCCATACCTTGTACACGATGTGGCGCGATGTAACCAACGCTCCCAAGTTCCAGGAGTACGTTGTTTCCGTGCAGCCGGTCTCCGCGACACGGAGCACCTGGACCTTTGGCGATCCGGAAGATGCTGAGGGCAAGCGCGTCAGCTATGACACAGAGGTATACGAGGACGTACCCGGAGAGAAGATCGCCTGGCGCTCCGTGGATACCACCTTTGAGGAGCACGGCGAGGTTCAATTCGCCGACCATCCAAGCGGCCGTGGGACTGTGGTTACCCTCCGCGAGACCATGAAGACCCCGGGCGGTCGCCTGACGCTGGCCGCAGCCGCACTGGCGCGCCGGTCGCCCCGCCAGATCGTTATTGAGGATCTGCGCCATTTCAAGGAGTTGGCCGAGTCCGGTGAGATCCCTTCTGTGGTCGGCAACCCGCACGGACCGCGCGGCTTTGCTGGATCCGTCAAGCTGCGGATGTACGGGGAGAACAATCCCACGCCTCCGGGCACCAGCGTGAACGAAACCGCAGTCGCCCCGATCAACGATCCCGCCTAGTCCTTTCTGTTCGTTGAGGACCTGCTTTACCCGGCTGCCAAGCCAGCCCCACACCCCCCGGAGAACCCCAATGAAGGCAGTCTGCTGGATGGGCACAGGCAACATCCAAACTCTCACCGTCCCCGACCCCAAGATCGTCAATCCGCACGACGTTGTAATCAAGGTCACGCGCACCGCTATCTGCGGCTCGGATCTTCACCTCTTCGACGGCTACATTCCGACCATGGTGCCGGGGGACATCCTCGGCCACGAGTTCATGGGCATCGTGGAAGAGATCGGCCCCGAGGTGAAGAACCTCAAGCGCGGCGACCGCGTGGTCGTTCCATTCACGATTTCTTGCGGTAACTGCTTTTTCTGCAAGAAGGACCTTTGGAGCCTTTGCGACAACACCAACCCGAACGCGCAGGTGGCTGAGACCATGTACGGCTACTCCGGCTCGGCGCTGTTCGGCTATTCGCACATCTATGGCGGGTATGCAGGTGGGCAGGCGCAGTACGCGCGCATCCCGCACGCGGATGTGGGCTGCCTCAAGATCGAGTCCGACATCCCTGATGAGAAGGTGCTCTTTCTTACGGACATCTTCCCTACTGGCTACATGGGCGCGGAGAACGGCAACATTCAGCCGGGCGACACGGTCGCGGTCTGGGGCGCTGGCCCTGTGGGCCTCTTCGCGGTTGCGAGCGCGTACATGCTCGGGGCCGGCAAGGTCATCTGCATCGATCGCTTCCCGGAGCGGCTGCGCCTGGCCCGAGAGTATTGCGGCGCCACCACGATCGACTACTCCGAAGACGATGTGATCGTTGTTGAAGCGCTGCGCGATCTCACCGGCGGGATCGGCCCTGATGTGTGCATCGACGCAGTCGGCATGGAGGCACACTCAAACACCTTCGTCGGCATGTACGACAAGGTGAAACAGGCGCTGATGCTGGAAACCGATCGTCCGTTTGTGTTGCGGCAGGCCTTTCAGGCCATCCGCAAAGGCGGCACCCTGTCCATCCCCGGGGTCTACGGCGGGGTCCTGGACAAGGTCAACTTTGGCGCGGCCTTCGGCAAAGGGATCAAAATGGCGATGGGCCAGACCCACATGCACAAGTACCTGCGGCCGCTGCTGCAGCGGATTGAGAACAAGGAGATCGATCCGACCTTCCTGATCTCGCACCGCATCGGCATTGAAGAAGCGGGGGACATGTACAAGATCTGGCGCGACAAGCAGGACGGCGTGACCAAGATTGTGATTGACCCCTGGCAGGATCGTTTGGGCGACCCGATCAAAGCGGCTTAGGTCCCTTCCCCCTTACCGATAGCGGGCCGTTTTGGCCCGCCATTTCTCAGCCAACGCACAGGACCACGGCACATCGACCCGGAGCGAACCAAGCTCCGCAGGTAGACGTGTCGTGGTTCCTTCAATGCGTTTCGGAATGATCCCGGGTGGGCCCTGCCGCACACACCGTTGTCGCAGCAGGCGCGACAGTTACATGACCTGCGCGACGCGCTCCAACTCCGCCTGGATGTGCTCGGCGGTGACACCGGGTACCTCAATCTTGGAGGCCACGCTGCGCGCTTCCTGTGAGGAGACGCCGTAGCCGCGACCGCTCAAAAAGCTGCAAACAATCTCTGCGGCCTGAAACGAGTCAACACCCGATCGCAGGAGTTCGCTGCGCAGCGCCAGCAGATCTGTGGCAGTGAACCGCTCCACATAGGTTTTGTCCTGTCCGTCGCTCACTTCGGTCTCCTCGCATGCGCGTCGTGGCAGCGGTAGTGGGGTTAGAGCGCACCGGCCCTCGCATAGTTTGCTGCGCGCCTCTGAATTGTGTGGTCTTTCTGGAACAACCCGCTGCTCTGCGCGAATTTGCGCTGAGATGCGCTGTGCGACACCGGCAAACAGCCCGGGCTCCGCAGGTATTCTGGTGCCATGGTGGACGAGATGACAGCCCCGCGCGTCCTGGACGGCGTCGCGATCGCAAATGAGATCAAGGCCGAGGTTGCCCAGCAGGTTAAGGAGATGACCGCCCAGGGGCACCGCCCGGGCCTGGCTGTCGTTCTGGTAGGCGAAAATCCGGCGTCCCAGATTTATGTTCGCAGCAAGATCAAGACTTGCGGCGAGCTTGGGCTGTTTTCCGAGCTGATTACACCCCCGACCAGCATCACGACGGAAGAGCTTCTGACCATCGTTCGCGGGCTGAATGCGCGCGACGAGATCGACGGGATTCTCGTGCAGCTGCCGCTGCCCGCGCACGTGAACACCAATCGCATCCTCGAGGCCGTCGATCCGCAGAAGGATGTGGACGGCTTCCATCCGTTGAACGGCGGACGGCTGCTCCATGGTGCGCCCGTGGACGAGGTCCTCGCCCCTTGCACGCCCGCCGGCATTCTTCAGGTGCTCAAGCGGAGTGGCATCCCGCTCGCGGGCACACGCGCCACCATGGTGGGTAAATCCAATATCGTGGGCAAACCCATGAGCCTGCTGCTGATGAACGAGCAGGCAACGGTGACCGTTTGCCACTCGTTGACCAAAGATTTGGCGCGGCACACAAGGGACGCCGAACTGCTCATTGTGGCCATCGGCGTCCCCGGTTTCTTCACCGCCGAGATGATCCAGCCCGGCGCCACAGTCATCGATGTGGGCATTAACCGTTTGACCGGCGAAGCCGAACTCGAACGGTACTTCCCGCCAGATACCCCGGCGTACGCCAGTCGCCTCGAGGGCTTTCGCAAGCGGGGCTCCACGGTGATCGGCGACGTGGACCCGCGAGCCTTCGCGCTTGCCGGCGCCTACACGCCGGTTCCCGGCGGCGTCGGCGCGCTGACGATCGCGATGCTCATGTCGAATACGGTGAAAGCGGCACGCTTTCGCCGTGGCCTCTAGCCCATGTTGCGGGTTGGCCTCACAGGCGAGTTGGGCAGCGGCAAGTCCACGGTCGCGCGCCTGCTCGCGGAACACGGGGCCGTCGTGCTCAGCTCCGATGAGATGGCCCGCGCGATGATGCAACCCGGCCATGCGGTGTACCAGGCCATCGTCGCCTGCTTCGGCCCGGAGATCGTCCTTGCGGACGGGCAGCTTGACCGCGCGGAGCTGGCCCGGCTCGCCTTCTCGCCTGGCACTTCCCGGGTCGAGGAGCTGAATGCCATCATTCATCCAGCCGTACTCGCAGAGCAGGAGCGCCTCCTGGACGAGATCGGCCGTATGCAGCCCCGGGCAATCGTCGTCATCGAATCTGCGTTGATTTTCACGACCAAGTACAGTGGACAGCAGCCCTGGCGCAAGCGCTTCGATCGCCTTGTGCTGGTCACGGCGCCGGATGAGGTGAAGCTGCAACGTTACCTTGGGCGCGTGCGTGCTGGACGGCAGCTCTCCGCCGCAGAGCAACAGGCCTACCGCCAAGATGCTCTCGCCAGACTCGCCGCCCAACGTATCCCGCCATCAGCTCATGGCGAGTGCCTGGTGATCGATAACTCTGGTGAACGGGAAGCGCTCGTGTCTCGCACAAAAGATGTATTCCGGCAGCTGCGTCTGTTCGCGGATGATCTCCAGCAATGAGGTGCGAGCTGTCGAGCGATGAGGCTCACAGCTCAACACCTCATCCCTCACAGCTGAACAGGAACGTGCTGTGAGCCTCAATGACCGATGCGAGACTTCCGCCAACTCGACGTTTGGCACAAGGCACACGCGCTTACGTTGGCGATGTACCGAGCCACCGACCACTTCCCGAAGTCGGAAACCTTCGGGCTGGTCACCACGATGCGGCGCGGCGCCACCCAACTCACGATGAAGATTGCAGAGGGCTGGGGCCAGGACACATCTGCTGATTTCATGCGCTGCCTGCAGCAAGCGCGAGGAGTTGGCATCGAGATCGAGTACCAACTGCTGCTGGCTCGCGATCTTCAGTTCCTCGCAACCGACGCGCACGATGCTTTGCGGGATCAAGTGATCGAGGTTCGCCGTATGCTCTCCGGTGTACTCCGCGCTCGGGGGCTGGTTGCTGTTTGATACCCTTGACCTGTACGCAACTCAAGGAGACACATCATGGCTACAGCAGTGTTGGAGCAGGTCGCAGTCGACTACCGGGTCGCCGACATCTCGCTCGCCGAGTGGGGACGCAAGGAGATCTCGATCGCCGAGCAGGAGATGCCCGGCCTGATGAGCATCCGCCACAAGTACGCGCCGCAGAAGCCGCTGCAGGGTGTGCGTATTACCGGCTCGTTGCACATGACCATCCAGACCGCCGTGCTGATCGAGACGCTGGTCGATCTCGGCGCCAACGTTCGTTGGGCGAGCTGTAACATTTTTTCCACTCAGGATCACGCTGCCGCCGCCATCGCTCAGGCCGGAATCCCCGTCTTTGCCTGGAAAGGCGAGACGCTGGAGGAGTACTGGTGGTGCACGGACCAGGCACTGCGCCATGAGAACGGCCTGGGACCGCAGCTTGTTGTGGATGACGGCGGCGATGTGACGTTGCTGATTCACAAAGGGGTCGAGCTCGAGAAGGGTGAGCGCGAGTGGGTTGACGCGGACGCAGACTCGCAGGAGGAAGCCGTGATCAAGGCCCTGCTCAAGCGCGTGCACGATGAGGATGGGCAGCGCTGGACCCGGGTCGCCAAGGACTGGCGCGGCGTTTCCGAAGAGACCACCACCGGCGTTCACCGGCTCTACAAGATGCTCGAGCAGGGTAAGCTCCTCGTGCCGGCGATCAACGTGAACGACTCGGTCACGAAGAGCAAGTTTGACAACCTGTACGGCTGCCGTGAGTCGCTGGCCGACGGCATCAAGCGCGCCACCGATGTCATGATGGGCGGCAAGGTCGCGGTGATCTGTGGCTACGGCGATGTCGGCAAGGGCTCGGCGCACTCGCTGCGTGGCATGGGCGCTCGCGTGATTATCACGGAGATCGACCCCATCAACGCCCTGCAGGCTGCGATGGAAGGCTTTGAAGTGACCACTCTCGAGGAGACGCTCGGCCGCGGCGATATCTACGTCACCGCTACCGGAAACCTCGACATCATCACGTTCGAGCATATGCAGCAAATGAAGGATCAGGCCATCGTCTGCAATATCGGCCACTTCGACAACGAGATCCAGATGGCTGAGCTGCAGTCTGCCAAGGACGTCCAGCACACCAACATCAAGCCGCAGGTGGATATGTACACCTTCCCCAACGGCAACTCGATCTTCATTCTTGCCGAAGGCCGCCTGGTAAATCTTGGCTGCGCCACCGGCCACCCCAGCTTCGTGATGTCCAGCAGCTTCAGCAACCAAACGCTGGCGCAGATGGACCTGTGGGCCAACAAGGACACCTATGAAGTCGGCGTGTATGTGTTGCCGAAGAAGCTGGACGAAGAGGTCGCCCGGCTGCACCTCGAGAAGATCGGCGTCAAGCTCACCACCCTGAGCAAGAAGCAGGCCGACTACATCGGCGTCCCGACAGAGGGACCCTACAAGCCCGATCACTATCGGTACTAACCCCTGTTCTAAATACAGCAAAGGCTGTCCGTCACGGGCAGCCTTTGCTGTATACGCCTTCGGCTCCACGTACGAGGGGGCCGCGCCGTTCTGCAGGCGCACACTTCAAGGTGTCTCGACGTCGACCAAAGTGAACGTTGTGACGCGGGCGGGGCCGCCCG
>CAXUIF010000020.1:8797-21190 GCA_964250995.1 uncultured Acidobacteriaceae bacterium
CCCTTACGAAAGCCGCCGCGCCTTCTGTGCAGGCGCCCACTTCACGGTGTGTCCACGTCAACCAAAGTGAACGTACTCACGCGGGCGCGCCCTCCTGTGGGCGCCGCGCCCGCAAAGACGGCAGTGCGCACCGCCCCGGACTCAGCCTTGATCGTTAAGCTGCTCACCGGAGCCGGATGCCCCGCTCCACTGAAGGTCCCCGTCGCCGTATAGCTGCCATTTGCCGGGACGTTGATGTAGTGGCTTGCTGTGCCCGGGGCCAGGGTCAGCAGCGTGGTCGCGGACGCGGCAGCGTCGGCGCCTTCAGGCGACAAAGCGAGGCTCATTGGACCCGCGCCCTCCACCTCGTTCAGCACCCGGATTGCCATCTGACCGCTGGGCGCGGGGGTCTCTTGATCCACGTAAAGATGCTCCTGCAAGCTGCCGAGGCCCCGGCTCACAACGGCCGTGTACTGACGCCCGCCCACCAGCGTGCTCTGCAAGCCTGCAAGCGTTTGCCCCCTGTCTGCGCGGGTCACATGGAGGGCGACAGGGCCAGCGGTAACCGGCAGGTAGGAGGTAAAGCTCGCGAACCCAACACCGTATGCTGTTGCGCTGCCGTTCACGTAGAAGTCCATCTCCGGGGCTCCAGGGGACACCTCCACAAAACGGAGCTGCGCCGCAGCAAGGCTCGCATCGGCGCCCAGGCTGCCGCAACCGCCGAGCAGGAGCACGGACAGACTTTCCGCGACGCACGCCAGGATCGCAGGGCGACAACGGATGCAAATGCCGGTCACTCGCCTTGGGGACCGCTCCCGCTGCCGGTGGAGATTCATCCCCTTCACTCTACCGGTTCTGCGTTGAGATGTCCGCGCTTTACAGACAAGACGGCGTGAAAGCGCTGCTGTTGCAAGCAAAAAAATCAGCCCCGCCGCTGCGAACGAGGGTCCACAACCGGCAGGGCTAGCTCTTGTTTGCTGCAATTCCGATAGTAACGAAGGTCACGTTACCTTGCAAGCCGACCGACCCTGTTTTCCACTGCCCCCTCATCGGCGGGATGGGCGACGGGCCACGATGGCGTCCTTGATGCGGCCATAGGTCTCCTGCGGCAGAATACCTTGGGTGACCAGCTGATTCTTGCCAGTGTACGGACGTCCCTCAATCACGCGGCGGGCGTAAACGGGGCCCATGCCTGGCAAGGCTTGCAGTTGCTCAAGCGTAGCCGTGTTGAGGTCGAGCAGGTCCGCTTTCGGGAACGCGGCTGCGGCGATCGACCTGTCCGTGGCGGCATGCCTATTCTGTCGTTCGACTGGTTGAGGGCTTCCGTGAAATGAAGTTACGTAGCAAAGCAGGAGCAGACTGACGCGAAAAGTCATCCCAAACCTCTTTCGGCAAGGTACTGGGGCAACGCCCAGTTATGCCGACCGGGGGCGAGCTCCAACCGAGCACGCGACTCACCTCTGCAGGTAAACAGAAGAAGGTAGCCGCGATGTTAACGCTTTCCTGCAAAGACGCTTCCGCAACCTGAGCTTGCAGGTGAGTGTGCCTTGAAGCCAATCCCCCATCGGTTCGGTCGCCGGCAGCTTGATCCTAGGCACGCGAATCGGATCAGCGCAAGATTTCCACAATCTTTCGCTCGCGGGGGCAATCCGCTTTTGCGGTCAGGGCGTTCCTCTTGCAGTGATCGAGGCACAGCAGTGCGTGCCGGTCGCGTGAGATGGAAGGCGGCGCGCGTTGCGTGTCTTCCGAAAAGCTCTCCTGACGGAGAGGTACCAAGGCAGATTGGCCCTCCAGCGATGGAGGGCCTTTTTTTGCTGTCACAGCCCTTTGTCGCGCGTGACGGCTCTATGGATCGCTAGCAGGCTTTCCAGAACGGCTCGCAGTCTGTTCAGCGGCAAGGCGTTGGCCCCGTCCGACTTGGCCTCTGCGGGATTGTCGTGGACCTCCAGGAAGAGGCCGTCGACGCCGGCACCAACCGCGGCACGGGCGAGCACGGGAATGAACTCCGGTTGGCCGCCGGAGACGCCGTTGGCGGCACTCGGGGTCTGCACCGAGTGAGTCCCGTCGAAGATCACGGGGGCAAATTCGCGCATCACAGGCAGCGCCCGGAAGTCCACCACCAGATTGTTGTAGCCGAAGCTGGCCCCGCGCTCGGTGAGGCAGACGCGCGCGCAGCCGCCCTCATGAACCTTCTCGACCGGATGCCGCATGTCCCACGGCGCCACAAACTGGCCTTTCTTGATGTTTACGGCTCGGCGGGGGCCGGCGCAGGCCGTGGCAGTCGCGACCAGAAGGTCCGTTTGCCGACAGAGAAACGCAGGAATTTGCAGCATGGCATCCACATCGCCCATCGCCTCTGATGCGGCGAGGGCCTGCTCCGGGGTGTGGACGTCCGTCAAGATCGGCAGATGATGCGATTGACCGATTGCCTGAAGGATGCGGCAACCTTCCGCCAGGCCAGGTCCCCGAAAGCTGCGGATGGAGGTACGATTCGCTTTGTCGTAGCTGGCTTTGAAAATGTAGGGCACGCCAAGATCGGTGGCGATGCGCTGGATGGCGTCCGCCATGCGCCGCGCGTGGACTTCGGATTCAAGAACACAGGGGCCGGCAATTAGAAACAGGTCCGGCCCGCCAAGGGAGACCTCGCCCAGGTGAAAGGCTTGGGAGTGCGTCACCTCCCTATTGGAGCACAGGCCGGTACCCTGCGACCTTCGCTAGAAGCTGCAGGGAGCGCGCAAGACAAAACGCCCCGGGGAAGCCGAGGCGCTTTGGGTACCTGCTCACGCGCCGCGCTACGGCGTAGTGCCTGTTGTCGGGAAGTTGACCGAGATGGCATGGGAACCATTGCCCACGGCAACCAGGCAGGACGGGAGCGAGCCCGTGGGGAAGGGTGTGTTGGCGATTGCGCTGAGCACGCCGGTGTGGGCGTTCAGTTCCGCTCCGTCAATGTTGCCCGTCACGTAGTTCGAGGCGTACAGGAACGTGCCGAGGTTCGGATCGATCGTGACGCAATTCGTACCCGCGTGAGCCGAGAAGGTGGAGCCCGCTGCGCCTGAAAGGCTGCCTGTGGCCTGATTGATCGTGTAAGCACTTACCGTCGCGGCATTGGAATTTGCCGTGTACACGTACTGTGCACGCGGATCGATGGTGATGGCCACCGGAAACGCGCCGGTGCTGAAAGGGCTGGACGGCATCGGCGTGAGATTGCCTGTGGTCGACCGGGCGATGTTGTAGCCGTAAATCTGGTTGGCTTCCTGATCCGTAACATACACAAAACTGGCCGTCCCATCGACGGCGATCGCGCTGGGAACGACGCCGGCGGAAACACCCTGCAACGTTTTCAGGGCGACGTTGGTAGATGTACCGGAGAGCGGCGTGAGAGCCCCCGTCTTCATGTTTTGGGCGAAGCCCAGCACGGTGGGCTTGCCGAGCGCCGTCTCCTGGTCCACGACGTACGCATAGGTGTTGTAGGAACCGGAACCCGCGCCCGTGCTCGTGGTGCAGGTGGGATTGCCGGAGACGATGGGCGAAGCGACGCAGACCGGCGCGGAGACCGCGATCGCGACGGGGTTGTTGCCCACATTCAGCGTGGTTGGCGTGCCCAGGCTGTTATCGCTGTTGATGGGGAAGATCGTCACCCCACCGGGACCCGGGGAGGCAGGCGTGAATCCATTCTGATAGGTGAACGTGACGTATAGAAAGGTACCCGTGCTGTCGATGGCAGCGCCGGTGGCATAAGTTCCCGTCAAGTTGGCGGTGTGCGAGCCGTAGAGCTTCCCATCGGTGCCGACCAGAAGTTCCTCCACCGAGTTGCCATCCGAGCCGTTCGGTCCCCCGATCACGTAGATTACCTGATTGTTCGGGTGCGCAATTACCTTGAGCGGATCGGAGACCGTGCTCGTGAAGGGCGAACCGGCGATCTGATTCAGAATGCCCGTTTGATAGTCCACCGCGTAGGCGGAGATGTTGCCGCTAGCGGCGGAGACCGCGTACACATAAGCGACGGTATAGTCGCGGCTGCAGGAGCTCAACCCGAGCGCCAGCGCGAGCGCGGCGGCTCCAGTCGTGGCACTGCGACCCTTTTTCATCAACCTCATCTGCTTCCCTTGGAGCGGCTTCTCGCGGGAAGCCGGCTGCTTACTTTCTGCCGGTTCAACCGGCGATCTTCTGTCATAGTGAGCTCTACTGCGGCCGAAACCAGCGACACGTCTAGATAACGCCGCTCAGGGCTACGCAGGTCAGCCCCAGGGTCGAGGTGGTGAACTTGGACCCGCGTGCCAGGTTCGCGATCTGCCCGGTGGTGTCCGCGTAATCGTACCCGGTAATCGTCCCATCGGAGTTCGCCAGGTACAGGTACTTGGCCGAGGGATCCTCCACGGCACAGGTCGGTCCGCCTCCGGAGGGGAAGGGAGAACCGGAGATCTCCTGCAGCAAGCCAGCATTGATCACGAAAGCCGAGATCGTGCTACCTCGCGTATTTGAGGTGGTGTTGGTGGAGTCTGTGTTTAACACATAGACATACTTGCCTGAGGTAGAGACCAGGGTGTTGACCGGGTGCACGGCTGTGGCGCTATTCCTGGTGGCGCCGCCCGTGAAGGGCGTCAGAGCGCAATTGCCGCCCACGCTATAGGAGAAAATCTGCCCCTGGTCGGCGCCCTTGTCGTCGTCGGTCAGGAAGACGTACTGACCGTTGCCGTTGATCGAGGTCATGTTGATGGTGCCCGGCGTAAAGATCCCGGTAGTGACCGTGCCAAGCTGGCCGCTTGCGATGCTGTAGGTGGAGATCGTTTGGCCAGTGGAGTTGGCTGTGAACAGGCAGGTGCCGGTCGAGAAGAAGCGCAGAGGGTTCTTGCCCACCTCCAGGTAATTGGGGGCGACCTGGCCGGGCTGGGTGCTCGCGGTCTGCTGCACCAGGTTCAGACGTCCGGTAGTGGGATCCGAGGAGAAGGTGGTGATGGCGCCATTCCCGTCGCCAGACGGCGCGTACTTATCCAGGATGTAGAGATACGAGCCGGTGGAATCAAAGGCGGCCCAAAGATGGCCATACCCCTGTGTCTCATAGCCCTGCTCGTAGGTGAGCGAACCGTTGCCACCTACGGCGTATACCGCGATGCCGTCGCTCGTGCCGTTGGACTTCGTGCTGAAGCCGGTGCCCTGGTTGAGCACATAGACGAAGCGCCCACCCGGACGAACGATGATGTTCACCGGGTTGGTGCCCTGGGTCGAGAACGGCTGGTTAGGGATCGCCGTCAAGTTGCCCGTGTAGTCATCGACCCAGTAGCCCACGATCTGGTTGTATTGGGTCCCGACTGCCCAAAGATAGGCGACGATGGGACCACCACACGCCGTCATACCGAGTCCCATGGCGAGTGCCGACGTCAGGGCCATGGCGACACGGCCGAACCAACTCCACTTCATGCGTTTCCTTCATCACCCGCCCTGCGATGGCCCTGAGGAGCCCATGCAGGCGGGGAAACCTTGATTGAGGCGTAGTTCAAAACTTCTTTCATTGTAGGGGCTGTAACGCTTTCCTGCCACTTCTGCAGGGTGGACGAGCGGCACGCGACGGGGTGAGCGCGGACGCGTGGGAATTTTGCATCATGAGCGCGAAACATCTTCGCTTCCATCGAGCGAGCAAAAGAGCGGGCCCCGGAGACGTGGTCTCTGGGGCCCGAGTGCGTACTTCAGTGCGTTACCACACGCGGCAGCCGCCGTTGTCCGGCATCATGGGCTGGCCCACGTGACAGCCAAACGCTTTGCCGAACTGATCGAAGTTCTGCACTGTGCCTTTCACGCGCCACTCGCCTGTGGAGTGCGGATCGGTCTTTGCCTGGTTCACCGATGCCTGCTCCCGCTGGTTCTGACACCATACCTGCCCGAAGGAGATGAAGAAGCGCTGCGCCGGCGTGTAGCCCTCGATCTCGGCCGTGGGGGACTTGCCCTGCTGTTGCAGGGTGTTCAGCAGCGCCTGGTACGCAATGCGGATGCCGCCGTTATCCGCCGTGTTCTCGCCCAGCGTCAGATGCCCGTTCAGGTTCTGCCCCGGCGCGACCTGGAAGCCGTCGTACTCCTTGGCTACGCATTCGGTGCGGTCCTTGAATTTGGTCTGATCGTCGCTGGTGAACCAGCTACCCATGGTGCCGTCCGCGTTGTACTTCACGTTACCGGTGGGCCCGTACTTGGAGCCCTGGTCATCGAACCCGTGCGTCATCTCATGGCCAATCACCACGCCGATGCCGCCAAAGTTCACCGCCGGATCCTTGCTCAGGTCATAGAACGGCGGCTGCAGGATGCCAGCCGGGAAGTTGATGTCGTTCTGCGGTGGGTTGTAGTAGGCGTTCACCGTCGGCGGCGTCATGCCCCACTCGGTCTCGTCCACGGGCTTGCCCAGCTTGGCCAGGTTGCGGTTGCGCTCAAAGGTCGCCGAGCGCTCCGCATTGCCGAGCAGGTCCTCGCGCTTCACCTCGAGCTTGGTGTAGTCGCGCCAGGTCTGCGGATAGCCGATCTTGTCGCGAAAGGTGTTGAGCTTGGCCTCGGCCTGCACCTTCGTCTCGGGGCTCATCCAGGGTAGGGCCTTGATGTCCTGGTCTAGCGCGACCTTCAGTGCGGTGACGAGCTTTTCCATATTGTCCTTGGCCGCGGGTGGGAAGTTTTCCTTGACCCAGTCCTGGCCTACAGCCTCGCCCAAGGCGCGGTCCGTCAATTGCGTGCAGCGCTTCCAGCGCGGCTGCTGTTCCTCCTGGCCGTTCAACTGCTTGTTGAAGAAGTCGAAGTTCGTCTCGACGAACTTGGCGCTGAGCAGCGGGGCGGCGCCGTGCACCGCGTGCCAGCGCAGGTAGCTCTTCCAGGCCTCGAGGGGCTCGCCGCTGATCTCGGCTTCGACCGTCTTTTCGAAGTCCGGCGACATCACGTTCATCGATTGCACCTGGCCCATGCCGATGCCGTCCAGATACGTCTTCCAGCTGTAGTCCGGCGTGAGCGCCTGCACCTGGGCGACGCTCAGGATGTGGTACCGCTTGGACGGGTCGCGCATCTGTACGCGCTCCATGGAGCCTTTCGCCAGCGCGGTCTCAATCTTCATAACCGCCTCGGCTTCGGCGGCGGCCTGCTCCGGGGTGTCGCCCAACAGCACGAAGGTGTCCTTCACGTTGGCGACGTAGCCCTCACGCAGCTTGGCGAACCGCGGCGCGGGGTTCAGGTAGTAGTCGCGGTCGGGGAGCGAAAGCCCGCCCTGGCCGGTACCGAGGATCTGCTGAGAGCTGTCTTTCTGATCCTGCTGTACGCCCACGGCCAGCAACTCCGTGCCCCCGAAACGCTTGGTGAGGGCGGCGTTCAGCGCGGCAAGGTCCTTGGTGGACTGGAGTCCGGCGATAACGTCGAGCTCCGGCTGGAGAGGCTTCGCTCCTTCTTTGTCGACTTCGGCCACATTCATGCAGGAAGCAAAGAAGTCTCCGTACTTCTTTTGCAGCGGCGTCTTGGGCGCGGTCGCTGCGCGGTTCAGATCGACGTAGAGCAAGTAGTTGTTGCGCTCGTTCAGCTCGTTGAAGCGGCCCCAACGCGCCTGATCGGCCGGAATGGGGTTGGTTTTGTTCCAGTTGCCGCAGGCGTACTGGTAGAAGTCTACGCACGGATCAGCGGTCTTATCGATCGCTGCGAGGTCCATGGAGAGCGGCTTCTTCGGCGGCGCGGTGGGGCCGGAAGCGGTGTCAACGGGGGCAAAGGTGACGGCGATCTGCTGTGCCGTGCACGTGCGGGCGCACAAGGGCGCGCACAGAGCAAGCAGCGAGGCGGTGAAGGCTTTACGCATGAGACTCCTGAGACGGAAGGATCGGTAGACGAAGCATACGCCGGAATAGATGGTCCGGTGAATGCGCTGAAACTGCGAGCGAGTGGTCGAAAGACGAGCGGGGGAGGGGAGAAGTTTCGTTCGCAAGGACTCGTACCTGGCACAAGTTCATTTCGGAGGAGCCCTTTGGGGCAGGCTGCTGGGCGTTGGTGCACGTCGGTTCACACCAAGGAGTGTTACGAACGAAGTACTTTTTAGACTGCCCGGATTACTAAAAACACGGGAGACTCTGGGCGGCCTCCCTGTTACCTTCATTTCAGGCCAAGAACAACACATTCTGTATAGCTCGAAAGCGTTAGCGAAGGTAGAAGTCAAGGCGCTAGAAGTTATCCGGGCTATCGCAAATGTACCTAAGTTTTGCGGACCGCCGCAGTCCGCCACCCGCAGCTGCGTCGATTTTAGAACTTGAATCACGTTCTAACAGCGGCGTGACCCATAGGAACCTTTCACCCTAGATCGAATCTATTTCCGAGGAAGTGTCATGAAACTGAAGCTTGCTGTAGCCCTGACTTTTGCTGCCTCCTGCGCCACCCACGCCTTTGCCGACACCATCAACTTCACCGGATCCAACAGCACGCTGGGCCACTCGGCCACATACACGTCTGCTTCTGGCAAGACCAGTGTTACCGCGTCCGCGTTCAATCTCAACGGCTCCAGCCGCTTGCTCTACGGCAAAAACGGCGGCGGCTCGGAGAACGGTGTAGGCATCGCCGGTAACTCCGACAACGAGATCAACAACGGCAGCTTTGTTCAGCTGAACGTCTCGTCTATCTCCAGCCCCTACGTTCTCTCCATCGGCAGCACGCAGGACAGCGAAGGCTTCAGCGTGTATTTCTCGAACACCGCCGGCTCGCTGGGAACGCTGTTTCATAACTACATGGTGCCGGGGAGCGATCCGCTTTCCACGATGATGATGACGACGCCCATGGGCGATAGCTTCGTCTCGATCATTGCCGATGGCAACCAAGGTTCCTCGCTGAACGGCGCCGGCAACGTTCTTCTGGACAGCTTGACCACCACCGCCACGACCACCGCGGCCACCCCAGAGCCGAGCTCCCTGCTGCTGTTAGGCACCGGTCTGATGGGCGTGACGGGGATCATGCGCAAGAAGCTCGCCGCCTAACGCTAGGCCCAGTGGCTGAACGTGTTCTTCAACAGACGTTCTTCAACGGAGAGAACCGATGGTTCTCTCCGTTGCTGTACCTGGGTTCAAGAAATAGCTCGGCCGACGAAGCTAGAAGATCTTCATGTGGATGGTGAGGTATTTCTTTGGATCGGTGCGCAGCATAACGGCCAGCTGGCTGGCATTTTGCAGGAGCACATTAAGATTGTTGTAGGCCGCCTCATTAGTCACCAGCTGGCCCACGGTTCCCTTGCCTTTGTTGACGCCGGCGAGCATGGTGTCCAGTTGCGTGATGCTGTCGTTCAGGCGTTGTGCGGTAGCGGGATCCTTGAGCAGCAGGCCAAGGCTGCCCTGCCCGTTGTTCACCTCGGCGAGGATGGCGTTCGTCCGGCTCAGCGTCGTGTTCAGGTTGTTGTACAGGGTGTCGTCGGTGAGCAACTTGCCAGCAGAGCCCTTGCCGTTGCTCAGGCCGGTCGCGAGGGCGTCCAGCCGGCCGGCCGCGTCGTTTAGCCGGTTGTAGAGCGTGTCGTCGTTCAACAGCTTGCCGGCGGACCCGCGACCGCTGTTCAGGTTGGCGGAAAGCTTGTGAATCTCCGCTGTGGCTGCGTTGGCCTCGTTGTAGAGCGCCGGGTTCTTGAGCAGCTGCCCCACCGCGCCCTCCCCGTTCTGCAGGCCTAGCATGATCTTGTCCAGCTTGCCGATGGTGCCGTTCAGTTGATCCAACGTGCCCTGGCTCGACTTGATGAAGGTGGAAATGGACGGTTGCTCGGTGGTGCGGAGTTCCTCGCCGGACTGCAGCTCGGGCCCACTTGCGACCTCGCTGTTTAGCTCGATGACGGTGTCGCCGATGAAGCCCGTCGTCTCGAGCGACGCTGTCGTGTCCGCGTGAAGCCGGTTCTGGAAACGCGGATTGAACTTCATGGTCACTTCGACCGGTGTGAGCCGGCGCGCGGGATCGGTGGTCAGCCGCACGCTGCGCACCTCGCCTACCGGAACGCCTTGCAGCGTCACAGCCGCACCCACCTTCAGCCCCTGCGAGTTGGCAAAGTAGCTTCGAGCAAACAGCTTCTTGTCAAAGGTTCCTATGCCCGAGGCATTCGTCATGAGAAAAAGCAGAATGATCAGCAAGGTCAGCGAAACCACAACCAGGACGCCCACTTTGAGCTGCGACCATTTCACTTCCTGTTGACTGGGCATAGTTCATCGTACCAAGGCTTCCGTGGGGCCCGGTAAAGCACAGAGGTGTGCTTCTTCTTGGCTCGCTAGGGCGTTTCAGGGCCTTCGGCCACCACGACGGCCATCGCCATCTCCCGTGTGTGCGTCAGGCTGAGCGTCAGGCGCACCATGCCGCGGGCGGTGGCAATCTCCGCCGCGCGGCCGTGAAGCCGCAGTTGCGGCGCTTGGCCGGGGAGTCGCACCACTTCCAGCTCGCGCCAGGTCACGCCGCGGCTGATGCCCGTGCCGAGCGCCTTCGCCCCGGCTTCCTTGGCCGCGAACCGCGCCGCAAAGCTTTGGGCCGCGGTCTTCTTCCGGGCCTGGCAATACGCAATCTCGCCGGGCGTGTACACACGCTCCAGGAACTGCCTGCCGTAGCGATCCAAACTCGCCTGGATTCGCGGAACCTCTGCAATGTCCGTGCCGACGCCCAGAACCAAAATGTTCTCCCATGCGAGTGAGGCGCTGCGGACAGCGCTCCGCCGTAGGTACGTCATGGCCCGCTCCCTACTCCGACAAGAAAGCTCCACCCCGCCGACCCTGCAAAGCATACCCGCGCCCACGCAGCGCTGCTCACACACGCTGCCGCCAGTGTACGAGGTCGCTGCGGCTCGCTGCGCTACACTGAACCCGTCTATGGCTGCTGTGATTGAGGCCAGTCACTTGAGCAAGGTGTACCGCTCGGGCAAGCTGGAGGTGCATGCACTTCGCGATGCCACGTTTGCTGTCGAGGCGGGCGATTTTCTGTCCATTGTGGGGCCATCCGGCTCGGGTAAGTCGACGCTGTTCTACATTCTCGGTGGTCTGACGACGCCCAACGGCGGAACGCTGCGGGTCGCGGATAAGAACTTTTCTCGACTCACCGATGCGAACCTCACCCAGTTTCGCCGGCGGCACATCGGCTTCATCTTTCAACGCTTCAACCTGCTGCCCACGCTAACGGCGCGGGGCAATATCGAACTCGCGCACACCATAGCGGACAACGGCCGTCCCTTTGACAGCGCTCTGCTGAAGAGGCTCACCGCGATGCTGGGTGTTGACGGTCGGCTGGATCATCGGCCGAGCGAGCTGTCGGGCGGTGAACAGCAACGTATCGCCATCGCGCGGGCACTGATCACGCGCCCGTCCATCGTGCTCGCCGACGAACCGACCGGCAATCTCGATACGGAAAACTCCGACAGCGTGCTCAGGATGCTGCGGGAGTCCAGCCGCGAGCTGGGCCAGACGGTGCTGATGATTACCCACAACCCTGAGGCGGCGGCCATTGCCGATCGCACCCTCCTGATGCGCGATGGGCGCACGGTGGGCGAAACCCTCGCGGACGGGACGCGGTCGACAACACAGATCGCCCCCTAGCACCGGGCTCTACCGTTCGCTGCAGGGCAATTCAAGCTCTACGACTGAGCATCCCCTACCGCGTGGTCACCTCGACCACATGCATGGCGGGCATCTGCTGATCCCACGCCGGCCGGATGCCTTCAAAGATCAAGCGGAAATCCGCCTCTGCGCCTGGCGCGAGCGGCGCTGCGCTGACCGGCTCGACATCCAGATAGGGTTTGCGCGTGCGTACCAGGCTCAGCGGCACGGTTTCCAGCTGCGGCGGACCGCCCGCATCGGACGCAAACAGCACCTGCAGCGTCACGCCTGTCACGGTCGCCGGTCCGGCGTTGGTCACGTGGCCGTCGATAAACGTCGACTTTCCGCCCGAAAAGCTGGTGGACTCGCTCATGGCGAGCCCGCTCAGCTTGAGGTTGGGGGCGTACGTGGCCGGCGGACGCAGCGCGTCGGGCGAGCCGGCGAAGGCCCCGTGCCGCCGTCCCAGAAAGAGTAGTCCTGCCACAACCAGCAGTACCGCGCTAGCCGCGATGGCGATCACCGTTACCGGAAAGCGACGCGCCTCGGCCGCCGGCTCGGTAAACAAGCCGCTGCGGCCTGGCTCGGAAGGAGCAGAGCGAGCGGCGTTTGGGGAGAGATTCGGGTCCGCCATATTGGGCCGATTTTACTCTGGAACCCGACGAAGGCGGCGTTCGGCCGCCGGGGCAAAGCTTGCACGCCCGACAAGGCTCTTGCGGTAGTCAGGCCCCTGCATCTCAACTACGACACACATCTCTTCCAGACGCGAAAGCATGCGTTCCCCGATCCGGTCGCCCAGCGTCTCCTGTCGCACGGCTTCCTTGACCGTGTCTGCGGCGGTGCGGGCGGGGGCGTAGCTGAGATTGGTCGTGATGAT
>CAXUIF010000020.1:21290-23048 GCA_964250995.1 uncultured Acidobacteriaceae bacterium
CGCTCCACCACGCGGCAGGCGCAATCAGCTACCGCGCGCACCCCGTTGGGTCGCTCCAGCATCCGCAAGCCGGAACCATCACAGATTGGACACAGATCAGACATCGTCGGGCAGGTCGCTCATGTGCAGAGCACCTTTGTCCAGTATCGCAGCGGATGGTTCCCCTCGTCCTGCCCGCGAATTGTGCGAGTTGAGGACATCCTGGCTGTTACCAGCCCCGCGTCCCCGGCGCGCCTTTGAAGGGCCCGCGCACCCGTGAGGTGATCCAGCCGCCGTAGAAGTCGCCCGCCTGCCCCTGTACGCGTTCGCCGTCCACGGTACAGCTGTCGACCCGGCTCGCGTAGAACGCCAGAAAACCACGCAGCGCAGCGAAGGCGGGGACCGGTTCCGGATAGCTCCAGGCGACCTCCGGGACGACTGCGCCTTCGCCAGCCAGCGCCGTGGGGAGCTCGAGGTCCCAATAGACGGCCCCGCCCTTAAATTCACAAAACGAACCTCGCCCGCCAGCGCGTCTTAGCAGATCCATCCGGACGTCCTCCGGTGGGAAGTAGTACACCGGCGGATGGCTGGTTTCCAGCACGCGTAGGCCGCGGCTGGTCTTGGCGAGGCACACCCCACCATGCGTCACCTCCAGCGCAACGCGGGCCGGCTCCAGCCGCGGTGGCCGCGGGTAGTCCCACACCGATTCGCTTGCCTCAACGTGCTGTCCCATGAAGAAGGAGGCTCCCAGGTCACTACCTTGACCCGCACCCCGAGCGTACTCTGACCGGAGAGCGGCGCCGCGCCAGATCTGCCCCGCTCCGGAGCCCACAGTGAACGCCGGCAGCAAGAAACTGAATGAGATGAACAGATTGGGCGATATGGGGCACTTCCCTGTCCCCGTGAATGTGGGTGCCACCCTGAACGTTCTGGTAACGCTGGTGGCCACGTGGTGGATCGAGCCGCGCCTTTCCGGAGGCTGGGCCCCTACGGCGTGGGTGGCGCTCATTCTTGTGCTCAACCTGCTGCCCGTGGTGGCGTTGCGGCTCACGCTCAACGACACGAGCAGCTACCCGCCGCTTGCAGAGATGAATTTCTGGCGGGACCAGCACAAGTTCTCCGATTGGGTTTATGTGGCGGCCTCGGCCAACATGGCTTTCTGGGTGCTTCTGGGGTGGGCCGTCTTTGCCGCTTGGCACACTATTGCGGCGCTTGGCGCCTTGCTGGTGGTCGCTCTCGCCGCGACATTGTCCCCGGTTCTGCTGCGCGCCATCCGCCGGTGAGCGAACTGAATCGGCCCGCGCCGAATGGTACTCTAACCCGTAGCGCCTGAGGCCCCGGGAGTCGGGGTCCAAGCTGCAGCGCGACAGGAATTTGATGCCGTGAGCCGGTCCCAAACGGGCCAACGAGCCACGGCAAGCAAACCGTTCTGCGGCGGGAAAGCGAACGAAAGGATTCACCTATGCCCAAGGAAGGCATTCACCCCAAGTACGACACCACCACCGTGCGCTGCGCGTGCGGCAGCAGCTTCCAAACCCGCTCCACGCATAAGGGCGACATCGTCCTGGAAATCTGCTCCGTCTGCCATCCGTTCTTCACCGGCAAGCAGAAGCTCGTCGACACCGCCGGCCGTATCGAGCGGTTCCGCCGCAAATTCGCGGCGACCGACGCCAAAAAGGCCGAAGCGGCTGCAAAGTAGTGGAGTCGAGACAGTCGAAGGGGCCCGGCGCCAGCCGGGGGCCGTTGGTTTGGTGAATAGGGCCGCGACAGCCTACGCCC
>CAXUIF010000020.1:23058-25550 GCA_964250995.1 uncultured Acidobacteriaceae bacterium
ACCGCCCCACGGGGGGCAAACTTGGGGGCGTCCCCCCTGGCCACGGCCCCGGGCCAACGCGGGGGCCCTTTGTTTTGCTACATCGGACCGCTACAGCCTACGACGATCTACCGCCGTCTCGCGCCTTCCAAGCCACAGACGCCGGCTGCTCTCCTGGCCGCCCTCAGTACGGCATGTAATACCGCGGCCGGTAGGGTACTGCGTAGCGGGCCGGACCATACCCGTACGGCATCACCACAGCAGGCGACGGCGGCGGCGGATAGGCTGGGGCCTGTTGGACCACCACGGTTTGCGGCTGCTGCAGGTACACCGGCTGCGGTGCCTGGACGACGATCACCGTGGGCTGTGCGGGTGGAGCGTAGCTATAGCTCTGCTGTGGGGGCGGAGCGTAGCTCTGCACCTGCGGGTAGGTCTGTGGAGGGTAGTTCCCCTGCTGCGGCGGGTAGTACGGCTGTTGCTGCTGCGCCTGCTGCTGCATGGGCTCGCGGTATTGCTGGTAGGTGGGCTCATCCGGGGTTTGGCGCGAGATCAGCGCTGGATTGCGCACCGCATTCTCCTGCGGCGTGGGGATGCCGAAGTCGTCCAGGACCTTGATCGTCATGCGCGTTTCCGCCGCCAGGACGGGCCGGGGACCACGCCGCGGCAGGTTGATCAGGTCAATGGGCCACAGGAGCGGAATGGCCCATTCGATCGCGTCGCGCACCGGGTGTCCCTTGCCGTGGATGCGCCCTTCCTTGTCGACCGGGTATTTGGGCGTAGCGACCACGCGCACATTGATGGGGACGGTCGTGTCCGGCTGCACGACCAGCCGGTCGAACTTCAACTCCATCCAGCCCTTGCCCACAAAGTGGCCTGGGTCTTTGTACTCCGCAAATTGCCCTACCAGGTAGCTGCCATAGGGGAAGGAGGAGCGCCCGTAAACCTCCGTGTGGCTCAACTGGCAGAGGATCGGGTCCCCGATGTTTTGCGTTTGGGAAGAGATCTTCGGTTCGGCGATGGTACAGGAAACGACAGAGCCGGCCGGAACCAGCTGATCGGCAAAGGCCGCCAGTGGCGCGGCAGCAAGCAGGAGCGAAAGTAAAAGTTTGCCCTTCACGGGTCAGTCTCCCCACACATCGAGGCTCTTCATGCGAGCCGGTTACACATCGTTTTCACCCCAACAAGGTAGAAAAGAACCCTGCCCAGCGCCCGCCGCGGAGCGGAACACCAACGTCTCTGCTCATCCAACTGCTTCTTGCGGCTGCTACCGAGGCGTCTGGGGAGACGGTCCTCTGCGGAGGTACGTCGACGCCGGGTGACATCCACTTTGGCCGAAAACGGAACGGAAAGACCGTGCCGCGGGAACAACGGTGCGAGGGGCCCAAACTTGCTAGTACCCCGTGCAGACCCTGGATTTGCCCGGAAGTTGCGAGAGGCTGTGGAAATGTTTGCTGCTGACGCCCAGTGCAGGTGGTGCGCGTACGGCCTCCGCCCATACGGGCCGAAGCCGCATACACTAGACCTCATCCAATTCTTAATGGATAAGCGCTGGACCAACCCGCTCGATGCTGCCTTGCGCCCACTGCCGCCAGAGGCCGCCGTTCCTGCCGCCCTCCACATCGGCTCGGTGCGCATTGCGCCCGCGACCGTTTTGGCGCCCATGGCTGGCGTTACGGATACGGTCTTCCGCCGCTTCATCCGCCACGCCAGTCTGTACTCTCCCCACACCGCGGGCGAGCCGACGGACATCGACGCTGCAACCACCAACGAGCGCTCCGGCTGCGGCCTGCTGATGACGGAGTTCACCTCCGCCGACGGGCTCGCCCGCATGCGCGAGACCAAACGCAAGCGCTACCTTACCTACTACGAGGACGAGCATCCGATCTCCGCGCAGATCTTCGGCTCGAACCCGCAGACCCTCGCCGAGTCAGCACGCATCATCCAGGATGCCGGCTTCGACCTCATCGACCTGAACCTGGGCTGCCCTGCCAAGCGCGTGGTCAAGTGCAACGGCGGCTCCGGGCTCTTGCGGGACTTGCCGCTGATTGGGGAGATCTTTCGCGAGGTCCGCCGCGCGGTCACGATTCCCTTCACCGTCAAGTTCCGCCTGGGCTGGAGTGACGCGAACATCGTGTGCGTCGAGCTCGCGCGGTTGGCCGAGGACTGCGGTCTGAACGCCATCGCGCTGCATGCCCGCACACGCGAGCAGGGCTACACGGGCGACGCGCGCTGGGAGTGGATCGCGGCCTGCAAAGATGCTGTGAGCATCCCGGTGATTGGGAACGGCGATGTCCGCACGCCGGAGGACGCTGTGGCAATGGTGGCTGCGACGGGCTGCGACGCCGTAATGATCGGCCGCGCGGCCCCGGCCAACCCGTGGATCTTCCGCCAGATTGCCCAGTACACGGCGTCGCGCGCCCTTACCGGCGCCGGCCCCAAAGACCGCCCCCCCGGCGCCGCTAGCGACCCCAAGATTAGCGACTACATTTGGCCGCGTAGTCAAGCAACCCCCC
>CAXUIF010000021.1:0-2633 GCA_964250995.1 uncultured Acidobacteriaceae bacterium
GGATCTCGGCGGGCGGCGAGGATGCCACGAGGGAGCGCGAGTTCAACCTGAAGACAGCGTCTTTTGTGCCCAACGGCTTTACGCTGCCGCACAGCAAGCAAGGCGTGAGTTGGGTGAACCAGGACACGTTGCTGGTCGACCGTGACTGGGGCCCGGGCACGATGACCCACTCCGGCTACGCGTTCATCGTGAAGCAGTGGAAACGCGGAGCACCGCTCGAAAGCGCCCAGGAGGTCTTTCGCGGGCAAGCCAGCGATCAGCTTGGGTCCTCTGCCCACGTGCTGCAGGACGCCGACGGGCATCAGCTTGTCACGTTTACACGTGGGGTCACCTTCTTTGAGTTTCAGAACTTCGTGCAAACCCCGCGAGGGGTCGAGCAGCTGGCCATACCCGCGAAGGCGGACGTGGCCGGCCTGGTCGGTGGGCGCGTGTTAGTTGAGATTCGCGAGGACTGGACCCCCGCAGGACAGGCCAGGCACTTTGCGCAGGGATCGTTGCTGGAGCTGAAGCTGGCAGATGTGCTCAGCGACCCGGCCCACCTGAAGCCCAATGTCGTGTTTGCGCCGACGCAGCGCGAGTTCCTGGCAGAGGTGGCGCATACCCGCTCGCGGGTGATTGTGACGACCCTGGAAAATGTTCAGGGTCGAGCGTACGTCTACACGCCTTCCGCGACCGGCTGGTCCCGGCAGCGCTTGTCACTCCCTGACAACATCGCTGTGCGCATCACCTCGAGCAACGATACCGATGAGAAATTCTTTCTTGGAGTGACCGGCTTTCTGACCCCGACCACGCTTTATTTCGGTGACGCCGCCAGAGGCTCTTTCAACGAGGCGAAGAGTGAGCCGCCGCGGTTCGATGCGTCAAACGATGCGGTGGATCAGTATGAGGCCACAAGCAAGGATGGCACCAAGGTGCCGTACTTCGTGGTGCATCCGAAGAGCTGGAAACTGGATGGCACAAATCCGACGCTGCTCAACGCCTATGGCGGCTTCGAAGTTGCAGAGACGCCGACCTACTCCGCCGAGCTGGGCAAGCTCTGGCTGGAGAAGGGCGGCGTATTTGTGCTGGCGAACATTCGCGGCGGCGGGGAGTTCGGTCCGGCCTGGCACGAGGCTGGCCTGAAGACGCATCGGCAACGCATCTACGACGACTTTGCGGCTGTCGGGCAGGATCTGATCGCGCGCAAGATCACCTCCTCGCGCCATCTGGGCATACAGGGCGGCTCCAACGGCGGCCTCCTCATGGGTGTGGAGATGACGCAGCATCCGGAGCTTTGGCACGCGATCGTGATTCAGGTGCCGCTGCTGGATATGCTGGGCTTTGAGCATATCGCCGCGGGCGCCAGCTGGGTGGGCGAATACGGCTCGGTGAACAATCCGGAAGAACGCACGTTTCTGGCTGGGATCTCGCCCTACAACCAGCTCAAGCCCGGTGTGAAGTACCCCAAACCGCTCATCTTCACCACGACGAAGGACGATCGCGTGGGCCCGCAACACGCTCGCAAGTTCGCTGCCAAGATGGAAGAATACAAGCAGCCCTTCTTCTACGACGAGATCACCGAAGGCGGTCACGGGGCGGGGGCGAGCATCCAGCAAGAGGCCCGAACACGGGCCATTACGTTCACCTATCTTGCGCGGGAGCTGGATTGACGCGGGGTTGATTCGGTTCTGCGGCGATATACTGCGGTGTGCCCAAGAAGACATTGCTGCAGCCTGCAACCCGTGCCGCTGGTTCCCGAAATGAGGTATCCCCAAATCATCCCCTGGATCTTGCACAGGGCCGTCGTGTTCGATCGACCACGGTGCTGTGCGTGCGGCGGGGCGAACAGGTCGTGATGGCCTCCGACGGCCAGGTAACGCTGGGCGCGACGGTGATGAAGAGCTCGGCACGCAAGCTGCGGCGGCTGGGCAACGACAAGGTGCTGGCCGGCTTCGCGGGTTCTACGGCGGATGCCTTTGCCCTGCTTACGCGCTTTGAGGCCAAGCTCGAGCAATACAGTGGACAGCTGGGCCGTGCAGCCGTAGAGCTCGCCAAAGATTGGCGCACCGACAAGCTGCTTCGGCAGCTGGAAGCGCTGTTGATCATCGCCGACGCACAGCACATTTACGTGCTCTCCGGCGATGGCGACGTTATCGAGCCCGACCCGGTGGCTGATGGCGTGATCGCCACGATCGGCTCAGGTGGCACCTACGCGATGGCCGCAGCCACGGCGCTGCTTGAAAATACGCAGCTCTCGGCGCGCGAAGTCGCGGAGCGCTCCATGAAAATTGCCGGCGACATCTGCATCTACTCCAATCAGTCCATCGTGGTGGAAGAGCTCAAGGTGGGCGAGTAATGGCGATCTTCCTCCCCGGCACCGCGGAAGACCAGGCTCTTTCGCTCGAAGAGATGACGCCCCGCGAGATTGTTGCCGAGCTCGACAAGTATGTTGTGGGCCAGGCCGCGGCCAAGCGCGCGGTGGCCGTGGCCCTGCGCAATCGCACGCGGCGTCAGCGGCTTGCACCCGAGATCGCCGAAGAGATCATGCCGAAGAACATTCTCATGATCGGCTCAACGGGCGTGGGCAAAACGGAGATCGCGCGGCGCCTGGCCAAGCTCACACGCTCGCCCTTTTTGAAGGTGGAAGCCTCGAA
>CAXUIF010000021.1:2733-5096 GCA_964250995.1 uncultured Acidobacteriaceae bacterium
GGCGAGCCCGTGAACCTGATCGTGCTGAGCAAGGATGACGCGGAAAAGCAGCGCGATCGCGAGCGTCTGCGGCAGCAGTTCCGTGAGGGTCGCCTGGATGAGCGCATGGTTGAGATGGAGACCCGCGATCGCGCACAGCCCACCATCGAGGTGATCTCGAATAATCAGGACGAAAGCGAAGCCAACGGCATCAAGGACATGCTTGCCAACATGCTGGGCGGGCGCACACGCAAACGCCCGATGAAGGTCGTCGATGCGTTCGATTACCTGGTGCAGGAAGAAGAGTCGCGCCTGCTCGACATGGACGCCATCACCCGGACGGCCGTGGAACGCGTCGAAGATGCGGGGATCGTCTTTCTGGACGAGATCGACAAGATTGCCGGACGCGAGGGCGGGCATGGGCCCGATATTAGCCGCGAAGGCGTGCAGCGGGACATTTTGCCCATCGTGGAAGGCACCACGGTCAACACCAAGTACGGCTTCGTCACGACCGACCACATTCTGTTCATTGCAGCAGGCGCCTTTCACGTCTCCAAACCCAGCGATCTGATACCCGAACTCCAGGGACGTTTTCCCATCCGCGTGGAGTTGAAGGCGCTCACCGTGGAGGACTTTCTGCGTATCCTCACCGAACCGCGAGCGTCCATCGTGAAGCAGTCGATCGCACTGCTGGAGACGGAAGGACTGGCGCTGGAGTTCACGCCCGAAGCCTTGGCGGAGATGGCGCACTTCGCCTTTCAGGTAAATGAAACCACAGAAAATATCGGTGCGCGGCGACTGCATACCATCATGGAGCGCGTGCTGGATGAGGTGAGTTTTCAGGCGCCGGATCTGGTCAAGAACGCAAAGGACAACGTGCCCGCAACCGAAGGTGTGCCGGCGCTCAACCCCCGTGACGCGAACGGCTCCGGCCCGGCGTTTACGCTAGTGGTCGACAAAGATTACGTGCAGAAGCAGGTGGCCTCCATCGTGCAGAACCAGGATCTGAGCCGCTACATCTTGTAAGGGCCAGGTGCTTCGTTGCGGCATCGCCCTACGGTCTCCCGCCCCCTTGAATGGCCGGCGCGCTAGGCTCGCTATACTGGACCCACTACCTGCTGGGAGCTGTCTTGCCGCGTACGCTTGGCCGAAATCTGCTGTGGGCGTTCGTGCTCCTGATGCTGTTGGCCGCCTTCGGCTATGCGCGCTATGACGGATACATGATGGATGGGGACGGTACCGCTTTCCTCGACATCGCGCAGGACCTGAACACGCACCGCGCCGCACTCGCCGTGAACGGCTACTGGAACCCTGGCTATCCGGCCGTGCTGGCAGTCGTCGAACGCGCGGTGGGGACCTCGCTTTGGCGGGAGTTGGCCGTCGTCCGGTACGCCAATGTGCTGATCTTCGGCCTGGCGATCGCCGCTTGTCTTTTGTTTACAAGTTCGCTGACGCAGGCGCGCCTCCATTGGCATGCGGACGCACAAGCCGCGGTTCCTGCGCCGGCGCTGCATCTGCTGGGGCTAGGCCTGCTCACCTTGAGCCTTGGCCGGGAGCTGCCGGTCGCAGCACCACGCGCCGATACGTTGCTGTTTGCTTTATTGCTGTTTGCCGGGGCGCTCTTGGTGCGGCTGCTTGCGGGGGCCAGCCTGTCCCTGTACCCGCTGCTGGGGTTTGCGCTCGGCTGTGCGTACCTGACCAAATCCTTCGCGTTCCTTCCTTCTGTCGCGCTGCTTGCCGTGTGGATTGGCGCGAGCTTGCTTTCGCGGGCGTCCGTCGAGGCATCCAGTCGGCGACGCGCGGTCACCGGCGGGGTCGTTGCGGCGGTTGTGTTTGCGCTCCTCGCCGGACCTTACATTATTGCCATCTCGCGGCAGCTCGGACACATCACCACGGGTGAATCGGCGCGGTTGAACTATGCGTTCTTCATCGATATGACTCCGCGCTGGCACGAGTGGTACCACCACGATCTTGGGCATGCCGGCGGGACCTTCTTGCATCCTGAGGCAGTTCTCTCCTCGGCTCCGCCGGTGTTCAGCTATGCCGCGCATCCAGAGGGCACATTTCCGTTGTGGTTCGACCCGGCGTGGTGGACGCTTGGCCTGAAGCCGCACGTCTGGCTTGCGGGGCATGCCTTGCGACTGGGCCGCAATGTCGTTGTGTTCTTCCGCTATCTGCTGGGCCGGCCCGAGGTGTTTGTGCTGCTCGGCGTGCTGCTGGCCTTCGGCGCAGGCTGGCCGCAGTGGACCAGCAAGAAGGAGCAGCCGACCGCAAGGCATGACCAGACAAGCCGCGCATGGTTCGTGTCGCCCATGCTCTGGGGGCTGTTCATGCTGGCCATCTACTTCCCGGTCGATCTGCAGGACCGCTATTTGACCGCCCCG
>CAXUIF010000021.1:5196-25458 GCA_964250995.1 uncultured Acidobacteriaceae bacterium
GGACAAGGTGGCCTGCATGGGCGACCTCGCCTGCTACACGGACTTCTACTGGGCGCGGCTTGCGGGGGCACAGATCCTCGGCGAAGTGGAGACGCCGGGCGAGGCGAATCCGCTCACTGTGTGGAACAGCATCGCGGATAAGCGCACGGTCACAGGACCGCTCGCCGCAGAGGGCCTGCGCTACCTGGTCAGCCTGTTTCCCAATTCGGCCAGCAAGCCTGCGGGCTGGGTGCAGCTCGGCGGCAGCAACTTCTTCGCCTACCCCCTGCAGCAGCCGGTGTCCGCAGAACAAGCCGTGCGCATTGCAGGGTTTCAGCCCACTCCCTAGCGCTTGTGGTACGCGTCACTCCCGATTTGCAGCCATGTAGAATCGCCGCATGCCGCGATCTTGGGACAGCAGGCCTGACCGCGGTCTGGGAATCTTGTTGCAAGGAATCGGCGCCGCACTTTCGGTGCTGTTTGTGCTGTTGTTTCTCCTTGTGGCGTACCGTCGCCTGCACTATCCCTTCGAAGTCGACCGGATGGAAAGCGGCATGCTGACCTCGGTTTGGCGGCTGCGCCAGGGGTACGCGCTCTACACGCCGCCCAGCATGGAATGGGCCCCTTTTTTGTATGCGCCGCTGTTTTTCTACGTCGCCGCAGCCGTAACCAAGGGGATCGGCGTCCAGTACGCGGCGCTGCGGCTGATTTCGATCGCGGCAACGCTGGGCAGCTTTGCGCTGATCTTCTCACTCGTCCTTACCGAGACGCGCCGCCGCTGGGCCCCCGCCTTGTTTGCCGTTGGGCTCTTTGCGAGCCTGTATCCGTTTGTGCTCGCGTGGTACGACGTCGGACGCGTCGACTCTCTTTCGCTCTTCTTCTTTCTCGCGGCCCTGTGGAGCACGCGGCGAAGCCAGCCTGTTCTTGCTGCTGTGCTGTGGTGGCTTGCCTTCCTGACCAAACAAACCTTTTTGCCCCTGGGCCTGGCGATGTTTCTGGTGGAGTGGCAGCGGCCGCGCCGCATGCTGAGCGGCATGGCAGCCTATGCGGTGCTGGTGCTGGCCAGCGTGGTTTGGCTGCAACGCGCCACCCATGGCTGGTTCGCTTACTACGCCTTCGGGACGGCGGGCGTAATCAAGTGGTCCTTCCACACGGCTGTCATGTTTCCATTTGCGGACCTGCTCGGTCCGCTACCGATCGCCTGCGGCTTCATCGCCGTCGGGGCGCTGTTCACCGGTGTTCGTTGGCGGGAGCGCGATGGCGGGTATTTTGCGATTGTGACGCTTTTGGTCACGGGCGCGATCTGGTATGTTCGCGCGCATGTGGGCGCTAACGTGAACGCGATCATTCCACTGTATGCCTGGCTCTCTGTGCTTGCCGGTGTGGCGCTGGACCGGCTCCTGCAAAGCGCCTGGACGGCACAGGACGGGATCAAGGCAACGCCCACCACGGAGGCGGTCGTCCCTGCGGTGTTGTGGCTTCTTGCGTGCGCGCAGCTGGGGGCTCATCTCTACCGTCCGGCAGAGATCCAGACCGGCAACCTCGGGGCGCGTCTGGCGTTCCTGACCGCCCTGCGCCACACGCCCGGGGATGTGTGGGTCGTGGACCACAGCTACGACGCGATCCTTGCGGGCAAGCCTTTGCACGCCGACATGGACGCGCTCGATGCCGTGCTGGGCCGAAAGTACGAGCCCGCGCTGGAGCAGTTCGATCGCCTCGTGGCACACGGCGCCCTCACGGCGGTGGTGCTGGACCGCGCGCCTGCCGCGTATGAGCCGCGAGGTCTCTTTACCGACGCGCCCTTTGGAACCACCTACCGTGTGCGTGCCGTCGCGCCGGGCGGAGGAGCGCCTGGCGAACTCGATCAGCCCCTGTTCACCTTGTTGCCCTGCGCAGCGGTGCCTGTACCGAACAGCCTGACAGACCTGCAAGCTACCCTTGCCGACCGCAGCGGATGCGCCACAAAATAACGAAGGCCGGCACCAGCCGGCCTTCGTCACCTCTGTTCACAACAGCCTACTTCGCGCCGACCGGCTCACCCTTGCCGAGCTCGGCTACACGCTTGGCGAGCAGCTCTTCAAGGTGCTCCAGCGCCTCGGAAAAGCCCTCGATGCCCTCCTTCAGCTTGTCGTGGGCCATGCGGTTTTCGGCGTGCATTGCCTCAAAGGTCTCCTCGTCCATATGCATCTTCTGGATGGGATCGTCGCCTGAGTTGGCCGGCGTCAGCTTACGCTCCAGCGCGCCTTCGGTGTCCTGCAGCTCCTTCAGGAGCTTGGGAGCGATGGTGAGCAGGTCGCACCCGGCCAGCTCAACAATCTCGCCCATGTTGCGAAAGCTTGCGCCCATGATCTGGGTGTTGTAGCCGAATTTCTTGTAGTAGTGGTAGATTTCCGTCACGGACTGCACGCCCGGGTCGTCGGCCGGCGCGTAGTCCTTGCCGGTGTCGTGCTTATACCAATCCAGGATGCGGCCAACAAAGGGCGAGATGAGCGTCACCTTGGCTTCAGCGCACGCGACGGCCTGGTGAATGCCGAAGAGCAGGGTGAGATTGCAGTGAATGCCCTCTTCTTCAAGATCCTTGGCGGCCTGGATACCTTCCCAGGTTGAGGCGATCTTGACCAGCACGCGCTCGCGGCCGATGCCCGCCTGATCGTATTGATGGATGATGTCGCGCGCCTGTTCCTTGGTCTTTTCGCGATCGAAGCTCAGGCGGGCATCGACCTCCGTGGAGACGCGACCGGGAACAATCTCGAGGATCTTGCGGCCAAACGCAACGGCGAGCGTCTTGAACGCGGCAGCCGCAACCTCCTTATCGTCGGCCTCTTCGCCCAGCGCCTCACGGGCGTGGATTAACACGTCATCGACGATGGACTGGTACTCCGGCATGCCCGCGGCGGTGGCGATCAGCGAGGGATTGGTGGTGGAGTCCGTTGGCTTAAACGCCTTGATGGAATTGATATCCCCGGAATCGGCGACCACCGTCGTCATTGTCTTGAGTTGATCGAGAAAGTTGGCCATGGCTGAACTCCTGAGAGGGCGCACGTCTGTGTCCGCGTCTAGGCTCCCAATTATAGGATGCCGCAGCGGCAAAGTTGTCGCGTTTTCGCCTCCCCCGGCGAATCAGGCCTTTGCAGCCGCAGAATCGGGTTTCTGCGCCTCCACCAACTGCCGGTACAGCGCGATCGTCTGGTCCGCAATCGCCGTCCAGGAGAAGTGCGCCTCCACGCGCTTCCGGCCAGCTGTTCCGAGCGCCTTGGCTCGTTCCGGGTCGGCGAGCAGCTGACGGAGGCGTGCAGCCAGGTCTTTGGCGAACTGCTCGGGCTCGGCGGCAAAACCTGTGGTCGGGTCCTGTGCAAACGGCACCAAGTGACCCGTTTCGCCCTCCACAACGACCTCCAGGATGCCGCCGGTCGCCGACGCGACCACCGCTGCCCCGCAGGCCATCGCCTCCAGATTGATGATGCCGAAGGGCTCATACACGCTGGGGCAACAGAAGACCGCGCAGTGCGAGTAAAGCTGGATGGCCTCTTCTTTGGTCACCATTTGTTCGATCCAGACGATGTTGTGGCCGACGCCGAGCGGATCGCCGGTGGCGATGGCATGCCCATGCGGCTCTACCCCCGGGGGCGTCTCGACCTCCAGGGCCGCCGCCTGGCTGCCCGGCGTGCGCTTGCGCACGGCTTCCACCTTGGCGCGCATCTCGTCGGCGATCTCCGGCGTATCGGGGGCCCCCGCGCAGAGCACAACCTGCGTTCCCGGTGGCAGATGCTGGATCGCGTCAACCAGGTGCGTCACGCCCTTCTGCCGCGTGATGCGGCCGACAAAAAGCACATACGGCCGCGCAGTATCGACGCCATACTTTTCCAGCGCCGACCGGTCGCTCGTGTACTGGTATTGCTGGAGGTCGATGCCGTTGTAGATCACATGGATACGCTCGGGATCCACGTCCGGGTAGGCGCGCAGAATGTCCGCTTTGGTGCCGTTTGAAACCGCCACAATGGCGTCCGCGTCCAGGATCGCCGTGCGCTCCATCCAGGAGCTGAGCGCATAGCCGGAGCCCAGCTGCTCGGCCTTCCAGGCCCGCAGGGGTTCCAGCGAATGGGTAGTCAGCACGAAGGGGACGCCGTATAGCTTTTTCGCCAGAAACCCCGCCATCGACACGTACCAGGTGTGGGTGTGAATCACGTCCAGCTTGTCTAAGCGCAGCTGCTGCAGAAGGTTGAGCGACAGGGCCTCGAGCGCGCCCTTGAATTTGGCGGTGGTGCCGTCGGTGATGGCGCTCCAGGGCTGCTCGAAGTGGACTTCGAGCTTCGGGCTGGGCGGCTCCGCGGAGCCAGGAATCGCCTCGTGGGCGGGCGCCTCGCCCCAGGCATGCACCTCAACCTCAATTTGTTTGGCCAGCTCACGGGACAGGTACTCCACATGTACGCCCGCACCGCCATAGACATAGGGCGGGTACTCCCGCGTCATCAACCCGACTCGCATCCTGTGTGCCTCCTGCAGCAGCGGCCCGCCAAGCCATGCAGCCGCACCGCCCTTCTATGATGCGGGGGAGGAAGACAGGCTGTCCCCCGCAGCTTTGCGCGCACTCCGGGCGGCGCACCGGCCTTGCTGCCTTAGCCACGAGCGGCCGCGCCCCGTACCCCTACGCGGAAGCGAGTCTCTCCGGTACACTCGGGCCAACCTTCCTGTGATGAAGCGCTCTCTGCTCCAGTTCGCGCGGCTGCTCGGCCTTCTGGCTGTCGCGATGGTTTGGGCGCAACGGCCCGTGGAGGCCGGCGTTGCAGCCCAGCCTGCGGGAGCCCCGGCCGCGCCCGATCCATCCAGCACCTACTCGCTTGAGACGGACCGGGAACCCCTCAGCGCGCTGGACGGCCAGTGGCGCTTTCAGCCCGGGGACGATCCGCTTTGGGCACAGCCCGGGTTCGATGATTCGCGCTGGGCGCTGGTACGATCCGGCGGCGATTGGGACGAGATCGGGTATCACCACCTGGACGGTACGGCCTGGTACCGCTTTCGGATCACCCTGCCAGCCGGGCGCGAGGATTTCAGCCTGCGCCTGCCCGCCATCTACACCGCGTATCAGGTGTATCTCGACGGGCATCTATTGTTCACGCAAGGGAATCTGCCGCCGCATGCCGGCGCCTACCTCACCCGGCCGGTGGTGCTGGACCTTCCCCTCGCGGAACGCACGCGGCCGCAAACGGCGGTAGTCGCCCTTCGCATCTGGCACGATCCCGCCCTGAGTCACTATCGGCATGGCGGTTTGCAAGGGGCCGCGGCGGTGGGGCGCAGCGATCTGGTGCACGCGCAGTTCAATACGGAGGCCGAAGCGAGTCGCTGGCAATACAGCGACGATTTCGACCTCGGGGCCCTGGACCTTCTGGCCTTTGCCGTCTGCCTCGTCTTCTTCCTAAACCGTCGGTCTGAGCGAGAGATGCTCTGGTTCGCGCTGTTGACGCTTGGTCAGGCCGCGTACCACTTGCTATACGCCTGGGGCCACCTGCAGGCCAACAACGTCGTTGGACGGGAGTTCGGGCTGACCTGCGCTTCGACCATGTTTCTGGTTGGGTCCGTGCTCTTCTTCCATAGCCTGTTCCGGGGCAAGCAGACCAACTGGTTCGTCTTCGCCCTGACCTGCTGCGGCTTGTACGCCTTGACCACGCCGCTCAGCTGGGTGGGGGCCCTCACGGTCGCGCTGCAAAACGGGTTGGCGCTCCTGTTTTTGTTGCCGGTGTATGCCTGGATCGTTTTGTTTGTGCACCGGCAGGCGAAGCGCAAGGAGTCCGACGCCCGCATTCTGCGTCTCCCCGTGCTGTTTCTCTTTGGATCGTTCACCTACACACGCCTGCTTTGGGCCCTGCAGACCTCCGGGCTGACCCTGTTCAGCCGCTTCGAGCTGCACTGGCGGCACCCGTTCTACATCACGCTCGACGACGTGGCCGAGATCGCGTTTCTACTGGCCATGCTGACCATCTTGCTGCGTCGCTTTTCCTTGCGCAGCCGCGAGCAGGATCGTGTGCACTCCGAGCTGGAAGCGGCACGCTCCGTGCAGCAGGTCCTCGTCCCGGAAAGCCTTCCGCGCATCGCCGGCCTGTCCATCGGCACGGCGTACCACCCGGCGCAGGAGGTCGGCGGCGACTTCTTTCAGATCCTGCCCATGCCCTCGGGTACGACGTTGATTGTGATCGGCGATGTGGCCGGCAAGGGTCTGCCCGCCGCACTGCAGGTGTCGCTGTGCGTGGGCACGGTGCGCGCCTTGGCCGAACATAGCGAATCGCCCGCAGCCATCCTGGCGGGGCTGAACCGTTCGCTGCAGGGCCGCGGCTCGGGCTTCACGACCTGCCTCGCGCTTTGCCTTTCGGCCGACCGCACCGTCGTCACCTTTGCCAACGCCGGCCATATTGCACCGTACGTGAATGGCTTTGAGCTGCGAACCGAGCCAAACCTGCCGCTCGGTCTGGTGCCGGATGCGACGTTCGACGAGACGCGTTACGCGCTGAAGCCAGGCGACCACCTCACGGTGCTGACCGACGGCGTGCCGGAGGCGATGCACCATCGGGAGCTCTTCGGCTTCGAGCGTACCGGACAGCTCAGCCGCCAAGGAGCCATCGAGATCGCGGAGGCGGCCCGCAGCTTCGGCCAGACCGACGACATTACCGTACTCACGGTCGACATCGTCCCCGTGCCCGCCTCGCATACCGAACAACTGCAGCCCGCGCTGCAGCCGGCATGATCGCCGCTCTTGTGGGCTGGCGCCCTGCTTCGCTCCTGAACCGCAGCTGAGGTCGAGAGGGTGGGCGCGCCGCCTCTGCCCTTCGCGTACAGTAGTCACATCTCTCGCCCCCAAGGAGCACCCAGGCCCTATGGCTTTGGATCCACTTGCGCAGCGCACCGTGTGCGCCGCGGCCCTCACGGCCCTTTTGACGTTGCCCCTGTCCGCCCAACGCCACAGCGCCTCCGGGGCGCCTCCGGAAAAGACCACCACGACGACCACCGTCGAGCCCGCGCCGGAGAAGAAGGTCTCTGGCGCGCTTCCTGCCGATGCAACGACCGAGGCTTCGGTCGCGCTCGCAGGGGGCAAAACGGTCGCCTACACCGCCGTGGCCGGTATGCTCGCCGTGGGCGCTACGGACCCGCAGGACGCCATGCTCGGGCTCGACGGCAAATATCTGCCCGAGGCCGCGATCGATGTGCCGGCGAAGCCTGATGAACAGCCCGCCACGGCGCACCTCTTCTACACCGCCTACTTCGCCAAGGGCACGGATGCCGCGACACGGCCCATCACGTTCTTCTACAACGGCGGGCCGGGCTCGGCGACGATGTATTTGCGCATGACGTCGCTGGGCCCGGTGCGCGTGCAGCTTCCTGATCTGCAGCATCCGGTGGGCGGACCGTACAAGCTGGGGCCGAACCCGTATTCGGTGATCGACGCCACCGACATCGTGTTTATCGATGCGCCGGGCACTGGCTACAGCCGCGTGCAGGGCAAAGACGCGATGAAGAGCTTCTACGGCATCGACCAGGACGCTGCCGCCTTCGATCGCTTCATTCGCCGCTTTCTGACCAAGTACAACCGCTGGTCCTCGCCCAAGTATCTGTTCGGCGAGAGCTACGGCACCACGCGCGACGCGGCCCTCGGAGCGCAACTGCAACAGCACGGCGTGGACCTGAACGGGATCGTCTTTCTCTCGCAGATCCTGAGCTTCAACAACTCAGCGGACGGCTCTGACGGTAACCCCGGCACGGACAACGGCTTCTTTCTGGCGCTGCCCAGCTTTGCGGCTACAGCCTGGTATCACCACAAGCTAAGCAATCAGCCCGCTCAGCTTGAACCCTGGATTCATGAGGTGGAGCAGTTTGCCCTGACCGACTACGCCGCCGCGCTGCTGCAGGGCGCCGACCTGGAACCGGGCAAGAAAGCGGCCCTCGCAGGCAAGCTGGAGGGCTACACCGGCGTTCCCGCAGCCACGTGGGTGAAGGCCAATCTCCGCATCACGGGCGGCGAGTTTGCGAAGTTCCTGCAGGAGGGTTCCGACATCACCACCGGCCGGCTTGACTCGCGCTATCAAGGGCCGTTGATGGAGCCGTTCAGCAAGGACGCCGCCTACGATCCGTTCACCGAGTCGGTCGAGTCCGCCATTCTAGCCGCGCAAAACACCTATGCACACGAGACGCTGCACTTTGGCCGCGAGATGACCTATAAGCCCAGCGCGCGCGAGCCCGGCTTCAACTGGGACATGCACCATAGGGTCCCCGGCGGCGGCTGGCCCGGAACCTACACCAACGTGTCGCCGGACCTGGCCTACACCCTCAAGGTGAACCCGCACATGCATGTGCTGTTGATGGGCGGCTACTTCGATCTGGGCACCCTGTACTTCGGCGCGACCTACGAGATGAAGCACCTGCCCATGCCCACCGACCTGCAAAAGAACATCGAGTACAAGTTCTTTCCGACCGGCCATATGGTGTACGTCAACGAGCAGGCCCTACACGACCTGCACGACAGAACCGCGGCGTTCATTCAGGAAAGCGAGCGAGGGCAGTAGGGACTTCTTCCCTGGTTCAGGATGAGCAAGTTCACGGCCGACCGAACCCGATGAAGACCAGGCAGCTCTACTTGGTCTTCGCTCCGACCATCGGCGCCAGAATGTCGTCCAGGAAATCGCGGCTTCCCTGCACCCGCTCCAGCTGCGGGTAGCGTTCGCCTTCGTGGTACTCCAGGCGAACGACCCTGTAGTAGCCCGTGTTCGCCACGATGAGTTCGATGGCCGGCCCATGGGCGCGCGCCTCCTGAATGGCCGCCCGCAGCAGCGCCGGTTGGAACGCTCTCCCGTTGACTGCAATCACCGTAAAGCCCGGCGCCAGACCGGCCTTATACGCCGGGCTGTCCAGGATCACATCGACGAGGGTGCCATTGGTTTGCAGCGTCATACCGAGTGAAAAGCGCGTGTCGAGTCCATTGAACTCGCTTTCGATCAGCTGCGACCAATAGTCCGGATGATCGGTGTAGCTGAGCTTGTAGCCAGTAAGCGTGTTAAGGCCAGGGGTCTCGGGGGCATGTTGCTGGTTCGCATCCAGCCGCGCGCGAAGGAAGCCGGCCCAATCGTTGGGAACGACCGTATTGAGCGCCGCCGCGATATCGTCGAAGGTATACGGCACTACCTTGGGCGCGGTGTTGCCGCCCAGTCCGTGAAAGAGCGCAACGAAATCATTCAAGCTCTTCTTGCCCTCGGTCTTTTGGCGGATCGTGCAGTCCACCTCCAGCCAGAGCAGCTCGCCTTCGTCGTAGTAGTCCACCCCGCGGCGCCAGTTGTCATACGCTCCGCCGGCCGAGTACAAGATCTGCGCGGCCGTAGCTGTGTCCTGCAAATCGCGCCACTCGCGGCCCGGGCGCGCATCGTTGTACTGCGCCCAGACCGTCGCCAGCCGGTCCCGATAGATTGCCGGATTCCAGATGCCGGAGCGTGCGGCCAGCACGTCGCCCAGATACTCCGTCAATCCCTCATACACCCACAGCAGATCGCCCTTCATGGGCTCCTGGTAGTTGGCCGTGGCGAGCCCGGCGGGGCGGCGGTATTTGCCGTTCCAGGAGTGCGTGAACTCGTGCGGCAGCAACTCGCCGTCGGCAATAAACGCACTGTCGTCCGTGAAGGTCTTCTCGGGAACACGGTCGTCGGAGCTCTGATGGTGCTCCAAACCGAAGTGCGCGACCTGATCGGAAAGCGTAACGAGAAAATGGTACGCGCCATAGTGCCGCGACTTGTACAGGGCCCCGGTCTCGCGGATGAGCCTCGAGAACTCATCCAGATGCTCCTGCGAAAGCGCAAGATCTTCCGGGCCGTCGCCGGCCAGGTCAAGGAAGTGTTTGGGGCTGACCTCGGGCGCAAGTGGAATCTCTTTGAACCATCGACCGGCCAGGACGGGCGAATCAATTAATTGCTCCAGGGAAACGGTGTTGAAGGTGGTCTTCTCAGAGAAGCTACCGCTGGCGGACTCGAGCGCCGTGCCAAAGTGCCAGCCCGCAGGAACGGTGAGTGTCGGTGTGATCCGCACATCGGCCGCCTGCGCTCCGCCGGGGTAGACGACCAGCTCATTCCAACTCAGCAGTGCCAGGCTCGCGCTGGTGGACGCGCCTGCGGAGAAGCCCGCGGCGGCTGCGGTGGCGAGGAAGTCCATCTTCGCCGTTAGCGTCGTCGCGCCGGCCGGCACGGTGAGGTGGAACGTATACATGTCCGCCGGATCGCGTTCCCACTTCACGCGCTCGCCCGTGTTGGTGGTAAGGATGAAGCCGGCCTGGTCGATGATGGGGCCGTCAGGGGCATGTTCGCCGGGAATCCACTTCGGGTACAGAAGCGTCATGGGCCCTGGCTGCACCGGCAGCACCTCGGTGGCATGGAGAATGCGACGGGGCGCATCCGTCAGATCGACCGCCAGGGTGATCGGCTGAGATTGTGCGTAAGCCTGCGAAGGGACGGTCGTGAGAACAGCCGAAAGGGCGAGGGCAGCCAGGGCCGCACGGGGGAAAACAGGCATCAACGGAGCTCCTTCAGACGCATCCGTCAAGTGTACTGACTCTGTCCAGAAGTGCCCGTGGGAACCCTTTCGCCCGCACAAGTCAGCAACATCCTGAGCAACAGAAAAGACCTCTGAATCCTGCCCTGAGCAGTGATGCGCTCGGGGCAAGCACAGAGGTCTTTGACTCCGCTAGCTCAAAAGGACGCGTTACGGCCGAGGGAGAACCTTAGCGGCCGGCGGATGCCGACGCAGCGGCCCGGTTTTCCTGCGAAGAAAGCGAGGTCAACGCCTGGTCCGTGCGCTTCTCTTCCTCAAGGGACTGCTCAAGCAGCGACGCATGGCGATCGTACCCAAGCGTGCGGGCCCACTCGCGCGCCGCGCCGTAGGAGGCGATCTCATAGTGCTCGATCTTCTGCGCGGTGGCCAACAGACCGGCATCGCGAACGGGGCCTTCGCTGGATTCACGGGTGATGTTCGCGCCCGATCCAATCAGCGCCACGCAGACCGGATCCTTCTTGTCATCGGCCTTGCCGATCAGCTCCTGAAGAATGCCCTCCAGCCGCTGGGCCTGGATGCGAGTCTCTCCCTGGTGCTTCTTGAAGGCCTGGATGAGCTGGTCATCCTGCGCATGTTTGATCATCACTTCAAGGCCGTCCACAATCTGGTTCTCGGTGGAAAGCAGATATTGAAGCTGGCCGGTGTAGAGAGACTTGAGATCGTCGTAGTCGTTTGGTGTGATGAAGCCCATAGCAAAACCTCGGGAAGGGGGTAGTTACCACCTGGTCATAAGAGGCGTCCCGCGGCCGTGGCGTTGGCCGCCAGAGCTTACTTACCTTGCAGACCCTACGCAGCCGCTGTGGGCAAGGCAGAACAACGGGGCAGGCCTGCTTCGTCGGCTAGAATGGCCGCACACGCATGGCACTGTACGCATTGGTTCTGGGCATCATTGTGGTCACGCTGCTCAGCGTTTCGCTGGCGCGGTTGGGCAAGGTAAAGACCAAGGCCGACTACCTGGTGGCTGGCCGCAGCCTTCCCGCCTTTGTGCTGGTCTTCACTCTGCTTTCCAGCTGGATCGGCTCAGGCTCTCTGCTCGGTGGTGCAGAAAACGCCTACAAACACGGCTTCCCTGCGCTTTGGCAGGCCGGTGGCGGATGGGCCGGGCTCTTGCTGATCTACTTCATCGCCCCGCGCGCCCGCAAGTTCGCGCAGTTCACCATCCCCGACCTGCTGGAGGCGCGCTACAACCAGACCGCGCGCGTGCTGGGCGTCGTAGCCGTGCTGTTCACCTACACGGCCATCACCAGCTACCAGTTCATCGGCGGCGGCGACATTCTGCACCTGATCTTTCCGCAGGTCTCAAGTATGCAGGGGCAATTCATCCTGGCGGGCTTTGTGATCGTGTTTACCGCCATCGCAGGCATGAGCTCGGTCGCCTATATGGATGTGGTCATCGGCATGCTGGCCACCCTCACCCTGATCGCGGCCTTGCCGGTGCTGGCACATATGGCCGGCGGCTGGCGTACGATCCGGGCATCGCTGCCCGCGACCCACTTCCAGGTGCTGGGCGATTTCACGCCGGTGGTGGCCGCAGAGTTGTTCCTGCCGACCTGCCTGCTCATGCTCGGCAATCAGTCGATGTACCAGAAGTTCTTTTCGGCAAAGAGTGAAAAGGATGCCACACGCGCGGTCAGTGGATGGATCGTGGGCACTGTGATTTTAGAAACGGTCATTGTGGCCATTGCCGTCGTTGGTTCCGCCCTGTATCGCAGCGGCGAGGTGGCGCAGCGGCCGCGCGAGGTGCTGGCGTATACGGCGCTGCATGCCTTCAGCGGCGTGGATACCGGCGGGACAGTCGCGGCGGCGCGCGGTGCACACCCCTTCGGGTGGCTAAGCCTGCTCGGTGCGCTGCTGGTCGGCGCGATCTTCGCGAAGGTCGTGTCGACCGCGAACAACTACCTGTTCTCCCCGGCCACAAACTTGATCAACGATGTTTTTGTACGCTACCTCAAGCCGGAGGCGCCGGCTTCGCAGGTGCTGATCGTGTCGCGGTTCGTGGTGGTAGGGCTGGGCGCGTGGGCGCTGTGGCAGTCTCTCGGTACGACGAGCGTGCTGAAAAAAAGCCTGTACGCCTACACGATTTATTCGGCAGCCCTTACGCCGGTGATCCTCGCGGCCTTCTTCTGGCGAAGGGCAACCGCCGCCGGTGCCGTTGCGTCGATTGCGGCCGGCACGGTGCTCACGGTAAGCTGGGATACCGTCAAGGGGTACTTGCCGTCCTCCCTGGGCGCACGCGACCCGATCCTGCCGGCCCTGGTCGTTTCTGTATGTGCGCTGGTGCTTGTGAGTCTAGGGACCAAGCGAGCAGATGCGGCGCACCTGGCGTCGTTGGGCGAAGCATAGGTCTGGTTCTGTGCTTGCCCCGAGGCAAAGCGCACGCGCACGGGGCACCAAGGTTCGGCAGCGCGCGCACTTTTCCTTTGCATGCCCATGCCCTTTTGCGTGCCCCTGCCCTCCGGTAAGCTGAAGCTATGTCGCCGTTGATTCTGGTCCTGGTCGTCTTTGAATTGGTCGTGATGCTCCTCGCTATTTCGCTGCATGATGCGGCGCAGGCGTGGATGGCCAATCGGCTGGGCGATGCGACGGCCCGGTTAGCAGGGCGGCTGACGCTGAACCCTGTGCCGCACTTCGACTTTTTCGGCACGGCGCTTTGGCCGCTGATCTTTATCTGGCGATCGCCGCTGGTGCTGGGCTGGGGCAAGCCGGTGCCGATGATCGGCCGCAACTTTCGGCGTCCCAAGGACGAGATCACTGCCACGCTGGCCGGGCCTGGGGCGCAGCTTGGTGCGGCGTTCCTGTGCCTTGTTGCCCTGGTTGTGGTCAAGCACGCCAACCCGGCTGCGGCGCAGAGCTCGTTTCTGATCGCCAATGCACTCAGCCTGCGCGAGCTGGACTCTGTGCCCCCGGGTTTGCCGCCGATCTTCCCGCTGCTCCTGTTCTTCTACTTCGGCATCCTGGTGAATCTGTTGCTGTGCGTCTTCAATCTGCTGCCCTTGCCGTTTTTGGACGGCGGCAAGATCCTGGTCTACTATCTGCCCTACAACGCAGCGCGCACCTACGAACGCTACAGCCTTTGGTTCATGTTTGGCTTCATGTTTTTCGGGTTCGGGATCATCATGGCCATTTTTGCGCCGGTGTTGGGGTTCTTTGACCGGCTGCTCTACAGCCTCTGAGCGCGCCAAAACCGGGACCTGGATACGCCATGTATCCTGAAAGCTCAAGAAAATGAGCCTTCCGACATCACGTTCCACCCCGCGTCCGCGCGTCCTAAGCGGCATGCGCCCTACCGGGCGCTTGCACCTCGGCAACTACATGGGCGCGCTGCATAACTGGGTCAAACTGCAGAACGAGTACGACTGCTTTTTCTTCATCGCCGATCTCCATGCACTGACGACCGACTACGCCGATCCGCGCAAGTTGCGCGAGAACAGCCTGGAGATTGCGCTGGATTTTCTTTCCGCCGGTCTCGATCCGGGCCGTTGCGTCATCTTTCGGCAATCGGACATCCTGGAGCATGACCGGCTGACGACCCTGTTCGGCATGTTCACGCCGCTGGGCTGGCTAGAACGCGTTCCGACCTTCAAGGACCAGCAAGCGCAGATGGCCGGCAAAGATCTGAACACATACGGCTTCCTCGGGTACCCGCTGCTGCAATCGGCGGACATCCTGCTCTACAAGCCCGATTTTGTCCCTGTTGGCGCAGACCAGGTGGCTCATGTAGAGCTGACGCGTGAGGTGGCGCGGCGGTTCAACGACTTGTACCCCGGCGAGTTCTTTTTGTCCCCTGAAGCAAAGCCCTGGGAGATGAGTGCGGTGCTGGAGAAGGCACGCAAGAACGCAGGCGAGCCCAGAGACTCCACGCGCGACGACTTCACCACACACCAACTGTATGAGGCGGCGCAGGGAACCAAGAAGCTCACAGGGTTCGGCCGGCGGTCGATCCTGCCCGAGCCGCAAGTTTTGTTGACGCCGAGCCCGAAGCTGCCAGGCTTGGACGGTCGCAAGATGTCCAAGAGCTACAACAACCACATCATGCTCTCCGAACCAGAGGCCGACCTGCGCGCCAAGCTGAAAACCATGGTCACCGATCCAGCGCGTGTGCGGAGGGACGATCCCGGCAATCCGGACGTCTGTCCGGTGGGCGACCTGCACCGCGTGTTTTCCAGTGCGGAGACGCTTGCCAAGGTCTACGACGGATGCACCATGGCAGGAATCGGCTGCATTGAGTGTAAGGGCTGGTGCGCAGACGCCATTGTGCGTACGATTGCGCCCATTCAGGCACATCGTCGCGACCTGGAGCAGCGCCCGCAGGTGATCCAGGACGTGCTGGCGAATGGCCGTGAGCGTGCGACCAGACGCGTGCGCGCGACCTTGGCCGAGGTACAAACGGCGATGGGCCTATAGAGGTGATGCTGCAGGCTGAAAAGTGGAGTGGGCCGATGGGGAACGACAGCGACGCGAACACAGAAACAGCTGGTCAGCCATTGGCGTCGCAGACGACCCGCGCTACGCCTTACGCGGCACCGCCGGATAGCCAGGTGTTTGCGCTCCAGCTGTCACCTGCTCCGGAAACAAAGCGCACAAAGGGGCCTCAGCCTGAACAAGCATCGCAGTCCCCCTTCTCCGTCGCGATCGGGACGATTTACACGGGGCCCTTCGATCTGCTGCTGGATCTGATCCGCAAGCAAAACCTCGACATCTACGACATCCCGATGGCTCGGATCACGGCGCAGTTTCTCGAGTACACGCGGCATCTGCAGGCTACGGACGTCGATGCCGCGGGCGACTTCGTTTACACGGCTTCCCTGCTGATCCATATCAAGAGCCGCATGCTGCTGCCGCGCGAGCCGAATGAGCCGCAGGGGTCGCTCGACGTGGAAGACCCGCGCCGCGAGCTGGTGGAACGCCTGCTGGAACATGAGCGTTTCAAGGCCGCCGCCCAGATGTTGCAGCAAAAACAGCAGATCGAAGCGGCCACCTGGACACAACCGGGGCTGAAGCGCTTCTTGAACGACGAAGGCGAAACCGACGCCGAGGGCGAGCGCGAGATCGCCGCGGACACGACGGACCTGATCCGTGTGTTTCGTGAGGTGCTGGAGCGCCTGCGCGAGCGGCCCGTTCACCGCATCGATGAAGACGCGGTGACGGTAGCGCAGATGATCGACTACATGAAGCGGCGGCTGCTGCTGGAAGACAAGCCGATCAGCCTGCGCCGTTTGCTCAAGAACACACGCTCCGAGCGCGCGCTGATCTGCACATTTCTGGCCATGCTCGAGTTGGTGCGGCTGCAGGCGATTCTGCTGCGACAGCCCGAGACCTTCAGCGACATCCTGCTGAAAAAGACGGTCCGGTTCGACGAGGTGATGGCCGAGGGCGACGAGGCCATTCGCGATGACTGGGCTTAGCGCCGACATGAGGTACTCGGCATCCAGTCGCGACGCCAGTCCTCAGCGGTCGGGGATCGCGTTTCAGAAGCGACGGCCAACGCGAAGACCGCAAAGGTACGCAACGGAAGCGTGGTGAGCCTGGAGCTTGTTGGCGTACCTGCCTTCGGGTGTTTAGGCTTGCTGCAGCAATCGTTCGTAGATCGCCGCCGTCGCTTCGTCGAAGCAGACGAACTCCACGGCTTCCACGCCGCAGCTGTCGGCAAGCTCCCGGCACGTGGTTACGGCGATCTGTGCGGCCGGCCCTTTCGGGTAGCCGTAGATGCCGGTGGAGAGCGCCGGAAACGCAAGGCGTTTCACGCTGTGTTCGCGGGCCAACTCCAGGCACCGCCGGTAACAGCTGGCGAGCCACTCAGGTTCACCGTGATTGCCACCGTGCCAAACCGGGCCCACCGCATGAAAGATCCACTTGGCCGACAGGCGAAAGCCGGGGGTGGCCTTGGCCTCGCCCGTGGCACAGCCGTTCAGCTTGCGGCAGGCCGCCAGCAGCTCGGGGCCGGCCGCGCGATGGATGGCCCCGTCCACGCCGCCGCCGCCCAGCAGAGAGCTGTTGGCCGCGTTGACGATCGCGTCCACGGGCCGTTGTGTGATGTCGCCACGAACCACCTTTAGCTCCGCCATACCTGCTTTGACGCGTTCCGCAGCGCTTAGGACGTCGCTGCAACCGCAACGGCCGCCGTGCTGCTTGGTACACTGTGCGCTGTTAACCCATGAGTTTGAAGGCCAAAATTGAAGCGGTGATCTATGCCTCTGAGGAGCCGGTGACCCTGCAACAGCTGATAGGGCTGCTTGGGCAGGAGGCGCAGGCGGAGCTGGAGGCGGCGGAGGCGCGGCAAGGGGAACTGGCGCTGGTCGAAGCTGAGACAGTCCTGCCGGGGGCGGAGGGCGAGCCAGGCAACCAGGACGCGCTGAACGCAGAGACCCTGGGCACACAGCGGTTGGCCGCCCCCGAGCCCGCCGCCGAGGGAGCTGGGCTGGAAGATGCGTTTGGTTCTGAGTCAGCCGACGGCTGCGTCGAGAGCGCGGCTACCTCTTCGCAGGCAGTCGCTGCCTCTGCTGAGGCCAGTACGAGAGCTATCGAACCCAATCCCGCGGCGTTACGGGCGCGGGAACGCCGGCTGCGCGAATCGATGCGGTCGCTGCTCGACGGTCTTATTGCAGAGTACGCGGAGGGCGATCGCGGGTTGGAGATTCGCGAGGTCGCAGGCGGCTTCCGTTTCGCGACCAAGCCCGAGTACCACGATGCCGTGCGCGGCTTCGTGCGCTCGCTCAAGCCGCCCTTGAAGCTGAGCCTGCAGGCGCTGGAGACGCTGGCCGTGGTGGCCTACAAGCAGCCGGTCACGTCGCCCGAGGTGGCCGAGATTCGCGGGGTCGACTCCGCCGGTGTCCTGGGCAGCCTGATGGGGCGCAAGCTGGTAGCGACGGCGGGGCGCAAACAAGTCATTGGCCGGCCAATCCTTTACAAGACCACAAAAGAGTTCTTACTGCGCTTTGGCCTGAAGGACCTGAACGAGCTTCCCAGCATCGAAGAGTTCGAACGGCTTGTGGCAGACATCAACGAAGCCGTGCAGGAGGAGATCCCGATGGCGGAGACCTTGGAGCAGATGAGGCCCACGGGTTCGGTAGGCGATGCGCCACGGAACTTCGAACCGATGCGGGGCGAGCACGCCGCGCAGGCCGACGGCGTTCCCGACCAGCAGGAGGATGCCGAGCACCTCACACCCGCACCGAACGAGCCGAGTGAATTTACGGGCGATGAGACGGTACCGCCGGCCGATAACGCCTCAGTGGACGGCCGCATGTCGGGTGTGCCGCCGAGCTACGACGAGCCCGGCGACGAGGCCATGGACTCGCCCGAACTGGACGCCGAAGTGCAACACGACGAGCAGATGGAGAACGCAGGGAGCGACGACTGATGAGCCACTATCCCGTAAGTCCCGCCGAGGTGCCTGACACTGTTCCAGACATGCGTTCGGATGTGGAGGCGACCCCCGAAGGCGACAACGAATTTGCTCCTGATCAGCCACTGCCCGGCCCAGGCCGCATGCCCGACCCACCTCAGCGACCGCGCGGCAACGAACCGCATCCGAACGCGGAGATCCGGCCCGCACTCGGTGAGTAGAGCCTGGCTAGTCGGCGTGATCTGAAGCGAGCCGCACAACCTCCACCAGCGCCGAATAGAACGTGGCTCCCTCGCCGATGTCGGTCAGCCGTTGGCTCGTCAGAGCGTTCACGTTGTTGCCTCCGGGCGAAAGCTTTTGCCAGTCCAGGCGCGCTGCCACGGCGCCCGCCGTTACGCTTTGGCCCACCCGAGCCACCAACTCGATGCGACCGCGCCCATTGAAGACCGCAACGGCGTCCCCGGTACCGATTCCGCGCGGTTGGGCGTCGCTCGGATGCATCTCCAGAACACTGGCCGTATGCCGCTCCATAGTCTGGTGCCCCGGCAGATTGGCGAAGGTTGTGTTCATGTAATTGTCGGCCTTGCGCGAAAGGAACTCGAGCGGAAAGCGCTGTGTGGTAGCTGCGGAACGAACGCGCGATTCCACGGAGGCCCGCCACGCCGGCAGCGGCATGACGTTGGCTTTGCCCGTAGCGGTGCGAAACCAGGTGGCGTCGCTGAAGGGCAGGGTGTGCCCGTCCGCATTGCGCGGAAGCGCGAGTGGGATCTGTTTTTCGGCGTCCAAGGCGGCTTTTGTTATGCCGGCGAACCAGGGGTGATCGCGCTCCAATGCCTGCGCGATCAGCTGGTCGTCGCTGTCCCGAAAAGCGGTTTCAGCAAAGCCCATGCGCTGGCCCAACGCCCCAAACAAGGCCGGATTCGACCGCGCCTCACCCAGCGGCTCAATAGCCTGATCCGAGATCTGCGCGAAATAGTGCCCATATGCGCCCATCAACTCCTTGTGCTCCAGAAAGGTGGTGGCGGGCAGCACGATATCGGCGTAGTCCGTGGTGTCGGTAAAGAACTGCTCATGGACCACGGTGAAGAGATCCGCGCGACGGAGGCCCGCCAGGACCTGATTGGAGTCCGGGGCCACCGCCGCCGGATTGGAGTTGTACACAAACATAGCCTTCACCGGGGGCTCGGTGAGTTCGGTCAAGGCATGTCCCAGCTGGCTCATGTTGACGGCACGGGACGGACGACCCAGCGGGCTGGCCTGCATCAGCTCCGGCATGCGCAGGCGTGCGGTGTTGAAGGCAAAAGCCCCGGAGGTCGAGAGCAGCAGGCCACCCCCGCGCTGCTGCCACGAGCCTGTGACCAGCGGCAGCATGGCGATGGCGCGGGCCGCGGTGCCTCCATTTTCGCTGCGCTGAATGCCGTAGTTCAGCCGAACCACAGCCGGCCGCCAGGCTTCCCGGCCAGCCTGCCCATAGGCGCGCGCCAGATGTTCGATCGTGTCTGCCGAGATGCCCGTGACGGCTGCCGCACTTGCCGGCGTGTGCTCCGGTTGCAGAGCGAACGCGCGAAGCTCCGCCCATTCGTTCACGCAGGCGTCAAGATACGCGCGGTCTTCCAGGCCCTCCCGGAACAGCACGTGCATCATGGCCAGGGCCAGCAGGCCATCCGTGCCGGGCCGTATGGCCAGCCACTGATCGGCGAGCGCGGCCGTGCGGGTCTTGTAGGGATCGATCACCACGAGGCGTGCCCCGTTGCGTCGCGCTTCCTCGATAAAGGGCCAGAGATGGATGTTGTTGCCATGGATGTTCGCACCCCAGGCGATCACCAGGCCGGCATGGGCGAAGTCCTGCGGTGCGGTTCCCAGCCGCGTCCCGTATACCTGGTTCAGCGCCGCCGTGCCCGCGGTAGAGCAGATGGTCTGGTCCAGTTGCGACGCGCCCAGTCGGTGAAAGAAGCGGCGGTCCATGGAACCGTAGCCCAGCTGGCCGATGGTGCCCGCGTAGCTGTACGGCAGAATGCTTTCCGGGCCGTGCTCCGTGCTGATCTGCTGCAAGCGCACGGCGATCGCATCCAGTGCCTCATCCCAGGAGATCCGCTCGAAGGCTTCGGCTTCCCGGCCCTGCGGGAGAGGGCCTTTGGGCACGCCCGGGCGCCGTCGCATGGGATACAGCAGACGTTCCGGCGAATACACACGCTGGAGGTAGCGAGCCACTTTGCCGCAAAGAAAGCCGCGCGTGACCGGGTTCGCCGGATCGCCTGCGACCTTGACGGCACGGCCGGTAAGCTCGTCCACCGTCACCAGCACACCACAGGAGTCTGGGCAATCGAGCGTGCAAACCGCGTGAACCTGTCGTGTGCTCATGA
>CAXUIF010000022.1:0-24399 GCA_964250995.1 uncultured Acidobacteriaceae bacterium
CGCTCCACACGGAACTCATTGACCAGATCGAAGGGCGGGTTGAAGTTGCCGGTGTTGCCATCTGTCTCGGACTGCGGCACGGGAACGCCGTTGTAGAGCACCTCCTGCTGGAAGTCGACGCCGCCGTTCACGCGATGGGAGAAGGTGTTGCCGGTGACGCCGGGCGCCACGAACTGCAGCTGATCCACCTGCCGGCCGCGCCCGCCGCCGACCGCTACGGGCAGGGACTGCACCACTTCGTTTTCAAGCGTGGTGCCGAGTTCCGGCTGCGTGGTATTGAGCGAGATCAGGTCGGCGGTGACCTGGATGGTTTGGTCCCCCGAGCCAGCCTGCAGCTTGACGTCGATGGTGGAACGGACGGTCACTTCGACGTTCACGTCGTTCTGCACCACTTTCTCAAAGCCCGGCGCACTGACCGTGATCGTGTACCGTCCGGGCAGCAGGCCCTCTTCCGTGTAGGTACCCGCGGAACTGGTTACCGTATTCACAACGGTTCCGGATGCAATGTTGCGGATACTCACCGCCGCACCGGGGACGACGGCGCCGGTGGGGTCCGTTACGGTGCCGGTGACGCCGCTGACGGTTTGCGCGGAACTGGGCTGCGGAAACGATACCAATGCCAGGAACAAAAAAAGGACCGCGTGCGTAAGACAAGCACGGTGATGTGAGAGTCGAGTTCTGGATGCGGACGAATCGATGGACATGCGGGCAAACCTCCCAAAGGGTCGTGCAACGCCTGATGGTCTCGCTGCCCCTCAACGGGACGCGCCACAAACGCAAGTAACTACCGAGTGCGGGCAACAGTACTCGCGCCTGATCCCGTTTGTCAACGCGAGATTTTTCGCAGACCCGGTAGCCCTGGACTGCCGCACTGATCTATTCCCCGAACCGAAAGCATCGCCGCCTGTCGCTGTCCCGCAAGGGCCTGTCGTAGGCTAGCGGTCATGCGCACGTCACAACGAACGTCTCGCTGGCGTTTTGCCTGCATCGCGGGCCAGCTCGCGGGCCAGCTTTTGGCCGGTCTCCACACCGCGGATGCCCAGACCCCGCCGCAAGACCGGGCGGCTCTGGTCAATCCGCTCATCGGAACCGCCAATGGTGGCAACGTGTTTCCCGGGGCAACCGCCCCGTTCGGCATGGTCCAGTTCAGCCCCGAGGCGACGCCGGTGAACGAGAAGCGCATGATCGCCGCGCCGGGTGGGTATGAGTACCGGGCCACCAGCCTGCGCGGGTTCAGCCTGACCAACGTCGAGGGCTGGGGATGTGCTGGCGGCTCGGGGGATGTCCCGTTCATGCCGGTGACGACGGAGCTCGATGTGTCTCCGTCGAAGGATTTTCGGGCCAACTACGTTGCCGGCTTTTCGCACGCGGAGGAGCATGCCGCGCCGGGGTCCTACCGGGTCAAGTTGAGCAATGGGGTCGAGGTGCTGCTGGCCGCTGGCACGCGGATAGGGGCGGCGCAGTTTCGCTTTCCGGCGGACAAGCCGGCCAAGGTGCTGGTCCGGACTTCAGATTCCGAAGTGGGTTCAACGGCCGCGACGACGCGGGTGGACGCGGCAAGCCGGACGGTGTCGGGCTCTGTCACGAGCGGGAACTTCTGCGGCTACATCGGCACCGAAGACCGGCGATCGTATTACACGCTGTACTTTGTGGCCCAGTTCGATCGCGCGGTGACCGAGACGGGGGCGTGGCAGGACGAAACGTTGCAGCCCGGCGCAAGCAGTGCAAGCGGCGGCACGGGATTCGGCGCCAAAGGCTTTCCGGAGCCGGGGCACGGATCGGGTGTCTGGGTGGGGTTCGGCCAGGGCGGCGACGTGCGGGTGCGCGTCGGGATCAGCTATGTGAGCGAGGCCAATGCGCTCGCGAACCTGCGGGCGGAAAGCACCGAAGCGACGACGGCCGAGGAGCTCGCGAACAGGACCAGGGCCGCGTGGAACGGTCGGCTTGAGCAGATTGAGATCGACGGCGGTACACCGGAGCAGCGAACAGTCTTCACCACAGCGCTGTACCACGCCCTGCAGACGCCGACGACCTACAGCGACGTGAATGGCCAGTATCGGGGCATGGATGGGGCGGTGCATCGGCTGGCGCAGGGCCAGGCGGTCCAATATGCAAACTTCTCCGGATGGGATGTGTATCGCTCGCAGGTGCAGCTGGTGACGTGGCTGGATGCGCGGGTCGGCAGCGACATCGCGCAGAGTCTGCTGAATCAGTCCGTGCAGGACCACGGCCGGTGGGACCGCTGGACGCACCTGAGCGGGGCAACCCACGTGATGAACGGGGATCCAGCGGCAGCTGCCGTTGCGGGTATCTGGGCCTTTGGGGGGCGAGAGTTCGACGCGCATGCCGCTTTGCGCTCACTGGTACAAGCTGCGGAGGTGCCGACGAAGGAAGATTTGAGTCACGATGGTTGCCCGGTGGAGTGCGTTGGCCAGCGGCCCGGGTTGGACCAGTGGCTGAAGCTTCACTACATCCCGGCGGGCGCGCCAGCCTGGGGCCCCGCTGCGGATACGCTCGAGGATGCGACCGCCGACTTCGGCATCGCGGCCTTGGCGGGCCACCTGGGCGACACGCAGGTGCAACGACGTTTCCTGCAGCGTGCCCAGTACTGGAAGAACATCTGGAACCCCAACGCCGCGCCGGATGGCGGCTACTTTATGAACCGCAATGCCGATGGAAGTTGGCCCGCCGTGCAACGCGATGAGGATGAAGACAACGACCAGAAGCCGAAAGCGTTCACCCCGGCCACCGGGGCAGGTTTCGTCGAAGGCAGCGCGGCGCAGTATGTCTGGATGGTGCCCTTCAACGTGGCAGGACTGGTGGAGCAGATGGGTGGCCGCGACAAAGCCCTTGCGCGGCTTAACCGGTTCTTCTATGACGAGAGGGGCGCGCCCGCGGTGACCAAGGCAGGGCCGCTCCATGCTGAGCTGGACAACGAGCCGTCGATCGAAACGCCGTGGCTGTATGACTTTCTGGGGCAGCCCTGGAAGACGCAGCAGCTTGTACGCCAGGTGCTGAACACGATCTGGCCCAACGCACCAAATGGCATTCCCGGCAACGACGATCTGGGCGAGATGTCATCCTGGGCCGTCTTTGCCTGCCTTGGGCTGTACCCAGAGATTCCAGGGCGTGCCGAACTGGTTCTTGGCAGTCCCGTGTTTCGCGCGGCTACTGTTCATCGAAAGGGTGGAGATGTCCACATTGAAGCGGACCATGCCAGCCCAGACACACCCTATGTCGCCGGGCTTACGGTGGACGGCAAGAAGAGCGACCGGACGTGGTTACCGGAAAGCTTCGCCCTGCATGGGGGACGGCTCGTCTTCGATCTGCGCAACACCCCGGATCAGCATTGGGGCACGCAGCCCGAGAGCGTGCCTCCCTCGTTTGGAACGCGTTAGTGCAGAGTATTCCGGCACAGCAGAGGGCGCCGTCTCAGGCAGGCTCGGGGGTGCAGCCGCAGGAGGCGCGTCGAATCAGCCGCGTCTTGAGCTGAATCTGGTGCGGGCGCGTGCGACCGGCCGATGCCCCGGGCGCGGCCGTGCCGAGTAGATGCTCGAAGAGCAGTTCAGCCGCGGCGCAGCCAATCTCCGCGACGGGCTGCTGGATGACGGTGATGGAGGGCTGAACTGTGTCGGCCAGTTGGAAGTCGTCGTAGCCGAGCAGCGCGACAGGGTGGGGCATCGCGATGTTGTGCCTTTTGAGGAGTTCGAAGGTGTCGATCGTGGTGCTGTTCTTCAGCGTGAAGATGGCGTCCGGCGGAGTCGGGCTCCACAGAATCCTGTCCAGCACCTGTTCCGTGGAAGCGTAGTCGGTGATCGTGGTTGCTACCGTGCACTCCAGCCCCGCGACGCTCATCGCCGCGCGGTAGCCGCGTATGCGCTCCTGAATGGTGTAGAGCGCCGTTTCGCCGGTAAGGCACACAATGCGCTTGTAGCCGTGTTCGATCAGATGGCGCGTCGCAAGCTGGGCGCCGGTGAAGTTATCCGCCACCACGGAGGGCACCGCCGCCCCGGTGATGGGTCGATCGAACGCGACCACCGGGACCGCCATGCGGCGGATGAGCTCCTGGAGCCCGCCGTTGGCGCCGTTGGAGGGAGCAATCATGAAGCCGTCCACGCGGTGCTGCGTCAGGACGTGCACGGCGTCCCGTTCGGCTTGCGGATCGTTTTGTGTGGTGAGCACGATCAGCAGCGAGCCGTTGGCGCGCGCCACGGCCTGCGCTGCCTCGGCGCAGCAAGCGAAGAACGGGTCCGCAATGCTGGGAATGACGAAGCCCACCGTACGGGTGCGGCCGCCCTTCAGGATGCGAGCGGCATGGTTGGGCATATAGCCCAGCGACTCGATCGCGCGCTGCACGCGGGCCAGGGTGTTCGGATCGACGCTTTGCCCGCCATTGATGACCCGCGAAACGGTCGTCGTGCCGACGCCGGCCTTCTTGGCCACCTCACTCAACGTCGGATGCTTGCCTTTGATCATCTGCTCATCGCGTCACTGGGCCAGCGTAGGGACGGCAAACCCGAATCCGGCCCACGTAAGAGCGATTCTAGCAAGCGGCAGCAAAGCGCCGATTCAGCAGCGTGGCTCGGTGCGGGCCAAGGAGGTCAGGGTGCGGGCGAGGCCAGGGCCTTGGCGATGGCCTGCTCCGCCAACGGCGCCATGAGGGCGTAGCCGGCAGCGTTAGGATGAACGGCTTTATCCGTGGCAAGCTCGGGTCGCATGCCGCCTTCACTGTTGACCAGTGCCGGGTAGTAATTCAGAAAGGTGACGTGTTGGGCCTGGGCGAAGTTCTGCAACCAGGCATTCAGCTGTTGGATCTCGCCGGCGGGCTCCAGACCCGGGCGCCAGGGGAAGTAGCTGGCGGGCAGTACGGAGCTCAGGACCACGCGAACATGAGCGGCTTTGGCCAGCGCGACCATGGATCGAAAGTTGTCCTCGATGGTCTCCAGGGACTCGAACCCGGTGTTGCCGGCGATGTCATTCGTGCCGGCAAGGATGACGACCACCGCGGGGTGAAGGTGCAACACGTCCTGCTGAAAGCGAAGCAGCATCTGGGGCGTGGTTTGGCCGCTGATACCGCGGTTGATGTAGGGCTTGCCGGGGAAGAACTCTCCCTGGGGGCGACCCCAGCCGTCCGTGATGGAATCGCCCAGAAACACGACGCGCGGCGCCTCCGCGACCGGGGCCGGCAGTTGCTCATTGTCGTGGCGATAGCGGGCGAGATTGGGCCAATCCTGCTGGGGCGAGTGGGTGTGCTGGGGCGGCGGTTCTGGCGCAGAAGCGGGGTTGGGCGCCGATGTTTGGCCCTGGGCGAGAACCTGCAATGACAGCACCAGCACGGTGGAACCGAAAGCCAGTCGCATGGAAACTCCTTCTACGGTGGTGGCTTTATCGTAAGCTGTGAACGGCTTTGGCACATACACAAGCGGTTTGCCGTGGTCAACCGAGCAGGTTTACTGTGGCAAGGGACAAAGTTCCCGTTGTGAAAGGATGCGGTTCCATGCCGAGACTGGCTTCGCGTCCCGTGCGCCTCTGGTTTCCGGCGCTTTGTCGATCGCTGCTCGCAAGCATGGTCGGCCTGCTCGGCGCTGGGCTGCGCGCGCAAACGACGCTCACCATTGCCACCGTCAATAACGGCGACATGGTAATTATGCAGCGCCTGGCCAAGGTCTTCGAACAACAGCATCCCGACATTCGGCTCGATTGGGTGGTGCTGGAAGAGAACATCCTGCGCGAGAAGACGACGACGGACGCGGCCACACACGGCGGCCAGTATGACGTGGTGACGATCGGCCCGCTGGAAGCGCCGATCTGGGGGCGCCGCGGCTGGTTGCTGCCGCTCGAAGACAAGCTGCCGCCGAGCTACGACCTGCCGGATCTGTTGAAACCGATACGCGATGGCGCCACGGATCAGGGCCGGCTGTATGCGTTGCCGTTCTACGCGGAAAGCTCTCTGACGTACTACCGCAAGGATCTGTTTGCGCAAGCCGGCCTGACCATGCCCGCACACCCCACCTACAACGACATTCTGCACTTCGCCAAGGCTCTGAACAATCCAGGCAAGGACGTGTACGGGGTATGCTTGCGGGGCAAGCCTGGCTGGGGCGAGAACATGGCCTACCTTTCCACCGTGGTGAACACCTTTGGGGGCCGCTGGTTCGATCAGGCGTGGCGCCCGCAGCTCGACACGCCCGCATGGCAAGAGGCAGTGGCGTTCTACGTCAATCTGCTGCAGAACTATGGACCTCCCGGAAGCAGCTCCAATGGGTTCAATGAGTCGTTGACGCTGTTTGAGAACGGCCGTTGCGGCATGTGGATCGATGCGACGGTCGCGGCTGGCGCCCTGTCGGACGCAAAGCACTCGGCGGTTGCGAACACGGTCGGCTTTGCGCCAGCGCCCGTAGCCGTGACGCCGCGCGGCGCGCAATGGTTGTGGTTCTGGGCGCTGGCCGTGCCGAGCTCTTCGCGGCACGCGGCCGCGGCGGTCAGCTTCGTCGAGTGGGCTACCTCGAAGGAGTACATCCAGCTGGTGGCGCAGACCTATGGCTGGGCAGCGGTGCCGCCGGGAACGCGCCACTCCACGTATGAGCAGCCCCAGTACCTGGCCACAGCTCCCTTTGCGCCGCTCACCTACGCCTCCATCATGGCGGCGGATCCGCTGCACCCCACGCGCGATCCTGTGCCCTATACCGGCATTCAATGCATTGTGATTCCCTCGTTTCCCACCATTGGCAATCAGGTGGGACAGTTGATTGCTGCTGCCCTGGTGGGCAACGTTTCCGTGGAGCAAGCACTCGGCAGCGCGCAAGCGGCGACGGAGCGCGTGGAACGTCACATGGGAGCAGGGCACTGAGCCGATGGTCGATACCCAGCAGAGCCCTTTGATCGCGCGGCCGGAAACGACGCCGCACCGGAAAGACAGGCGCGGTCTCGCGTTGAACTTTCCTGCGGTAGCTGTGCTGTTGGTGTGGTCGGTGGTTCCGCTTCTGCTTACCCTGTACTTCTCGTTTCGGCGCTACAACCTGATGGCGCCGGACCGCACGGGCTTCGACGGACTGGGCAACTACCGGTATCTGCTCAGCGATCCCGGCCTGGGATTGGCGGTCTGGAACACTGTCGTGCTGCTTGGCTCCGTGCTGGCGATCACAATCGGTCTGGGAACCCTGCTGGCGGTGCTCTACGATCAGGAGTTCTTTGGCCGTGGTGTTGCCCGTGTGCTCGTGCTCGCGCCCTTCTTCATCATGCCCACCGTGAGCGCGCTGGTGTGGAAGAACATGATGCTGCAACCGGACAATGGCGTGTTGGCCTTCGGTATGCGGTCGGTCGGTCTGAAGCCCGTGGACTGGTTCGGCCGTGTGCCGTTACTGTCGATCATTGTGATCGTCTCGTGGCAGTGGCTTCCCTTCGCCGTGCTCACCTTGTTGACGGCGGTGCAGTCCCTTGATGCCGAACGCAAGGAGGCGGCGCGCATGGACGGCGCGGGCTCGATCGCGCTCTTTCGCTACATCATCTGGCCGCATCTCGGACGCGCAGTGTCGGCGACGATCATGATTGAAACGATCTTCCTGCTGGGTATCTTCGCGGAGATCTACGTTACGACGGCGGGCGGTCCCGGCTTCGCTTCCACAAATCTCTCCTTCCTGATCTACCGTTATGTGTTGATGGAGTACGACATTGGTGGGGCCTCGGTTGCGGGCTTACTCGCGATCGTGCTGGCCAATGTTCTGGCCGCGTTTCTGATTCGCTCTTTCGCGCGCAAGGTCCACCTATGAGTGGAGCGGAAGGCGTCGGGGCCCAGAAACTCTGGCGAAAGCTCGCCATGACGGTGCTCGCCTGGGTAGTCGCAGGCCTGCTCGCCTTTCCGATCTTCTGGATGGTTCTGACGAGCTTCAAGACAGAGACGGAGGCAATCTCGCGCGTGCCGCATCTGTTCTTCCGCCCCACCCTGGAAAACTACAGCGCCGTACAGGAGCGGGCCAGCTATCTCCACTTCGCGTTCAATAGCGTGGTTGTGTCCCTGGGCTCCACGCTGCTGGCGCTCTTTTTCGCCATACCCTCCGCGTACACCATGGCCTTTGCCCCGACCCGGCGCACGAAAAGCACGCTGCTCTGGATGCTGTCCACAAAGATGATGCCGCCGGTTGGGGCCCTGGTACCGGTTTACCTGATCTTCCGGGATATCGGGCTACTCGATACCAAGACGGGCCTGCTGCTGCTGGACGCCGTGGCCAACTTGCCGATCCTGATCTGGATGCTCTATACGTTCTTCAAAGACGTGCCCGCGGAGGTACTTGAGGCGGGAAGGATGGACGGTGCGGGGCCTTTCGGCGAGCTGTACCATCTGCTGCTGCCGCTGTCATTGCCGGGCATCGTGTCGACTGGCCTGCTGGCGACCATTCTGGCGTGGAATGAGGCGTTCTGGAGCCTTACGTTGACGGCGGCCAAAGCAGCACCGCTGCCCGCGTTCATCGCTTCGTTCTCCAGTCCGGAAGGTTTGTTTTATGCGAAGCTTTCAGCCGCATCCACAATGGCGATCGCTCCTATCCTGATCCTTGGATGGGCGAGTCAAAAGCAATTGGTACGCGGTCTCACGTTCGGTGCAGTGAAGTAAGGAGCGGAGCACGGCATGGCGACGGTGGAGCTGCATCAGGTGCGGAAGCGCTTTGACGGTACGGAGATCATCAAGGGCGTCAACCTGGTCCTGCGCGATCAGGAGTTGACGGTGTTTGTTGGCCCATCCGGCTGCGGCAAATCGACGCTGCTGCGGTTAATTGCGGGGCTCGAGGACATCACCGATGGTGACCTGCTGATCGACGGCCAGCGCGTGAACGAGGTACCGCCCGCAAAGCGTGGTCTGGCGCTGGTTTTTCAGAGCTACGCGTTGTACCCGCATATGACCGTGGCGGACAACATGTCGTTCAGCTTGAAGCTCGCCGGTGTCGCGAAGGCCGAACGGCAACGCAAGGTGCTGGATGCGGCTCGCATTCTCGATCTTGAGCCGCTGCTAGAGCGTAAGCCGAAGGAGTTGTCCGGCGGGCAGCGTCAGCGCGTGGCCATCGGGCGCGCGATCGTTCGGAATCCCAAGGTATTTCTCTTCGACGAGCCGCTGTCGAATTTGGACGCGGCGCTGCGCGTGCGCATGCGGCTGGAGCTGACGAAGCTGCATCGGCAGCTGCACGCCACGATGATCTACGTCACGCACGATCAGGTAGAGGCCATGACGATGGCTGATCGCATTGTGGTGTTGCGTGCTGGAGTCGTCGAGCAGGTGGGCACGCCCATGGAGCTATATCGCTCCCCGAAGAACCTGTTCGTCGCGGGTTTTATTGGTTCACCACGCATGAACTTTCTGAAGGCAACCGTCCACAGTGAGGATACCGGCAGCAGTTACCTGCTGGTGTGCGACACGACTCGGATCCACGCTCCTGCGATACCGGCTGCGACCGGTGATCGGGTGACCCTGGGCATTCGCCCCGAGCATCTGCAGATCGTTACGGCAGGAGGTCTGCCCGCGCAGGTCCAGGTTGTCGAACACCTGGGCGGCGAAAGTTACCTGCACCTGCAAACCAGCACCGGCGAGCCGTTGACCGTGCGCGTGAACGGCGAGACGGACGTGCGCCTGGACCAGCAGATACATCTACGCCCCGATCCGGCCCACCTGCACGTGTTTGACGGTGAAGGCAGAGCGCTTCGGGCGAAGGTGGACTAAGCGACGAAGCTCGCCCTATAGCCAAGCTCAGCCGCATAGAAGGACGGAGACGACGACCATGCCAGAAAGTGCCAGCGTGAAACTGAACGAGGCTACGTTGCAGCACCTGCCCTCGCAGGTGCGTGTGCCGGTTTACGACCGACGCGCTTTGCAGCAACACACCGTGCATATCGGCGTGGGCGGCTTTCACCGCGCGCACCAGGCGGTATACCTGGACGATCTGCTCGCGCACGGAAACACAGAGCGTTGGGGTGAGTGCGGTCTCGGTGTCTTGGCGAGCGACGATCGCATGCGCGATGTGCTGCGGGACCAGAACGGCTTGTACACGCTTGTCGAGCGCAGCGCGGAGGCGCAAACGGCGCGCGTCATCGGCTCGCTGGTCGACTACCTGTATGCGCCCGCGCAGCGGGAAGAGGCCCTTGAGCGAATGGCCGCGCCTGCCACCCGTATCGTGTCGCTCACGATCACCGAGGGTGGCTACTTCCTCGATGAAGGCACCGGCGCCTTCCGTGCCGACGACCCCGCGATTCAGCAGGACCTTGCCCAGCCAGACCGGCCGGCAACGTCCATCGGCCTGATGGCGGAGGCGCTGGACCGCCGCAGGCAGCGCGGTCTGCCGCCCTTCACGATCATGTCCTGTGACAACCTGCAAGGCAACGGCGATGTGACGCGGAAGGTGATGCTCGGCTTCTGCGAACTCAGGCAGCCGGAGCTGCGGCGGTGGGTAGCGGACCATGTCGCCTTTCCCAACAGCATGGTGGATCGCATCACTCCGGCCACTACCCCCGCCGATGTTGCGTTTGTGGCTGAACGCTTTGGGGTGGACGATGCCTGGCCCGTAGTGACCGAGCCTTTCCTGCAGTGGGTCATCGAGGATCACTTTCCGAGCGGCCGGCCCGCCTGGGAGACGGTCGGTGCGCAGCTGACCACGGACGTTGCACCCTACGAGACGATGAAGATCCGGCTGCTGAACGGAAGCCATCTGGCCATGGCTTACCTGGGCGCGCTTGCCGGTTTCCGGTTTGTCCATGAGGTCCTGGCCGACTCTCTTTTTGGATCGTTTATGGCCCGGTTCATGGAGGAGGTCACTCCCATTGTGCCGGCGATCCCCGGAACCAATGTGCAGCAATATAAGCAGACGCTGATCGAGCGCTTTTCGAACCCAACGATCAACGATCAAGTCACCCGGATTGCTTCGGAGGGCTCCGCCAAGCTGCCCAAGTGGCTGCTGCCGTCCATCCAGGAACTGCTGGCTGCGGGTCGGCCCACACCCTTACTGACGCTGGTGATCGCGAGCTGGATCTTCTATCTGGGCCGCGGTACGGATGAACGCGGACATCCCCTCGACATCGTGGATGCGCGCGCCGCGGAGCTGACTGCGATCGCGCGGAATGCGGGGGACGACCCAAGGCCCATGCTGGCCGTGCGGTCCATCTTTGGGGAAAGGCTCCCGTCTGACGTGACGTTCGTGCGGTCCGTCCAGGAGGCGATGACGGCGTTATCTCGCGTCGGAGTTTACAAGACGATGCAACGCTACCTGTCGCTCTCCGCGGGGTCGGCGACAGAGGGAGCTTAGTGCTGTTAGGCGAAACTGTTCTGCAAGTGCCTGCTTGTGGAACCGAATGCTCTGGGTGGAGTAGCTGGCCGTTCTCGGCGCTTCTTTTGCAGTCGAAGGGTGTTCGGGGAGGAGGGTACTGAAGCTGGATCAAGGCAAAGGAAAAAGCAGCTCCGTACAGTGTACGGAGCTGCCGAAGTGGAGCAGGGTCGCATCGCCGCTTAGAAGCGGGCGAAGGTCGAAGCGCCCCAGAGCGCGGTGGAGCCGCTGAGGGTGGAAGCGCCCCAGAGCGCGGTAGAACTCGATGGGTGAGATGCCCCCCACAGCGCGGTAGAGCCATCAAGAGTGGTAGCGCCCCAGAGTGCCGTGGCGGCTTGGGGAGTGCCCGCACCCCAGAGAGCCGTAGCGCCCCAAAGAGCAGTGAAGGCCTGTGGGTCATCCGCACCCCAGAGAGCCGTCGCGCCCCAGAGGGCCGTGGCACCCCAAAGGGCCGTAGACCCCTGGGTCGTCCCTGCGCCCCAAAGGGCAGTGGAAGCTTGCGTCGTCCCTGCGCCCCAGAGGGCGGTAGAGGCTTGCGTGCTGCTGGCTCCCCAAAGCGCGGTGCTGCCGCCGACGAAGGCGCTCTCGCCGTAGACGTTGGAAGCACCCCAAAGCGCGGTGGCGCCCCAAAGCGCTGTCGCATCCTTCACGAGCCCGACTTGTCCGCTGGTGGCGCTATACACGGCCAGGGGCGACATCGCGGTTCCCGTAGGAACCAGCTTAGATTTCGCGTCTGCGACGGCTGCTCCAATGTCCAGATAGCCTGCGCCAACGGTGAAGACGTCGTTGTGCGCCACGTAGGTGACCCCTTTGTCGGTGACAGAGCTGGTCTTGGGCAGGACGGATTTGTTGGCATCCTCCATTAACAAGGCCTTCACCTGATCCGGCGTCATTGCGCTGTTGGCATCCAGAAGAAGAGCCACTGCGCCGCTGGCAACGCCGGTCGCCATGCTGGTGCCGCTAAGGGGCATGTAATCCGGCGAGACGCCGTTGTTCTTGCCATTGTGGTAAAAGCTCAGCGGTGTGTAGAACGACGGGTTCGCCGTTTGCAGGGTATTGCCCTGCGCGTTGAGGCTGGTGACCAGGTTCCCGGGCGCCAGAAGGTCCGGCTTGGCCACCTGATCAATGAAAGAAGGTCCCTTGGAGCTATAGCTGGCTACCGCATCGTCGGTGATCGTGGCTGTGCCGTTGGTGCGGACCGCACCCACAGTCAGAACATATGGGTCGTTGCCGGGAGCTTCGATCGTGCCGTACCCTTCCGTGTTCAACGCCAGATCGCGACCGTTGTTGCCCGCAGCCGCGACGACCACGATGCCGGCTTTCCATGCCTGCTCTACTGCCTGGCAAAGCGGATCAAGCTTGAAGCTCTCAAAAATCGGTCGCCCGAGCGAAAGGTTGATCACGCGGATGTTGTAGGTGTTCTTGAGAGCGATGGCCGTTTCGATGGCCTGGATTACAGCGGTGTCGGTACCCTGGCCCTTGCTGTCGAGGACCTTGAGGTTGATCAGGTTCACGTTGGGCGCGACGCCGTAGAAGGTACGGAAATACGGCTTACCCGTAGAGGCTGCGCCGTTGCCACCGATCAGCCCGGCGACGTGGGTGCCGTGCCCGTAGTAGTCAGACGGGTCATTCTCCCCGGGAACAAAGTCCTGACTGTAGAGGATGCGGCCCTTGGCGCCGTCGCCCTTGCTTTCCTTCTCGCCGCTGGAGAGCTGAAGGTCGCTGGCCTGGTTGATGCCACTGTCGATGACGGCTACGCCGATGCCGGCGCCCAGATACCCGCGGGCCCACGCAGCGGGCGCATTGATGGGGTCCACCGTGTATTCGGCGCTTGTAGCAATCGAGCTCCCGAGGCTGTTGGGATCGGAGATGTCCCCTTCTTTATCGCCACCGCCGAAGCCGTGTGTTGCCAGCGAGCGATCCGGGGTCATGTAGCGAATGCTGTGATGTCGGCTGAGGACCGCGAGCGCGGTAGCTGGCAGGTTTACCTGAACGGCATGGATGCTCTTCAGGAGCACGGGCGCAGAGCCACCCAGAGCCTCGAGTTCGCTGAGCTCTGTCGCGGTAGGCGCGTCGCCATACTGGATGATTACGGAGGTGGATCCAGAGGCGGGCGCCGCTAGATCGGGAGAAGTCTTTTCGTGTTCAGGTTTGTCCCTCTCAGAGGCGGAGGCGAGCGAGGGTAGAACCACGCTGGCGCACACACCGCAGAACAAGAGGAACTTCGAAAAATTGGAAGACGGCAGCATTGCATAACCTCGATCGAGGAAGAAGTAGAGCAAGGGGATATGCGAGGGCTTGGCTGTCGGACAGTACTTAAGTTACTGTGCCGAGTGACCTTGGGCGTTCGCACGCGTCCTTGACCAAAGCGAGAGTACCGGGCTTTGGGGAGCAGCGAATCCCACTGATGGGGGAGGGGGGAAGGCCAGCGGTGGGAGTCACGTGACACCAGTGTGCCAAGGTGATTACTCATCTCGCTTCTGAACGGATTCCTCATTACTTAGGTAATGGACGCAACCATAAGCCGTTCCGGGCAGAGGGACAGAAGTGCCCCCGATAAGCAGAGAGAGAGAGAGAGAGCCAAAAAGGACATGCCGCCCTTAGAACCGGGGGACCAGCGAGAGGACCTTAGAGACAGCAGCCACCAGATTGGCCGCCGTGTTCAGGTTGCGGGTGATGCTGGAGATGCCGGCCTGAATCTCCTTCAAGGCGGTGTTGGCCATGGTGATCTTCGGTAAAAGGGCATTGAGAATCTTTGTGTTGTCGACGAGCCCTTGCTGGTCGACAGCATCGAGGATCTCGCCCACAGCTTCGCGGGCGCCGAAGACCAGGTCCTTGGTTGGCAGGTCGGAGCTCTCCCAGTAGAGGGTGCCTAGCAGGTCGTAGACGGTCTGGTAAGCCTCACCGAGGCTGGGATGTTGTAACGGGGAAACTTGGGTTGGGGTCATGGGAACTCCTGGGAGCCTGCTGGCGGGCTGGAGGGGCGAGCGGTCAGAGCCGCGAGGGCCTGACCTTGGATCGCGAGATCCTCGAGGTACGGATCGATCGACGGCGAGCGGTTTCCTTGCGCCGCCACGGTCAGCGCGTGGTGTGTACGGGCAAGGGTGCGCAGGGTAGTCTGCAGACGGGCAAGCAGATCGTCGTTTTCCTGTTGCTCGCGAACGAGCGTGGGCAAGCGCGCGATGGCAGTGCGGCGCTCGGACCCTGCCAGCGCGCTGGCGGGGTCGCGGATGTACTGGTCCTGCGCTTCTTCCAGGGTGCCGAAGTCGCGGTCGGCCTGGCGGCGAAGGATCTCGACATCGCTGTCAAGGGCGTTGCAGATCGCCGCGACATCGGGATCGTGCTGCTGCAACACCTTCGGCAGCTGTCGGCGAACAAGCCGCTGATCCAGCAGATTTCCAAGGCCCACGAGGCCCGCGCTGAGCGCTGTCTTGTCATTGTCAGAAAGCGTCGGGGCGCCAGGGATGGCGGTAGCAAAAACGGTGGCAACGTTGAGGCTGAGACCCTGCAGCGTACTGCCGAGCTGCGATGAGGTGGCGTCCAGATCTTTCCCGTGGCCCGTTGCGCCTAGGCCAGCGAGGGTTTCGGCGTACTGTTTCAACGCGTCGAGGACGGCGAGACGGCCCGCCAATTGCGTGGGAGTCAGCAGCGGCTTAGCGTAGTCTGCCGGGTTCCAGGCGGGGCGCTTGTCGTAGCTGAGGACGGCGAGTGCCAATTGCTGGTCTTCGTGCAGCCGGTTGGCCGCGCGGTAGGCATTGGCGGAGCTGTTCGTCACGGTGATCGTACCGGTGGCGAATCCAGCTGTGTTGCGCTGTAGCGGCGCAAGCGAAACCGCGCAGCCGGCCAGCACGGCGCTGGCGCAGCCCGTACTCAGGAGGCGAAGGGCGAACAGTTTGCGCATAGGATTTCGCTGCTTTCGAATGGAAGGAACTATGCGGGAGGAGATCTGCCGTGTCAAGGCGCACGTTGGAGGCGTTCGGGGCCGCCAAGCGCCCTTTTGTTGGTGCAGGGACGGTGTTACGGGGCACTTGATGCACGCACGGTAAGCGCAAGCCGATGAAAAATGCAAGGTGCGAGCAACGTTGGTCGGACGACCGGCACCTTACCACACGTAAGCGTTGGCGTTTGCAGGTATCGATCCGAAGAGCGCGCAACGATGATTGACTCGCGGCGCTTCAGCCGCAAAAAACCCTTGGAAGAGCCCGGTATTGGATGCGCCCTTGTGTGCTGCGTGGAAGCGCGGCTCTCACGGGCGCGGGAGTACGCGCTCGGGAGTACATATGGCTCTAAATGAAGGATTGACTCGGTTTATCTGTCTGTTTCACCATGCGGACCGCGCGACCGCGGCCGTGAGTGCCTTGGAAGGCCTGGGCATTGCTCGCGAAAGCGTAAGCACCTTGGGTGACAGCGCGTATTCGACCGGGATGACCGGATCGCAGTCGCTGGCGGACGTGGGTGTACCGGAGCGGGATCTGGCACATCTGCAGGACGGCTTACGGCACGGTGGTGTCGTGGTCTCACTGGAAGCGCCGGAAGGCCGCAGCGCAGAGATTGAGCGCATCTTCCACAAGTACAGCGCCGAAAAAATTGACGAAGCCGACCTGGGTGCAAACCCGGATGCGAATCTGGCAGCGGGCGCGCCGTACGCTGCCGAGCCCACGGGGAGCACGCTCGCCGGTGAGGCTGTGATCCCGGTGACAGAGGAGTCGCTGGTGGTGGGCAAGCGTGAGGTGGAACGCGGTGGTGTACGCGTGTACCGGCACACGGTGGAACAGCCTGTCACCGAGCAGGTGAACCTGCATGAGGAGCACGTGGTGGTAAACCGCAGGCCAGTAGATCGCGCGGTGACCGAAGCGGATGTTCGCGCCGGTTCGCAGGAGATCGAGTTGGTCGAGACCGCCGAGGTGCCCGTGGTGCAGAAGGTAGCGCGCGTGGTGGAAGAGGTGCATGTGGGCAAGGTGGAGAGTGACCGGACGGAAGTCGTTCAGGACTCTGTGCGGCACACTGAGGTGGAGGTAGAGCAGGTGGACGCAGCCGATGCGCGCACCGCGCGCCCGGAAACCACCACACGCCGATAGAGAGCGGGCCCGCCTGCGCAGTTTCGTGGGGCTGCGAGGCTCCGAAGCTACGCGGCGGCCCGAAGTTTCACACAGATTTGAGCAACCCGCTAACGGTGGGTCGAGGGTAAAAGATGGCTACGGAACGAGTGAAAGTGTACGAGGACGGCAAACGGGGCGGAGTGCCGGTCTGGGCTTGGCTGCTGCCGCTGTTGCTGATTCTAGGATTGCTGGCGTGGTACCTGCTGCACCGCAATCATGATGCGAACAATGGCCAGTCAGCCGCGCCAGTGCCGGTGCAGTCGGCGCCGACAACGGCAGGTACAGCGAGCATGCCGAGCTTGGGTGCGGTGCACTTTGCGACCAACGAGGCAACATTGACGCCCGACGATCAGGCAACGCTAACGCAGGCTGCTGCCTATATGAAGCAGCATCCCGAGGCGCGTATCCGGTTGGAAGGGTACACGGACTCCACGGGCAGCGACCCGCACAACATGACCTTGTCGCAACGCCGCAGCCAGGCCGTCGCGGACTTCCTCAAGGCCCAGGGTGTGGATGGCTCCCACTTGACTGGCGAGGGCTTTGGCCCGGCCAACCCCGCGGACACCAACGACACAGCAAGCGGCAAAGCAGACAACCGCCGCGTGGAACTGTTTCAGCAGCAATAACGACATTGTCAGGCGCAGGCGGAGCCAGCACACCGCCTGCGCGACTTTCAACGAACATCAGAGACGAAAGAGAGATAGATATGCAGACAGTCGTTGGCATGTACAAGACGGTGAGTGAAGCGAACCAGGTGAAGCAGGCTCTGCTGGGTGAGGGCTACAGCGGTGGCGACGTGACCGTGATCGACCAAAGCGAGAGCGGCTATGGAAACCAGAGCGAGAGTGGCTATGGAAGCGGCTCCCGCATGACGGGTACTACCGGCACCACGGGCACGGGCGTTGGCACAGGCGTTGCAAACGCGGCCGAGTCGGTTGGCGGCAAGATCAAGAATTTCTTCGAGAACCTGACGGGTCATGATGAGGACATGCATCGCTCATACACCGAGGGCGTCAGTGGTGGGGGCGCGCTGGTAGCGGTGAATGTTGCCGAAGGCGAAGTGGACCGCGCGGCTGCCGTGTTGCGTCAGTATGGCGCGCAGGACATCCAGGGCGGCAGCGGCGCGGGCTATGGCCAGACGTCCGGCAAGGCAAACTACGGTGCGACGGGTAGCTCCGTTACCGGCGAGCAGGTCATTCCGGTTGTTGAGGAAGAGCTGGTTGTGGGCAAGCGTGAAGTGGAGCGCGGCGGTGTGCGGGTGTTCTCCCGTGTGGTAAGCACCCCTGTGAGCGAGAGCGTGAGCCTCCATGACGAGCGCGTGGTTGTGGATCGGCGTCCAGTGGATCGTCCCGCTAGCGCAGCTGACTTCACCGATGCTGGTCCGATTGAAGTGCGCGCCATGGGTGAAGAGGCCGTTGTGGGCAAGGCCAGCCGCGTTGTCGAAGAGGTTGTGGTCGGCAAGCAGGCTTCCGAGCGGACAGAAACCGTGCAGGATTCCGTGCGCCGTACCGAGGTGGATGTGGAGCAGGTGGCCACGAGCGTCGGTACGGACAAGACGACTGGCATGGGCACGAAGAACACCAGCAACAAATACTAAGGCTGCGGAAACGCCATAACCCAGGGGTCCGGAGCGTGCGCTTCGGGCCCCTGATGCGTGTGAGGGAGCATATGTCGATTCTGCAGTTGGAAGGCGCATACGAAAACGAGCTGGCGGCCACCGGGGACTTCAACCCGCAGGCTCCAAAGACGGCGTTGCTGCTGCCCTCGGGGCAACGGGTGGTTTTGCCCACCGATGTGCTGTTGCAGGCGCTCGCTGGACAGCCTGTAAGCAACGCAGGCGCGAGCAACGCAAGCGCGAGCAACGCAAGTACGGGCAACGCTATGCCACAGGACGCGCAGGAAAGCCGGACGGGCGGGGGCTTCGAGACAGGGAGCACACAGCGGACCGCCACTGCAGGTGAGACCGTGATTCCGTTGATCGCGGAGCAGATGCTGGTGGGGAAGACCGAGGTGGAGACTGGACGCGTGCGCCTGCGGCGGGATACCCAGGAGGAGGTGCAGACGGTGAGTGTGCCCTTGTCCAATGTGACGTGGGAGATTGAGCACGTTCCTGTCGATCAGGCCGTGGAAACACAGCCGGAGATCCGCCAGGTGGGCGAAACGATCATCTTTCCGCTGGTAGAAGAACGCCTGGTTGTGAAGCGGGAGCTATGGCTGCGCGAAGAGGTGCATGTTCGTAAAACGACGTCGGTCATAGAGAAAAGCGCCGATTTCACCGTAAAGCGGGATGTACTGATTGAGGATCGGACGGGAACGGAAGGGCGCTAGCCTCGCTGATCGACAGGCTGTGCGGCCCTGATCCGTCACCGGAGTGACAGGGCCGAAGGGCCTGCGGTGCAGGATCAAAGCTCTACGAGCCACCACGATCCAGCGCTCTGCGGACGATTTGATGCTGTCCTTGTAGGAGAGGCCCAGCTGAGGTGATACAAGAGGCCCATGGTCCTTAAGCTCCTGTCTCTCCTCCTGGCGGCGTCGCCGGTACTTGCGTCCGTTTCGTCTGGCAGGGCGCAAGGGCCTGAGACCACGGCGAAGGCTTCGCTTCCCGCAACGGTAGCGCAACGGACGGCGGGACTCCAGCACCTGGAGGGCTTTCTTCCTTTGGACTGGGACAGCAGGACCGGCAAGCTCTATCTGGAAATTCCGAAGCCTGGGGCGGAACTGCTGTACACCGACTCTCTCCCGTATGGCACGGGGTCGAATGATCTGGGATTGGACCGCGGGCAAACCGCGCCGGCGCGGCTCGTGCGCTTCGAGCGGCAGGGGCCCAAGGTGCTGCTGGTCGAGAGCAATGATCGTTTGCGCACCACCGCCACGGCGCCTGCCGAAGTCCTGGCCGTCCGCCAGAGCTTCCCGGAGAGTGTGCTGTGGGGCTTTAAGGTGGAAGCGGAAGCGCCCGACGGACGCGTCCTGGTCGACGCTACGGACTTCTTTCTGCGCGACGCGCACGGTGTAGCCGAAGCGCTGGCCCGGACGCAGCAGGGCACCTACAAGGTGGAACCATCCCGGTCGGCGGTCTCTATGGAAGCGACCCGGGTGTTCCCGAAGAACACCGAAGTGGAGGCCATCCTTACCTTTACAACCGAGGGCACGCCGAAGGGGCAATACGTGCGGGATGTCACGCCGGACCCGCGTGCGTTGACTCTGCGGGAGCGGCAGAGCTTTGTGGCGCTGCCCGAGGCGGGATTCGTTCCACGGCGGTACGATCCTCGGTCGGGATACTTCGATCTGGCGTACCGGGACTATGCGGCGCCGCTCGGGGCGGATCTGGATCAGCGGTTCATTGAGCGGCACCGGCTGGTGAAGAAGGACCCCGGCTGCAAGGTGGACTGCGAGCCCGTTCAACCGATTGTCTACTACGTGGATCGAGGTGCGCCGGAGCCTATCCGGAGCGCGTTGGTGGAGGGTGCGAGCTGGTGGAATCAGGCCTTCACGGCCGCCGGCTGGCGCAATGCGTTCCAGGTCGAGGTGCTGCCTGAGGACGCCGACCCTATGGATGTCCGGTACAACATCATCCAGTGGGTGCATCGCTATACGCGCGGGTGGAGCTACGGCGCAACCGTGATCGACCCGCGTACGGGCGAGATTTTGAAGGGGAATGTCACGCTCGGAAGCCTGCGAGGGCGGCAGGACTACCTGATTGCGGAAGCGCTGCTGGCCCCGTACACGGGCGCGCATGCGAAGGGTTTCGCCGCGGGGTCCAAGGACGATCCGATGTCGCAGATGGTCTTGGCGCGCATCCGGCAGCTCAGCGCGCACGAAACCGGGCACACCTTGGGATTGGCGCATAACTTCGCAGCGTCCAGCTACAGCCAGGGGGCGAGCGTGATGGACTACCCACACCCGTTTGTTGCGCTGCGGAACGGTGTGCCGGACCTGACCCAGGCGTACGCAAGCAACATCGGCGAGTGGGATAAGGTGTCGATCGACTATGGCTATCGCCAATTTGCGCCCGAGGTGACGGGTGAGGTGGAGACGGCGGCGTTGGATCGCATGCTGGGCGCTGCGCAGAAGCGAGGCATTCCCTACATCACGGACCAGGACGCGCGGCCGCTGGGGTCGGCGCACCCACATGCACATCTGTGGGACAACGGCGCAGACTCGGCGGACGAGTTGAACCGCATCTTGGAGGTACGTGCGGTGGCGCTCGCGCGCTTTGGGCCGGGGGCGATCAGGGAAGGCGCTCCCCTGGCACAGCTCGAGGAGACACTGGTTCCGCTGTACCTCCTCCACCGGTACCAGACAGAGGCTGCGGCCAAAGTCATCGGCGGGCTCCAGTATGCCTATAACCTGCGCGGGGATGATGAGGCCCCGCCCGCGATCGTGTCCGGAGAAACGCAAAGGAAAGCGCTGGCTGCGGTGCTGAGGACGTTGTCGCCGGAGGTGTTGACCTTGCCGGAGAGCCTGCTGGCGATCCTGCCTCCGCACCCACCCGGCTATCCGCGAACACAGGAGTCCTTTGCCTCACGCACGGGGCTGACCTTCGATCCGGTTACGGCAGCGGCAAGTGCGGCGGATCTGACGCTGGCGCTCTTGTTTGAGCCGCAGCGAGCTGCGCGATTGGTGCAGTACCATGCGCGCAAGGCGCAGTCACCAGGCTTCGATGAGGTGCTCACTGCTACCTTTAAGCAGGTTCAGGGTCGCCCCCACGATGGCACGATGCAGGCCCAGATTGGGCGGGCCGTCGAAGGCCGGGTTGTGGAGGCGCTCCTGCGACTCGCAGCGGATGCGCAGGCGCCGGATGAGGTGCGCGGAGCAGCCAGAAACTACGCCGCCACGTTTATGTCCTCTACGGTTCCGCCGCCTTCCAAGGAAGAAGCGGACTTCGCAGCCGAGGTGAAGGCGCGAATCGCACTGTTTCAAGAGCATCCGGACCAGTTTGTGGCGGCAAAGCCCGTGGAAGCTCCCCCGGGTATGCCGATCGGCGACGACGAGGAGATGTAAAACCCGCCCGCGTGCGAGCCCTCGTCCTCTGGAGCGTGAATCCCGTGCCGATGCGGGGTGTTCGAGGGGATCAAGACTGCGGGGTGAAGTCCCGGATGCGGTCCACCGTGGGCTGGTCAAGGTGCTGAAGGATGTCGACCAGCAGGTCAACGGTTTGGTCGAAGTCTCCGCGATTGACCACGCCGTTGTGTGCGTGCGTATATCGCACAGGCGTAACGATATTCAGCGTCGGCGCGCCGGTGCCGGACTCCTGCATCTCGGCGGAATCATCTCCGTAGCCCTGAACCAGGTCCAACTGCAGCGGAATGTTGTTCGACTTTGCTGTGTCCTGGACGAAGCGCACGAGTTTGCGATTGGGGATAGCGCTGGTGTCGTAGAGGAAGATGCCGGGACCCCCGCCAAGGTGGGCTTGCGTCTCCTCCAGGTGGCCGCCCTGATCGTTGGCAATACCGCCTTCGAGGGCGAGGCCGAGATCCGGCTTAACGAGGTTGGACGCGGTGCGAGCGCCGCGCAAACCGATCTCCTCCTGAGTTGTGGCAACGAAGAAGATCTGGTTGTTGTGCGGCAATTTTGCGAGGCGGCGCATGGCTTCCAGGAGCACAGCGCAACCGATGCGATCGTCCCAGCCCTTGCCGAGGTAGTTGTTGGCCGCCAATAGCTTGAACGGCGCGTCGGGCACAACGGGGTCTCCCGGCTCGATGCCCAGGGCCGCGGCTTCGGCCGGGGTGCGGGCGCCTGTGTCCAAGAAGACGCTCTCGCGAGGGATCACAGCCGTGCGCTCGGCGGGAGTGGCGACGTGTATGTCGCGAATGCCCGTAACGGCCTCGATCGGGCCCTTGCTGCCGAGGATGATCCAACGTTGGTCCACGAGGGCCTGGTCGAGCCAACCGCCAAGCATCTGCATGGTGAGCTGGCCGTTCGGCGCGATGCGCCGCACCATGCCGCCAAGCTCGTCCATGTGCGCGTCCACCATGATGCGGGGACCTGTACTGCCGAGCTGGCCGACGACTGAGCCCATGCCGTCGTAGCGGAGCGGGGTGGCCGTGAGCGGCTTCATCTCGCCGACCATGATGGCGCGCACGGGGTCCTCGTACCCTGGAGGTCCGGGTGCGTCGGCTAGCCTCTGCAGCAGCTGCGTAGTCCGGTCGGGCTGCTGAGCGTTGGCGAGAGGGAACGGGCAGGCGAGGAGCCCCAGAGGCAGCAGGGTGCGGAGGAGGGATCGCATAGCGCAGCGTAGCATCCTAAGTGGCAGATCAGGGGGCGGAAAACAAGATGCCGGTCAAGATTGGAATTCCAGTGCCCACGACGGCGGACGTGAACTATAACGAGCGGTCGTGGCCCGAGTACGCGGCGGCTGTCACTGGCGCTGGAGCGATTCCGGTGCGGCTGGAGCTTGGATTGGCCCTGCCGGAGTTGGAAGACGTGGTACGAAGCTGCGCTGGGTTTGTGTTGCCGGGCAGTCCCGCTGATGTGGATCCGTCCAGCTACGGTGAGGGGCCCGGCCCTGCCACCGCGAAGGCCGACCCACGCAGGGAGGCGCTGGACCGCGTTCTGCTGGCGCACGCTGCCTTTGTGGGAAAGCCGTTGCTGGCCATCTGTTTCGGCGCGCAGCTTCTTAGTGTTTGGCGGGGAGGACGGTTGGAACAGGATCTTTCGCCCGTGCCGGTCAACCACGCAGCGGGAGCCGGCGTGGCGGCGGCCCATGCAGTTCGTATTGCGCGGGAAAGCCTGATTGCGGGCCTGCTGACCTCCGGAGAGGCCCCAGGAGAGGGAGACTTTCGACGTCTTACGGTGAACTCGAGTCACCATCAGGCCATTGCCGATCCGGGTGACAGTCTCGTCGCGGTGGCACACTCTACGGAGGATGGCATCGTCGAAGCCGTAGAGGGCCGGGTAGGGCATGCCGCGATGGTGGGGGTGCAGTGGCATCCGGAGCGAAGCATGGCGATCTCGGCTGCATCTCGGGCACTGTTCTCCTGGGTGGTCTCGGAGGCGGAGGACCGGCAGGGTCACACCACGCTGGTAGGTGCCGATGCAGAGCTTGCCTGAGGAGCGAATTAGGGCATTGCTGGCGCCCTACCTCGTGCTCGAAGGGACTACGGCGGAAGAACCTCCCGCAAGGCTGATCGCGCAGCTGAAGATCTACCTGGACCTGCTGCTGCGGTGGAACGAACGCACCAACCTCACGGCGATTCGCGAGCCGGAGGAGATTGTCCAGCGGCACTTCGGAGAGAGCCTGTTTGCGGGACTCTGTTTGCTACGACGCGTAAGCGAGAGGGCGAGTGTACTGGACTTTGGAGCGGGGGCCGGCTTTCCGGGGCTACCCATCCAGCTTCTGCTTCCCGAGATGAAGGTGACCTTGGCGGAGTCGCAAGGAAAAAAGGTTGCGTTTCTGCGGGAAGTGGTGCAGTCTCTGGAGCTCGGGTGCGAGGTTTGGGGGGCCAGGGTGGAAGCGCTACCGGAGGAAAGGCGATTCGATGTGGTGACGCTCCGCGCCGTGGACCGCATGCGGGCAATGCAGCTCGTGGCGCGGCAGAGGCTGAGGACGGGCGGGTTGCTTGTGGAGCTTGTGACAGAGAAGGGCGACGGGGAGGAGTTCCTGCCAATGCCGGGGAACGAACGTCGGGGGATACGGCTCACCCGAGTGTTCCACGTGGAACACTCGGAGCATTGAGGCTAGCAATAGGTCCGCACGCAGCTCGGCACTCTTCTCAGGCGCACTGTGTTCCACGTGGAACACGACAGCCTTGCACAGTCCGGGCACTCCAGATTCTGGTACGCTGACCCAAGACCGCATGCCTGCGAGCGCACCCAAAAACAGCTCAGAACCTTCCTCGGCGTCAGGCGACCTCCCTTCGCGCGTCCTCGCGGTTGTCAACCAGAAGGGCGGCGTCGGCAAAACCACCACCGCGCTGAACTTAGCGGCCTCTTTCGCGCTGGAGGGTCACCCGACCCTGCTGCTGGACTGCGATCCGCAGGCGAACAGCACCAGCGGCTTG
>CAXUIF010000023.1:0-8236 GCA_964250995.1 uncultured Acidobacteriaceae bacterium
GCCCTGGCCGAAGCGGCGCTTGAGGACGATGACCTCGTCGGGGTGGGAGACCTGGGTGGGCATTACCGTATGTCCTTCTGCTGGGCGTCATAGCGCCCTTCCGCATAGTCGGTGAGGACCTGGTCCATCTTGGCGGGGGTGAGGTCTTCGTGAAAGTCGTAGTTGACCTGGGCGGCGGGAGCCCAGCAGCAGGCGCCGATGCACTCGACTTCTTCGAGCGAGAAGAGGCCGTCGGGAGTGACGCCCTTGTGGGGGATGCCGAGCGTTTTTTTGCAGTGGTCGAGGAGCTCGTAGCCGCCGCGCAGCATGCAGGAGATATTGGTGCAGACCTGGATGTTGTACTTGCCCGCGGGTTTGGTGCGGAGCATGGAGTAATAGCTGAGGACGTTGCGGACGTCGAGCTCGAGCAGGTCGAGGCGCTGCGCGATCTCGGCGACGACCTCGTCGGAGACGAAGCCAACCTCGTCCTGCGCGTAGAGCAGCATGGGGATGAGGGCGGAGCGCTTGACGGGATAGAGCGTGACCAGGCGGTCAAAGCGCGCGGCGAGCTCGGGGGAGAAGAGGGTATGGGCGATCGCGGCCATGTCTGGCTTTGATGATACGGCCTTTCCCGATGGGGAACGAACCCGGCCTTCCACGCGGTGAAAGGGTGCATTTGCACGCTAAAGTTCTGCCGCATTTTGCCGATTAAAGACCGTAGAGGCGATCGGCCCCGTAGACCAAGCCGAGCGTGATGGCGGCGATGGCGACCTCACCAATGGCGCCGACCAGAAAGGGGCGAAGGCCTTGTTTGCTGAGGTCCTTGAAGCTGGTGCGGAGGCCAACGCCGGCGAAGGTGAGCAGAAAGGCCCAGCGCGACAGGTTTCCCAGGGCTGTGAGTTGGGGTTTGGTAAAGGCGCCCGCGGTGGCCAGGGCGGAGATCAGGAGGAAGCCGAGGACGAACTTGGGGAACTTGCGCCAAAGAAAGGAGGCTTTGTGCTCGATGGTGGCGGCCTGACCTTTGGAGGCCCAATACAGCGCGTACCCGAGAACGACGAAGCCGATCATGGCGTTGCGGCAGGTCTTGGCGAGCACGGCGAACTTGCCGGCCGCGTCGGAGTACATGGCACCGGCCGCCGTCGCTTCCGCGGTGTTGTCCACGGCCAAGCCGGTCCAGACGCCATAGGCGTGGTCGCTCATGCCGAGCGCATGGCCGACGAGCGGAAAGAAGACCAGCGAGATGGCGCCGAGCGCGAGGATCGCGGCGATGGCATAAGAGGAGTCCTCCTCGTCGGCCTCGATCGCGCCCTGGGTGGCAATGATGGCGGAAACGCCGCAGACCGAGGAGCCCACGGCCAGCAAGGTGATGAGCTTGGGCGATAGCTTGAAGCCGCGACCAAGGTAGGTCATGAAGGTAAGGGCGAGGGCCAGTTCGACGAAGACGAGGCCGAGCGAGATGCCGCCGAGCCGGGCGATGTCGCCCAGGATAAAGCGCGCGCCCAGCAGGACGATGCCGGTCTTGAGCCAGAACTCGTAGGTAGCCACGCCGCGGCGAAAGATCGCCGGCAGACCCACAGTGTTGGAGATCAGCAGGCCGATCAGGATGGCCCAAAGGACGTACTCGATATTGGGCAGGATCAGTTGATGCGCTTTCGCGTAATGCGCGATGGTCTGCTCAAGGAGCTTGCCGGCATAGCCGACCGCCGCGAGCAGAGCGATGCCGGGCAACATGCCGAAGACACTGGCGAGCTTGCCGGGGGTGCCCATTGTGGGTAGAAGGACGGCCTCTTCGGCCAGGGCAACGGAGTTTACGGGCGGCATAGGGATCTCCGGCTTACCAGGGGACGGCGGTCAGAAGGTGGAAGCGGACAAGGGCGGTCAGCGCGAGCGCGAGCAAGACGGCCCAGGTATCGGGCGAGAGACGGCGCGAAGGGGCCGGCATGGGGACTCCTTAATTTGCTGTGTGTGCCGCTGCGAGAGGCTCAGTGCGAGTACAGCCCGGCAGCGGCGTGAAGCATGGGATGGGATTGGGGGAGTGCGCTAGCGGAGGCGACAGCAACGACAACAACAGCGCATCGGCAAGGGCCAACAGAGCACGGATTGAGCGGTCGTGGCGCGCATGCGTTGCTATACAGATAGCACAGAAGCAGGGGACGGTTCAGGAATCTGCGGAGGAAGAACGAAATGCCACGGGCGCGTTGAGTGCCCATGCGACCAGGTTTACTTGGGCGGGAGCGACCGGACGAAGGTGAGGGAGGCCTGGAGCAGTTGGTGCCGAAGCTCATCCTGGCCGTAGGCGTCCGGTGTGGCGCGCACCCAACCGCTCATCTCCCGGCCTCGCATCACAACGCCCGCGATGCCCGGCGTTTGTTTCGCCCAGGCCTCGTTGCCCTTGCCAAGGCGGAACATCAAGGAACCACTCCGCGCGGCGCATAACAGATGTCCGCGCAGGAACCAGGCCCAGCCGCCGAACATGGCTTTCTGGCTCAACCCGGGCAGGTCACCCAAATCACTTTGCAGGACGGCTTCGAGACCGTGATCGCGTGGCATGGGGCAGAGATACCTCAGTGAGGTTCAGGCGGTGGTACGAGCAGATGGCGGGCGAAGCGCTCGGCGGCGAGGTCCATCTCCTCCGGCGGGTGGCTTTCAACGGTGACCGTGCCGTCGTCGTTGAGGCGGAAGGGACGCGCCGGCAGGTCGGGGGCCTCGACCTGCGTGGGCGTAAAGCGGAGCCAGCGCGAGCCGACGCGGAGCGTAATGGCGTCACGGCTGACCTCGACCACGGCGTGCTGCGGCGCGTTCAGGCCATGGGCGGCGGCGTAGGAGCGCAGCAGCGAGGCCCAGGAGGTCCAGAGTTCGGTGTGCAGCGCGGCAGAGCTGGGCATGGGTCCATTGTGCCTCCAGACCGGACATGTCGCGAAGTGGAACAGCGCAGCACGGTTTGCGTACCACCGTACGCGGCTTTTGTGGCAGGGAAAGGGGAGAGAACCTCGCGGTACACTGAAGCAACGTTGATGCCCATCGTCCAGCTACAACATGTGCGCAAGGTGTACGACACCAAGATTGCGGTCGACGGCTTGTCGCTGGCGATCGAGCCTGGAACGATGTTCGGGTTGCTTGGGCCGAACGGATCGGGCAAGACGAGCTCCATCCGCATGATGATCGGGATGACGGTGCCGGACTCGGGCTCGGTGGAGTTGTTCGGCAAGCCGTTCGACCGGACCGCGCTGCACCGGATCGGGTACCTGCCCGAGGAGCGGGGGCTGTACAAAAAGATGAAGGTGATCGAGCAGCTGATCTTTTTGGGCCAGCTGCACGGCCTGGACGAGGCAGTTGCGCGCAAGCGAGCGCTGCTCTGGTGCGAGCGACTGCAGATCACCGAAGCGGTCGAAAAAAGGACCGAAGAGCTCTCCAAGGGCATGCAGCAGAAGATCCAGTTCATTGCGGCGCTGCTGCATGAACCGGAGCTGATCATCATGGACGAGCCTTTCAGCGGGCTTGACCCTGTGAACGCGACGCTGTTGCAGGACACGCTGGTGGAGCTGCGGCGTGAGGGCAAGGCGATCCTGTTCTCGACACACCGTATGGACCAGGTGGAAAAGCTCTGCGATGCGATCGCGATCATCTACCAGGGCAAGCTGGTGCTTTCCGGGACGATGCGCGAGGTGAAGAGCCGGTATCCCCGTAACCGGGTGCAGATGGTCTTCCAGGGGCCGGATCGCTTCCTGCAGCACCCAGGCGTGGTGGAGGCGAAGACTTATGCGGGCATCGCCGAGATCACGCTACGGACGCCGGAGGTAGCCCAGTCACTGCTGGCGGACGCGGTCGCGGCAGGGGTCGAGGTGACACGGTTTGAGTTGATGGAACCGACGTTGGAGGAGATCTTTATCGAGACAGTCAAGGGCACGCCTGAATATGTGGCCTCGGGAGGTTTGGTGCATGCCTAATGCCATGACCAACGCAACAACGGGCCCGATGCCCGCCTTGATGCCAAACCGGATGCCCAGTTCGCTTCACAACGTTTTTCTGATTGCCCGTCGCGAGTATCTGGAGCGGGTGCGCGCCAGAAGCTTCATGGTGATGACGGTGCTGATCCCGGCGCTGATGGGCGCTGTCCTTTACTTCATGAGCTTTATGGGACGGAGCATGGGGTCAGGTCAGCACATCGCGGTGATCACGACGGACCCGCAGTTCGCGACCGATCTGGGCACGGAGTTCGCCAACAGCCAGACTGGGGCCAAGCCCGTGGTGGATGTGTACCCGGCAACGGATCCGGGGCTCCGAGCGCGTCTGGATCGCGAGATGAAGGAGAAAGGTTCGACCCTGGATGGCTATCTGGTGGTGACACCGGCCGCCCAGCCCGGGGGGCGGCCAAGCTTCGACTGGGTGCCCAAGGTACAGTCGGACGTGATTACCCGCAGCCGCGTGGCGAACGCGGCACGGACGGCCTTGACCCGGGAGCAGTTGGCGAAGTCGGGTATGGCGACGGGCCAGGTCGATGCATTGCTCCGGCCGGTGGAGCTGGCTTCGAGCAACGGCCGGGGCGACCACGCGGGGGCAGCCGTGGCCAGCGCCTATGGAATGTACTTTCTGATGTACTTCGTGATTCTGTTTTACGGGATGAATGTGGCCCGGTCGATCATCGAAGAGAAGACCTCGCGGGTGTTTGAGGTGCTGCTCGCGACGATACGCCCGTCTGAGATGTTGGCGGGCAAGGTCATTGGCGTGGGCGCGGTAGGGCTGACGCAAGTGGGCATCTGGATCGCGCTGGCGCTGGGCGCGCTGAAGTTCGGCACGATCGGGCAGGACATGCACATCCTGCCGACTCCTGGTCAGACCGCTCTGTTCCTTGTGTTTTTTCTGCTAGGGTACCTGCTGTATTCGTCCGTCGCCGCGGCGCTGGGGGCGATGACGAACTCCGAGCAGGAGCTGCAACAGATGCAGATCTTCCTGATGCTGCCCTTGATCCTCAGTTCGCTGGTGATCATGATCGTGATCACGAACCCCGATGGCCCGATCGCGAAGGGCTTCTCGTTCTTTCCGTTTACGACGCCGCTGATTATGTATACGCGGGTGATTGTGGGCCATCCGGGCGTGGCAGCGATTGCGGGGTCGATCGCCCTGCTGGTCCTGACCATTGCGATCGTGCTATGGCTGGCGAGCCGCATCTATCGGGTGGGCATTTTGATGTACGGCAAGAAACCCAACCTGCCGGAGATCATGCGCTGGGTGCGGTACAGCTAGCTGGCCCTGGGGCAGCCGCATGGAGATCGACCTTGCGCAGGCGGGAGAAGCGGGCGAGCGAAGGCTGGCCGGGCTGCGCCCCGAAGTGCTCGTGGTTGGCGGCGGTATCGCAGGATTGGTGCTGGCGGACCGGCTCGCCTCGGCCGGGGTAGAGGTTGCCCTGCTGGAGGCGGGGGGCACGAGGCCCGAACCGGCGGAGCAGCAGCTTGGCGCGCAGGTGGAGTTGGCAGGTGTTCCGCATCTGGGCACGGCACGCGGCCGCACGCGCGCGCTGGGGGGCAGCTCGGTCGACTGGGGCGGCCAGCTGCTGCCCGGTTCGCTGGGAGATGCGTGGTCAGTCAGTGAAGATGTGCTGTCGCCGTTCTATCGCGAAATAGAAAATCTTCTGGGTGTCGATGATCTGCCGTATGGGGCAGAGCCGTTTTTTCGAGCGCTGTCTGCGCAGGAAGTGCCCCTGCTGCATACTCAGCCTCGACTCGTGGCGGCGCTCTCGAAGGTTGCGCCCTTCGGTAGGCGCAATCTGGGGGATCTTCTGGGAAGACGACTGCGGCTGCAGTCCAGAGCGCACATGGTTCTGCATGCGCGCGCGATCGAGATCCTCCTGAGCGAGGCGGGCGACCGCGCCGAAGCGGCACTGGTCCGCACACCGACGGGCCGCCAGGTGCGCGTGGGTGCCGAGGTGGTGGTGGTTGCGGCGGGCACGGTGGAGACGTGCCGGCTCTTGCTGGCGTCGCGCGCTCGCTCGTCGGACGGCGTGGGCAATGGGCAGGACCAAGTCGGCCGGAACTTCCACGATCACCTCACGGTGGAGGTCGCGACCCTGGAGGCGGAGGCTCGCGAGAGGGTGGTGCGGGCTGTTCGGCCATGGGTGATCGGCGGCGTGCGGGGCACGGTGCATGCCCTGAAGTTGGAGGCGAGCCACTCCTTGCGGCGACGGCTGGATCTCAACCCGGCACTGGCGCATGTCACATTCGAGGAGCCTGAGGACTCGGGGGTGTCGGCGTTGCGGGCGGTTCTGCGGGCGCGTCAGGCCGGGCAGAGCGGGAGCTTGCTGTCACACATCGGCCACATTCCGAAAGCCGGCTTCGACGCCGTGCGGGTGTGGCAAACGGCGAGGACCGAGGGCAGACGCTACGTTTCGCCGCGCGCGAAGGTGGGCCTGCGCGTGAATGTGGCGCAGCGAATGCCGTCTTTATCCCGGATAACCCTGAGCGAAGACTGCGATGGCCAGGGGCAGACCCAGGCACGGGTGGACTGGCGGCTGGCGCCCGAGGATCTACGCAGTGTGCGCGTGTTTGGTGCGTTTCTTGAGAAGCAGCTTGCGGTTGATGGCCTTTGTGAGGCGAACGGCGTTCGATGGCACCGGACGGTGTTGTCCAGGGCAGGGCGGTCGGTAGGTTCCGAGCTCGCAGGGCGGGGCACGGACGAGTTCCTGGAGCCGATTCCCGGGCTCGAAGACGCGCGCCATGCCATGGGCGGGGCCTGTCTGGGGATCGATCCGCGGTCCAGTGTGGTGGATCCGGAGCTGCGGGTGCATGGGATCGAAAACCTCTTCGTCGCAAGTGCGGCTGTGTTTCCGGACGGTCGGCCACAGCTGCCGACGATGGCCCTCATGGCCCTGACCATGCGCCTGGCCGAGCACCTCCGGATCAGGGTGGGGCAGGCACGATGAGGGCGCACCGCCAAGCGGCGCTCGCGCCAGCCGCACGCGGCGGGGCATCTCCGTATACGCGTCGGCAGAAGGTGTTGCTGGCGATCGTGCCGGCGCTGGCGGCGTGGGTGATTCGCGCGCTGGGGGCCACCTGGCGCATACGCGACGAGCTCGCGCCCGCAACACCGGCAGGGCACACGCTCCCGGGGCCGACCGTGTTTGCGTTCTGGCATGAGGGGTTGCTGAGTGCGGCCTACCGGTTTCGGGGGCTGGGGATCGCCATCCTGGTCTCACGATCGTTCGATGGCGAGCTGATGGCACGCACCGTAGAAAAGCTGGGGTTCGTTGCGGTGCGTGGGTCGAGCTCGCGGGGTGGAGCCGCGGGGTTGCGGGGCATGGCGGAGGCCTACGCGGAAGGCCGCGTCTGCGCGTTTACGGCAGACGGCCCCAAAGGTCCCCGGCACGTGGCCAAAGCGGGACCGGTGCACCTGGCCCAGCTGGCTGGAGCGGTCTGGGTAGGTTGCTTTCACGCCTCTCCGGCGCGGGCGTGGCGATTGCGATCCTGGGACCGCTTTGCCGTCCCGCTGCCCTTCGCGCGTGTGCGCTTCGGCTGGGCCCCCCACGCGGCCCCTGAAATATCCGCGGTGCAGCATGGATTGGAGGTGGCTGTGCGGCTCACGAATGGGAGCAAGACAAGGACCTAAACTGAAGGTGGCGCATGCTGGTTTCTGAGTTTGATTTCGAACTGCCTTCGGAGTTGATTGCCCAGCGCCCGCCGGCGGTGCGCGGCACCAGTCGCATGCTGTTGTTGAACCGGGGGACGGGCGTGTGGCAGGACGGCCACTTCGCCGAGCTGGCGCGGGTGCTCTGCCCTGGGGATCTGTTGGTGCTGAACGATACACGGGTGTTGCCGGCTCGGCTGTTTGCGCGCCGAGCGGGGTTGCGGACCCAGGCAGGGTCGCCGCATCCAGCCGGCTCGGTGGAGGTGCTTTTGACGGAGCGCTCCGAAGACGCCGGGGAGCCCACAGTATGGCGGGCTTTGGTGAAGCCCGCCAGGAAGGTAGCGCTTGGGGAGATGCTGCTGTTCGCGGAGACGCCGGAGAGCGAGCCGTTGTTGCGCGCCGAGGTGATCGGCGCGGGGGCGTTTGGCGAGCGGCAGCTGCGGTTCTCGCCCGTGGAGGACTTTGAAGGCGTCCTCCAGCGGATCGGCTCACTCCCGCTGCCGCCTTACATTCACCGCGCCCGCACGGAGCCAAACACAGCGGAAGATCGCGAGCGCTACCAAACCGTGTACGCGCAGGCGGGAGAGCCGCGTTCGGCGGCCGCCCCCACGGCGGGGCTGCACTTTACGCCGGAGATCTT
>CAXUIF010000023.1:8336-24237 GCA_964250995.1 uncultured Acidobacteriaceae bacterium
AGCACGGGCCTGTTTTTGTCGCCGGGGCCGGCGGGCGATGACCGCTTCCGCCTGGTCCGTGGCTTGTTGACGAACTTCCATCTACCGCAGTCAACACTGCTGATGCTGGTCAGCGCGTTCGCCGGACGAGAGCGAGTGCTGGCGGCCTACCGGCATGCGGTAACGACGGGGTACCGCTTTTTCAGCTATGGGGATTGCATGCTGCTGCTATGAAGGTGCTGTCGCAAAGGATTAGGGTAGCTGGTCGAAAGTGCTTGACAGGGGTTCTGAGTGTGCGTCAAATAAGAAATAAGCGGGGATAGGGAGCGAACCGTACCCCCGGGTTGCTACAGAGCTAGTGGTGAATGAGCAAGGCGAACACCTTGCCCAACGCTGCGAGAGTGGCCGTAAGTGCCATAAGGACAACCTCCCCGGGGATACTGACCGACCAACCTTTGCGGCGGATCAGGATCGATCTCAAACCGTTTCACCCACCTTTCCTGACCGACTGTGCCCGGGACCGAGAATCCCGGGCATTTTCGCGTTGTCAGCGCGAAACTTGGACCGGCGACCCGCAGGTTGGCTCCCGTCAGGAAAAGGCAAGTTCAGTATGCCAGCCCTGCGCAGGGTGAGGCTTGCAACGGAAGGTGTAGGGTTTGCTCGATGTGGGCTGGCCGGCGGCGGTCCCTTAGCGCTTGGGAAAGCGTTCCTGGAACTGCGTAATCAAGGCGTGGACCTCCGCTGGCCAGGGACGGTCGCCCTGGCCCCGCAAGGTCTCCACCCAGAGCAGCACGCCGCGCGAGGAGTCCCTGCTCGGGGCATACACGCGCAGGGTGGCCAGATCGTGGTCGGCCGGGCCAACGTTGACGCCGGTGGGCTCTGCCGGGAGCACCATCAAGGTGAGATCGGCAGACGCGCCCTCGGACGGGGTCTTGCCGAGCGCCGCGGCGAGGCTACGCAACTGGGCGGCGGTGGAGCGCTCCATCCGGCCGGTCTCGATGGCCACGGTACGGGCCCGGTCGAAGGCAAGCTTGAAATTGGACCAGTTACAGACGTAACCGCCGTTGTGCTGCACGCACCCGGCATCAGGGGCGACGCGCGTCTGCTGTGCGGCGGCGTAACAGGGGAGCGTGGGGGTAGCAAGGACAACCAGCAGAGCGCCGAGTCGAGCGGGAAGACGGGCCATGCCTTGCACTCTAGCGCAGCCGGAGGGGACGGGGCGAGAGCCCCGGCGCAATCCGTCCCGCAAACCCGCGAGCGGGCGGAGGGGATGGCATCCTAGGAAGAAGATCGCGATGCCTGATAAAACCTCTAAAGCTGCCCCGTCCGCCTCTGCAAAGCCGCCCGTGTATCTGCTGGACACGATGGCCTTCATCTTTCGCGCGTACCACGCGATGCAGCGCTCGCGTCCTATGTCGACGCGCACGGGCATTCCCACGGCGGCGACCTACGTGTTCGTCAACATGTTGAACAAGCTGCGCGAGGACTTTGCGCCGGTCTTTCTGGCCGCGGTGTATGACGTGGGGCGTCCAGTTCACCGCAACGAACTCGCCGGGCAGATGAAGGACGTGCAAAAGTTCAACATCAAGACGCAGCAGTTTGAGGCCACCGAGTATGGCGGCTACAAGGCCAACCGCACCGAGACGCCGCCCGACCTGATCCAGCAGCAGCCGTATATCCGGCGAGCGCTGGAGGCATTTCGAATCCCAGTTGTGTTCTACGAAGGCTTCGAGGCCGACGACGTGATTGGCACCCTCAGCTGCCAGCTGAGCGCCCTGGGGCACCACGTCTATGTCGTTTCAAGCGACAAGGACATGATGCAGCTGGTGAACGAACAGGTGTCGATCCTGAACCCAACCAAGGACAACCTGATCCTGGATGCGGCAGGGGTAGAAGCCCATCTGGGCATTGCGCCCGCGCGTGTGATCGACGTGATGGCGTTGCGCGGGGATGCCATCGACAACATTCCGGGCGCGCCAGGCATCGGCGACAAGGGCTCGGTGGAGCTGATTCAGCAGTTTGGGACAGTGGAGGCCGCGATCGCGGCAGCGACTGACACGCCTGAGGCGATCAAGCGCAAGACGTACCGCGAATCGTTGGCCAACAACAAGGACAACATCCTGTTGTCCAAGGAGTTGGTCACCATCCATACGTCTGTGCCGATCGAGGCTGACCTGGACCTGATGCGGACGCCTGCACCGGATACGGCGGCACTGCGCAAGCTGTATACGGAGCTCGAGTTCACGACGTTGTTGAAGTCCCTGGCTCCGGATACGGAGGAGGTCGTGCCGGAATACGTGGCGCGGGCTTCGGAGGCGGAGTTGGCCGCGCTCCTGGCCGAGGCGAGGGCGGCGGGGCATCTCGCGATCGCACTGGCAGAGACCTCCCAGGCCGTGAGCGAGGAGGTGGCCGCCGAGGCAGGGGACGCCGGCGCGGATGCCGAGCTCGAAGGTACGGCGGAGGCCGAGCCCGCGCCCGCGCAGACGATGTCGCTCTTTGGGGGGATCGCGGAGGACGAAGAAACCGCGGCCGTACTGGCAGAGACCGCGACGGAGGCGATCAGCCGGATCGGACTGGCCGCGCAGCCAGGTCTGGGTCTGGATGTCGGGCTGGAGGCGGCTGGCCTGCGCGAGGCGCTCACCGACGCGACGCTGCCGAAACAGGTGCACGACCTGAAAGCGGTGTTGCGCGCTCTGGCGCCGCACGGCATCGCGCTCGGCGGTGCCATCACGGATGTCATGCTCGAGAGCTACCTGGTGAACCCGACGCACGGCTCGCACACGCTGGTCGACATCGCGGCAAGGACCACAAGCCGCGCCCTGGTGCACCAGCCGACCAAAGAAAATCCAAGCGATCCGAAGCGCTTGCCCGAGGCCGCAGCGGCCGTCGCGCGCCTGGCACAGGCACTGCAGCAGCAGCTGCTTGAGGCCTCCGTGGTGGAGCATGACATCCCGGCTGACCAGCCAGGCTTAGGTGGCGCGCTCACGCAGGAGATGTTGTTTGGCGCGATGAATGCTGCACCGCAGCCGCCGGCCGAGCGGGACAGCAAACGACGTAAAGGCCAAGGCAAACAGCAAGTTGCGCGTTCTGCTGAGCAAAGCAAAGGGGCAGAGGTTGCGGCGGCGCTCGATGAGAACGCGCCTCTGGCCGAGGTGTATCGCCAGATCGATCTACCGCTCGTACCGGTGCTGCTGCGCATGGAGCAGGCCGGAGTGCGGGTCGATTTGCCGCTGCTGGGGGAGATGGGATCGCGGCTCGCCGTGATGATCGACGATCTGGCAGAAAAGGTCTACGCCAGCTCGGGGCACCGCTTCAACATCAACTCGCCCAAGCAGCTAGGCGACATCCTGTTCAACAAGATGGACCTGCCCAAGCCGCTCAAGTACGGCAAGGGCAAAATCATCTCGACGGCGCAGGACATCTTGGAAGACCTGGCGCAGCATCATGAGGTGCCGATGATGGTCCTGGAGCACCGGCAGCTCCAGAAGCTCAAGTCGACCTACCTGGACCAGCTGCCCGTGCTGGCCGACGCCCAAGGTCGGGTTCATACGACCTTCAATCAGGTCGGGACCGCGACCGGCCGCCTGAGCTCGACCAACCCGAACCTCCAAAACATCCCGATCCGGACGGCGGTGGGCCGGGAGATTCGTGCAGCGTTTATTGCCGCGCCCGGCAATCTACTCATGTCCGCCGACTATTCGCAGATCGAACTGCGGTTGATGGCGCACTTTTCCGGCGACCCTCTGCTGGTGGATGCCTACCAGACCGGCAAGGACATTCACACGCTGACCGCAGCAGAGGTCTTCGAGATAGATCCCGCCACGATGGACAAGGAAACACGGGCGCGCGCCAAGGCCGTCAACTTCGGCATTGTGTACGGCATCTCGCCCTTCGGCTTGGCAGCGAATCTGAACATCGATCAGAAGACGGCGCGGGAGTACATTGAGCGCTATTTCGCGCGGTACAAAGGGGTGGCCGAGTTCATCGAGCGAACGCTGGTGCAGGTGCGCCGGACGCAAGCGGTGAAGACGGCGTTTGGGCGCGTGCGGCCCATTCCGGATATTCAGTCCCGCAACCCCAACCAGCGCGGCTTTGCGGAAAGGACCGCCGTGAATACGCCGTTGCAGGGAACCGCGGCGGACTTGATCAAGGTCGCCATGATCCGGATCGACGCCGAGATGCAGCGGCGCCGTTTGCAGTCGCGGATGACGCTGCAGGTACATGACGAGCTGCTGTTTGACGTGCTGCCGGAAGAGGCGGAGCAGATGCAGACCTTGGTGAAGGAGCAGATGGAAGGTGCGGCGTCCTTCCGTGTGCCGATCGTGGCCGAGGTGGGTTTGGGCCAGAACTGGCGCGACATCAAGTAGCCTGCAGGGTCGTCGGCGGACGACGTGACGCACGCCGTAAGCTAGCAGGCCAGCGTGAGCGGCGGCAGGGAAACGTTGATCGCCGCGCGCGCCGCGCTGCGTTTGGCGCGCTGCAGAGGCATGCTGCCGTTCCAGCGCCCAACCGCGGAACGCAACGCATCGAAGCACGTGCCGTCGAACTTTGTTCCGGCCTCTCCACCAATCTCCGCCAGGATGTCCTGCGCATCCAGACCGGGCCGGTAGGGACGGTCTTCCGCCATCGCGGAGTAGCAATCAGCCAGCGCGATCACGCGGGACTCGATCGAAATCTGCTTCGCAGTAAGCGCAAACGGGTAGCCCGAACCATCCAGGCGTTCATGATGTTCTGCAGCCAGGCTGGCGAGCTCGCGGAAGGCGCCGACGCGCTGCAGGATGGAGCCGGACGTCTTTGGGTGCCGTGTGACGAGCGTCCACTCACGAGCGTCGAGCTTGCCGCGCTTGTCCAAAATCTGGTTGGGCACGGCGAGCTTGCCGATGTCGTGAAGAAACGCTGCACGGCGTACAAGGGAGATGCGTTCCGGCAGCAAGCCAAGCTCCGTGGCGATCGCGACAGCCACCTCCGTTACGCCAAGGGAGTGATGGTAGGTGAATGGCGACTTCGCATCGACGACATTGCCGAACGCCTCACAGATGCGGTCGACGCGTTCCGGCGTGAGCGGGGAAGAGACGCCCGGGTCGAGGCGAAGCACTTCGGTACGCGTGGATTCGACATCCCGGGGCTGGCACTGCGACCAGAGACGGCCGGTGGTGTGCAGGAGCTGTGCTGCCCGGACCAGATCGGGGTCAAACGAGGTGCCGCGGCGTGTGCGCAACATGCGAAGAGCCACCTCGGGCCCATGCTCGGTGGCAAAGGCATCCAGGGTTTGCGCCACAGCGCACAGGCGCGCAAGTTGGGGAATCTGGTCGCCGCGCTTGCCTGCGGGCAGCCCCGAGCCATCCCAGCGCTCGTTGATATTGGCGATCGCCGCGATGGTGTCTTCGCTCATGCTCAGGTGCCGCATGGTTTCGGCGCCGCGGTGCTCTTCGGCGATGGTGTCTTCGCCGCTCGCGCTACCCAGCTTGGCTTCCACGCCGGCCAGACGCCCGATCTCGGCTGGAACAGGAACTCCGGGGAGGACCTCGCGCCAGACATGCTCGAGCAGCATGGGGTTGGACGCGAGACTAAAGCTCACATTGTCCAGCAGCCAAGGGCCAGGGTCGCTCGCGCCCATGATCTGCGAGAGACGGGTTACGTGGTCCGCACAGCCGATGTCCTTGAGCAGCAGGGCGTAATACAGGCTGCTCAGTTCCCTTTGCGGCAGGGCGATGGCCTCGGCCAGCCGCATGCCGAGAAGGCAGGTGCGCAGGGAATGCCCCGGGACCGCGTCCTCGGTAAGATCCAGCGCAAAGGTGAGCGCAGAGATGACCTCAGACAGGATCACGGCTCCATCGTTGTAGGAGATCGTTTGACCGAAGCTGGCGGAACTTGGGAGCATCCCTTCCTTCTGCGGGGCCTTCGCGCGTGGCCCCAGAAGGGACCGCGATCAACTCCCGTTGTGTTGATCCGCGTTATTCGTGCCTGGTTAGGATCATTGGTTTCCCCTGGGCATCGCTATGCCTCAAAGGACGGGACGAGGTCACTTTGGTGGCATTACCCTGGGCCTGCGCCTAGCGGTGGGCGATAGGCTAGTGGTTCGCCTGGTGCTTTCGCGAGCAACGGCTTGATGGAGAGTGGCAGGTCTGGCGTTTCGTTTTCATTGGCCCATGGGCGCTCGCTGCTGTGCTTATCGGCAGCTTTTTTGAAAACATGAGGGCAAGCGCGCCGATCTTTGCCTTGGCCTGCCGGACACACGCTGGCTCGCTCAGCTGTGCCGCCGCCAGCTGTCTCCTCGAAGGAGAACGGTCCATTGGGCGCCTAATTAGGCGATAGAGGGCTTCCGTACTTTCCTAGCCGTTGGCGCCTAATTCCGCGCGGATGGCTCCGGCAATCGTCTCAGCGTGGTGACGCATCCGGCTTTCGTTTTCGGCTTCGATCATCACGCGCGCAAGGGCCTCGGTGCCTGAGTAGCGAATGACGACCCGCCCGGTGTCGCGCAGTTCGGATTCCGCGGCCTGAATGGCGGCGACCACCGAGGGGATGGAGTCGAGAGGCTTTTTCTCGCGGACGCGCACGTTCAGGATGACCTGCGGGTAGTTCTCGAGGTCGGCGATGAGCTCGCCCAGCGTTTTGCCGCTCCGGTGCAACACATCGAGCACCATCAGTGCGGTCAGCAGGCCGTCGCCGGTGGTGGCCTTGGCGGGAAAGAGAATGTGACCGGACTGTTCGCCGCCGAGGGAGGCCCCGGTCTTCTGCATCTGCTCCAGCACGTATTTATCCCCGACCGGGGCGCGCAGCATGCGGATGCCAGAGCGGCGCAGGGCCGCCTCGAAGCCCATGTTGCTCATGGTGGTGGCGACGACGGTGGAACCCGCGAGCTGGCCGCGGGCGTGCAGGTCGCGGGCGCAGGCCAGCATCACCGCGTCGCCGTTCACGACCCGGCCGTGCTCGTCGGCAAACAGCGCCCGGTCCGCATCGCCGTCGAAGGTAAAGCCCATCAAGGCCCGCCGCTGCTTCACCTCGGCGGCGACGACCTCGGGATGCAGTGCGCCGCAGTGTTCGTTGATGTTGCGGCCGTCCGGCGAGGCGTGGGTGACCTCGACGGTGCCGTGGAGTGCGGCAAAGAGCTGCGGCGCAACGGCCGAGGCCGCACCGTTCGCGCAATCAATTACCACATGCCGGTTATCCAGGGAGATGCCCGGGACGGCAGCGAGCAGAAACTGGATGTACTCGAGACGGAGAGCCTCATTCACGGCAGAAAGGGTGCCGGTGTCAGCCGCAACTGCGTGCGCTCCGCGGTCGGCGCTCGCCAGTTCCTGTTCAATCAGGCCTTCGATGCCCAGTTCCACCTGGTCCGGGAGCTTGTATCCATCGCCGCCGAAGATCTTGATGCCATTGTCCTGCCACGGATTGTGTGAGGCGGAGATGACTACGCCAGCAGCGTACCCATGCTTGCGGGCGAGAAAGGCGATCGCCGGCGTGGTGAGGACGCCCGCGTTGTCCACCGTGGCTCCCCCCGCGCGCAGCCCGGCGCTGAGGGTGGCGGCGATCCACGGTCCGGACTCGCGCGTGTCCATACCGAGGACGACGGAAACGACGTCGGCAGCCGCCTCAGCGCGAAGCTTTCTGGCCAAGGCCAGGCCTGTCGCGTAGATCGTTCGTGGATCGAGGGGGCTCTCCCCGGCGACGGCGCGGATGCCGTCGGTGCCAAACAACTTGCGCATGATGCGATGCGGTCTCCGACCGTTAGTGTACGCAGCGAAGGGCGGCAGCGGTCGGCAACTTGTGCGCGTGTGCTGCTTTGCTGCGTCCGAAGTTCCATTTCGGGACGTCGAGCCGTGGTCATGCCTCGATCGGACCACGGAGTGACGCTTCCGTGTAGCTGAAGGGCGGACAGCGCTGGTGTAGGTTGGCTGTGTTGTTGCGGATGGGAGAGAAGGAATGCGCCTTCGAGCGACGGTGGTGATGGCCTGCCTTTTGGGTGGGAGCGCGAGCGGCGCTCATGCTGATTTGATGACCAGACGGGATGTATCCGCCCCGCCAATGTTGAGCCCGGATCAGGGCCTTGGCGCGGAGCAGAGGGAGATCTCTCCGTCGGCTTTCATGGTGTTGGGGGCCCAGCAGCCCGCGGCCGTGACACCCGAGCCGTCCAGCTTCGTTCTGCTTGGAACAGGCGTGGCCGGTGTCGCGGGCCTTCTGCTGCGACGTCGTCGGTTGACCGGCCGGCAGCGATCAGCCAAGCTCCGGTGGTCCCCCGCGGGGCGTCCCGACGGACAGGCCACCCTGGTAAGTCACTGACCCTGAAAGCGCTGAGACCTGAGCGGTAAAGATGCCCCGGGACAGACGGCCGGTGATCGTCTGCTCGGGCTGCATCTCCTCAACGGAGCGGAGCAGATGCCCCTCGCCGTTATAGACCAGGGCATAGCCGCGGTCGAGCACGCGAAGCGGGCTCAAGGCTTGAAGTCGATTCCGGCCCACCTTGATACGACCCCCAGCGGCGGCGATCCGGAGAGCGATGCCGCGCTCCAGGCGATAACGGAGGGCTTCCAGGCGGTAACGATCCTTTTGCAAACGGAGGTTTGGGTTCTGGCGGGTTAAGCGGCTTTCCGCAAGTCTGACCCGGTTCGATTGCGCCCGGAGGCGATGACTCAGGGCAGTTTGTGACCGGAAGTGGAGCTCATCGACCCACTGCGCCCGGCGGTTCAGGCTATCTTCCACCCGCCGGAGGACCGTTTGCGCGCTCAGCTGGGCGAGCCGCTGCTGGGCGCGCAGCAACTCAAAAGACCCGGCGCGCATGAGGCGGCTGTGCAGCCGAGCCAACTGCTCCTCGACCCGATGCTGCGCCGCAGTGAGCAGTTCAGCGGCGGCGGAGGGCGTGGGCGCACATACATCGGCGGCAGCGTCGGCTACGGTGGTGTCGGTCGCGTGGCCAATGCCGGTGATTACCGGGAGGGTACTGCCCGCGATCGCACGAGCGACCTGCTCATGGTCGAAGCCATGCAGGTCTTCCCAGGAGCCGCCGCCGCGCGCCACCAGGACGACCTCTGCGCGGTCCGGGTGGGCGTTGAACCAGCGCAAACCGGCGGCGATCTCGCCGGGGCAGTGGGGCCCCTGAACCGCGGCTGGGTAGATCAGCAACTGCACGGCAGCATGGCGCCGCCGGCAGACCTTGATAATGTCCCGGAGCGCCGCGCCTTGCAAGCTCGTGATGACGCCGATGCAGCGTGGGAAGGGGGGCAAGGGGCGTTTGCGGTCGAAGAGCCCTTCGCGGCGGAGAGTTTCTTTCAGGCGCTGGACCTCGGCGAGCAGCGCGCCCAGACCAGCTTGCTGCATCCACTCCACGATGAGCTGCATTTGTCCACGGCTTTCGTAGACGGAAAGCTGGCCCTGGAGCTTGACCGCATCGCCGTCCCGAGGCTGAAAGCGGAGCAGGGCGGCCTGGCGGCGGAAGATCACTGCTGACAGCTGAGCGTCGGCATCTTTGACCGTGAAGTAGCAATGGCCACTGCCGGCAGGGCGCCAGTTGGAGATCTCGCCTTCGACCGTGACGCGACTGAAACCCCGTTCGACAACTCCACGCACATGCCGAACCAAACCGCTAACGGTCCAGATCTGAGAAGCCGGGTCGGCCCCAGAGGAATGTGCGCGAGCGGGCATTTCAGCGAGTGCACCTTCGGATGCGAGCGGGAGATTCTTGGCGGTCAGCTCCGTGGCGCTGGTCGCGTCGAGCCGCGTAGGGGGCGTCCGCGGTGCATCAGCCGCTTCCGGCAGGAGTGGTGTTGGCGGAAACAGGTCAAAGAGGCCCGGGGCTGTGGTTGCAGCAGCAGGCGGAGCGGCGGGCAGCGCCGACCGTCGCAGAGCTCGCTGCCGCCGTAGATCGGCCAAGGTGGGGGGAGGTTCCGCCATCTCTTTCAGAATACGCGCGGATGTAGGGGGGGAGGCGCGGGACGCAGCGCCCGCAGCACGACCCTGGCCCGCAAGCCCCAGCACACACCCGGGGAAAAGGGCTCGCGCGGAGTGTATCGTTCTCAGCGATTGGCGAGTAACGCCTGGGTCTCTCGCAGAAGATCGTCGGGGCGACACGGTTTGTGCAGGACCTTCAACGGGCGACGCCGTTGGTGAGCGTAGGCCGTGACCTTGGCCCCATTGCTGGCGTAAGCGGTTAGCATCAGCATGCGGATGTGCGGCATAGCCTCCTGCAGCCGAGCGGCCAGCTCCAGGCCGCTTTCTTCAGGCATGGTGATGTCACAGAGCAGCAGCGCGGGAGAAAACTCCTTGGCGCGTTCGAAGCCCTCGGCGGCCGAGTACCTTGCCTCGCACTCATACCCGTTGGCGTTGTAGATCAAGGAAAGTGTGTCGGCGACGAGACGGTCGTCATCTACGACAAGAACGCGTGTCTTCATAAGGGACACCTCCTGCAGGGCGTACCGTGCAGCGAGTCTGGTTAGCGTTCGTGAGAGGCACAGCGTCAACGTGCGGGCGCGGGAGGACGGGGGCCGAGCCCGTAGTGTACGCCCAGGTACGTCCGCTCGATACAGAAATGCAACGCAGTGAACGCTGTTTGCGTCCAAGCGACGCCTCGAAAGTGAAAGGAAGCGACGATGCGTGCCCTGGCTTTGGTGAGCGGAGCTGTTTTGCTGATGGTGGTGCTGCTGGATGCCTTCCAGAGCATCATCCTGCCCCGACGGCCCGTGGGCCGCCTGCGCATTACGCGGCTGTTCTTCCTCTTCACATGGCGCCCCTGGCGGGTGCTCACCGCGTGCGTGCGGTCACGGGCGGCGCGCGAGCAGATCTACAGCATCTACGGGCCGCTCTCGCTGCTGCTTCTTTTCATCTTCTGGGCCATCTTGCTGACGATCGGTTTTGGCTTGATCGACTACGGGCTCCATGTCGGGTTCCACGACCCGATGCTGAAGAGCACCGATCCGTGGTCGCGGCTGCGCTCGTGCCTGTATGTGAGCGGCACCACGCTGTTTACGCTGGGGCTGGGGGATGTGACGCCGGAGACGCAGTTTGCCCGGCTCCTAACGGTGCTGGAATCCGGCACGGGGTTGGGCTTCATTGCGCTGGTGATCGGCTATGTGCCGGTGCTTTACACCGCGTTTTCGCAGAGGGAAGTCCTGGTGGCGCTGCTGGATGCGCGAGCCGGATCGCCGCCGGCGGCCGCTGAACTGCTGCTGCGGCACAGCTTCGACGAGGGGCCGCAGATCCTGCGCGAACTCTTGGCCGATTGGGAGCGATGGTCTGCGGAGATGCTGGAAACCCACATCTCCTATCCCATTCTTTGCTACTACCGCTCGCAGCACGACAATCAGAGCTGGCTGGCGGCCCTGATCGCGGTGTTAGACACCTGCGCGCTGTTGATCGCGATGATGGAGGGCGAGAAAACCCGGCAGGCTCAACTGACCTTTGCCATTGGGCGGCATACCCTGGTGGACCTGGTCCATGTCTTTCACCTGGAGGCGGAGGAGGTCGCCCTGCGGGCACGGCCGCTCACGCGCTTGGCCGATGAGGAGTTGACGCGATTGTGTGAGGCGCTGGAGGGCACAGTTTTTTACCCGTGCCAGGACTTCCAGAGCCGCGAACGCCTGACCGCCATGCGCACGTTGTATGAGCCTTACGCCTGCGCGCTGGCCGACTACCTGAAGCTCCAGCTGCCGTTGTGGGTGGCACCGCGGACGCCGAAGAAAAACGATGCCTGGACCGTGATGGCCGGGTTGCGCTCACCACAGGCCCTGGCAGAGCGGCTGACGCGGCACGTCAGCGGGCAATCCACGGCCGTGCATCTGGAGGTGGACAAGGGGGACCGAAACGACGCCTGACGCGGGGTGTCCCAGCTGGGCGGCATCCCCAGGCTGTGGCGTTTCGCTGGTGTTTACCGTGCGGCGGCGCGCGGAGACGCCTCCGGATTGAGCTTGCGGGTGGCGACCTGGGCCGCAATGCCGGGCTTGCCTTTGGCGTCTTTGTCGTGATCCTTCAGCTGCGCGTAGATCTGGCGAGCCTGCTCCGTTTTGCCTTCGGTGGTGTACAGCTCCGCCAGCTGCAACTGGGCGAGCTCTGGCGGAACGGTGGCCGCGTGGCCCTTACCGAGCTGCTCGTAAAGGTCAACCGCCTGCGGCAGGCGCCCGGAGCCGGCGTATAACTGGGCGAGCGCGAGCTTGCCCAAGGCCGCGGTGTCTCCGTTCCAACCGGAGGCGACCTTTTTCAAAGTGTCCTCAGCGGGGCCGTTCTGGCCGGCTTCGGCAAAGGTGATGCCGGCGAAATATTGGGCCAGCTTGCCGGGTTCCGTCAAGCCGTACTGGGAGGCCACCTGCGTGAACAGGCCGTTGGCTTTGAGGGCGCGCTCGGACGCGGACTGGAAGGCCTGCATGCCGGGAGGAAGCGCCTGGCCCGGACGAACGACCGGCGTCTGGTACACCTGCATCGCCTCACCAAAGGCTGTTTGGGCCTCGGTTGTGCGGTGGTGGAAGAGCGCGTACGCCCCGGCGATGGCCAGAATCAGCAGCAACGCCAAGCCGAGAAAGAGAAAGGTCGTGCGGCGGTTTTTGTTGGCCCAGTTGAGGGTGTTTTCCGTGGCGAGCACGAACTGATCCTGTTGCCGGCTGTCGCGCTTCAATGCAGTGTTCACGTGTTTGCGTTCCATCCTTGCGGTCACGAAGGGGGTGCCGGCCCAAGGAGGCCGGATGACGCTTCAGTTTACCAGCCCGGGTCCCCATGCTCGCCGACCGGTACGTTTTCCAGAAAGGAAGGGGGAGGAACGTGTCGTCGATAGGCGATCAAGGTTCCTCTTGCCAACCGTACAAAGGCAGGCATAGTATCGGCTCGCCATTGAACAGTGCACTTGTTCTGGAGCACATCTCCAAACGGGATTGAGCCCTGTTCCGTGGCGGGCCTGTGGTTTGCGGTGCAGCCGGTCAGCGTGCCGGCAGAGCTGAGGAGCAAGAACGTTATGTCGTGGTATGCCTATTGCATTGCGGAGCGTTCCGCGTTCGCCGAGCTCGCCAACCATCGCCGCCCTGTTCCCCTTGAAGGGGTTCTGGGGCTTTTTGGCGGCCAGACCTTTCTCTTTCCTGCTGCGGATCTCACGGTTCTGGTCTCCGAGCACCTTCCCGAGGACGCTGCCCGGCTTGCCGGCGCCGAGGCGTCCGGTGCTGCCCGGGAGCACGTCAAGGTGATCGCGGCTACGTTTACGCGGTCAACCGTACTGCCGTTCCGGTTTGGCACCACATTTGAAGACGACGACTCGCTGCGGCGCTCGGTGCGCTCCAATCAGCGACATTTCATGGCCAATGTGGAGCGTCTGCGCGGCAAAGCGGAGATGCATTTGAAGGTCCTGGTGGATGACGTTTGCGCTGCCCGGGTGGCGCAACTGGGCGCGCATGCGGCTGGGCAGGCGTACCTTTCCAACCTGCGGGAGTCGGCCACACGGCAGCGCGAACGGCAGTCCCGGGCGCGGGCGCTCAGTGTGCAGATGCACCGGATGTTCCTTCCGATTGAGGAAGAGATTACCTGCAAGCGCACCGACTCCGGCAAGATGCTGTTGGACATCGCGCATCTGGTGGACAAAAAGACAGTGGAGCGATACCAGAACAAGTACAGTTCTGCGACGCTGCAGATGAAGGATTGCGCGATGCAGCTGTCCGGACCCTGGCCGCCGTACCATTTTGTGCATACGCACGGGAGCCGGGCGCACGCTTGAAGATGTCGGCTCCGGCAGGGCCTCGGTGAACGCCGAGGCCCTTTTGCTTTGTCCCGCATCGAAGTGTCCATGAGTGCTCCCGCAGCGCCCGATGCCCTTGTAACCCAACTGCTTGCGTTGCTGTCCGGCGGCCAGGCCCACGCCACGCTAGCCGCCGCCGTGACGGACTTCCCCACGGCACTTCGCGGCGTGGTGCCGGCCGGGCTACCGTATTCGGCGTGGCAAGTGCTGGAACATCTGCGGATCGCGCAGCGAGACATCCTGGATTTCTCCGCTCCTCCCGCGGGCGGGTACCAGCACCAGAAGTGGCCCGACGCCTACTGGCCGAAGGCGCCGGAGCCGGCGGGCGCGGCAAGCTGGGACGAGACGGTAGCGGCCATCGAGACCGACGGAAAAGCCTTTGAGGCACTGCTGACGAAGGCCGGGGCTGACCTGTACGCGCCGTTCGTGTGGGGGCAGGGGCAGAACCTGCTGCGCGAAGCGTTGCTGATCGCGGACCACAATGCCTATCACACGGGGGAGTTGGTGGTGCTGCGGCGGTTGCTGGGGTGCTGGAAGAGCTGACCGCGTGGCGGCAAGGAACGCAGATTCCCTTTGGGAATGACAAACAAGAGAGGCAAGGACGCTTTACTGAGTACTGAGTACTGAGTACTGACGCTAGTGCGAGGTCCAGGTTTTATCGCTGGAGTTGCACGAGGTTTCGAGGGCGCACTCCTGGCAGCGGGGCTTACGGGCGATGCAGATGCGGCGGCCGTGGTGGATCAGTTCGTGCGAAAAATCGATCCATCGGTCTTGGGGGATGATCTTTTGGAGATCCTGCTCAACCTTGACGGGCTCGTCTGACTTGGTGAGCTCGAGACGGCGGGAAAGGCGGAGGACGTGGGTGTCCACGACGACGCCGGAGGGGATGCCGTACCAGGAGCCGAGCACCACGTTGGCGGTTTTACGGGCGACGCCGGGGAGTTCGAGCATCTCGTCCATGGTCTGGGGGACCTCACCGCCGAAGCGCTCGGTGATAACCCTGCTCGCGCCGATGATGCTTTTCGTCTTGTTGCGGTAAAAGCCAGTGCGGCGGACGAGTTCTTCGATGACGGCTGGGTTGGCCTCGGCAAGGGCTTGCGGGGTGGGGTATTGGCGGAAGAGCTCGGGGGTGGCGAGATTGACGCCGGCGTCGGTGCTTTGGGCGGAGAGGATGGTGGCGACCGTGAGCTGCCAGGCGTCGGTGTGGTTGAGCGCGCAAACAGCGTCGGGGTAGGCCTTCTTGAGGGCGTCGAGGATGGCGGCTATGCGCTCGGGGGCGAGGGGTTTGGCGGTGCTTTTGGGTTTGGCGGGCTTCTTTGCGGAAGTTCCTTTGGCGGCCGTCTTCTTAGGCGCGAGGGGTTCGGAGGTGGCGATGCGGCGGGCTTTGGCGGGCGAGGCTGCAGTCATTCGCTCCCTTTTGATCGCGGGGGCTGTGGTGACTTTCTTTGTGCCCATTCTGCTCCTGTCTTCACCCGGTGAGTGCTGACGACCCGCAGGGTAGCTGTCAGTTAGCGAGGTCTGCCCCAGGTTGTTCGCTAGTGCCTCACCCGGCACTCGGTATTGGAGGGGCACAGATCCTCCTCCATGGCCGCCATCCTGGTACAGCTCAGTTCAGTGAATGAAGCGAAAACAAAGTCTGCAGAGAGTCAGTCCTGAGGTCCGAAGCCAAGCGAGGCAGCTTGCAAAGCGCAGATAGCCCAAACTTTAATCCCGCTTCGGCGATCAGCGTAGCGAAGAGATCGACTAAGAAATCCATCGTCGCCATCTTCTCACGTTGAAGCTTCGGCTGCCGGTACAGAACGCAGATTCCCTTCGGGAATGACAACAAGATAGGCAAGAGCAAAGGCAACGGCAACGGCGATTAACAAAGGCGAGCACAGAGTATGCGACGTGCTCGAAGGTACGCCACGGGAATTGCGGCTCATGTGGATGGTGCGGCTACTGAGAACCGGTGCATGGTCGATAATGACTGCTGTATGGAGAGTGTCGTTGTGCCAGAGTTGCCCCCGGTTCCTATCACCCTTGAAGGTTCCAGCGTGTTGCACCAGATGTTTCGCTTCGACTGGGCTGGGTGGAAGCAGTTGCCTGCCGAGAAGCGGGACAGCGTGGCCGCAGAGTTCAGCGATCTGCTCCGCCGCTGGGAGGCGGGCGTGCCCGGCGCAGGAGGGCATCCCAATCAGTCGGCCCTGTTCTCGCAGATCGGCCACAAGGGCGATCTCA
>CAXUIF010000024.1:0-21783 GCA_964250995.1 uncultured Acidobacteriaceae bacterium
GGCTTACACCACCACCGCCTGCGCGCGCTCCATAGCCTCCGCCGTACCCGCCCGCGGTGCCACGCGCCGGCCCACCAGCGGCAAGACGGCCCGGCCCCTTGATTGGTTGCCCGTTGTAGTACCCAAGGCCGGTGTAGCCGCCGGAGGCAACACCATAGCCCCCGCCGTACCCCCCAAAGCCGCCGCCGTAGCCGTAGCCGCCGCCGTAGTACCCGCCATACCCCAGGCCATACCCAAGCCCGTAGTAGCCCGGCCCAAAGCCTACGCCGAAGAAGGGGTAGCCGTTAAGCCCGTAGGGACCGAAGCCGTAGGGAGTCCCCACGCCGTAGAACGGGTCGCCACCGAAGCCGTAGGCGCCGGAGTACATGGAGCTGGCGTAGCCGGTGCCGGAACCCTCATAGGCGCCGATGCCGTTCCGCGGCACGGTGCCGTCAGCCAGCGCCGCCTGTGTCTCTTTGGGACCGGTCCAGGGCAGCAGATCGCCGTCCACCGTTTCCCGGTCAAAGCTTTCGGCCTTGGCACGGTCGCCGGTCAGCATGATCTCGTGCCCTTCCTTCACCTTGACGTGCTTGACATTGGCTGCTGTGTCGGCCCCCGGAAAGGCATACGCCTCGCCGTTGAAGACCCGCACGATGTTGTCCGCCGCGTTGAAGGTGTACAGCCCGGGGGACAGGATCTGGGTTTGCCCGTTCTGGAGGTCGACGAGCAGCAGATCATGATGGCGAACGGTGTGGACCGTTACGTTGGCGCGACCTTGCTCCAGGCGCACCTCGGTACGCTGCGGGTCGAGGTTGACGATCTGTACTGCCGAGTTGTTGCCGACGCGCAGCAGGGCGCCGGGCGCGAGCAGAAGATCAGCTGAGCCCGTCGTGGTAGCGAGCGTTTGGCCGACCTGCACACGAGGAACTTGGGGAGCGGATGTGTCGATGGGCTGGCCGTCCAGCGTGGCCTGGCCCTGAACAAAATTGAGTGAACCCGGTACGGCTCCGTCTGTGCTTTGCGCCGCAAGGGTCGCGGGCACGGACGCGGTCGCCAGGAAAAGCAAAGCGTTCGCTGCTTTCAGCCTTGGCATGATGGTGCAAACCTCTGCCTATATAGATGCATTTTTTGGGAATTTGTTTCGGTAGCGCAGCACCGGGCGGGTGCGCGCAGGTCACGGTACGCGAACACTGCGAGCTCTGTTACTTCTTTGACCCTTGGCGTTACCAGAGACTGCGTGCAGGCGCGTGTTGCGATGCTACGTTCGTTCAGACCCATCCCCCAGAGGTGGTATCTCCCGAGGTTGTTATGAAGTTCTTGTCTGCTTGTTGCTTTTCTGCTCTGTTTGCTGCATCCGCCGCCGTCGCGTCGGGTTCGACGTTCACGCTGGCCAGTTATGGCTCTGCCGCGGGCACCCCACGCCCTGCCGGGGCGAGCAACACCGCCGTCCAATACGAGGGCGGGCTTCTGTACGGGAGCGCCCCGGTCGGCGCCGGAAGCGGCCTCACGTACGACGTCGGCAGTGCGGGTGTATGGACCCCTGCAGTGGGCGACTCGAGTTGGGTGGCCCAGAACGCGGGGGACGGCCCCAGTGGCGGCCACGTTGAACCAACGGGCGCGTACTTCTACACAACCACCTTCGTGGATGACAGCCCGGCGGAGTCCAGTGGTTTGCTCACGGTGATGGCCGACGACACCACCGGGGTGTACCTGAACGGCGTACAGATCACCGCGCCGGCCGGTTTCGCGACCGCGGGCAGATGCGCCAGCAGCGCTCCCAACTGCACGGCGCCTACGACGTTCCGCTTGGCGGGCTTTGTTGCTGGGACGAACACCCTGGCTTTCGATGTGCTCCAGCAGCACGGAGCGGCTGAGGGATTGGATTTTGCAGGCACGGTCAGCACCACGCCGGAACCGCTCTCACTTCTCCTGTTGGGGACGGGTCTGTCGTTGATGGCTGGCTTCGCCAACTACCGCCGGGCGCAGGCTTGATCGCGCGAGCCGGGATTCAGGGTGGGGGAGAGACCGAACCTGGTCTCTCCTTTCTTTCTCCCTGCAGGGCCGGGGCGCGAAGAAGCGCGTTTGCACAGGCCGCTCACCGCGTCTAACCGCCCTATGGGACGCATGTTGGTAGGCTTCGGAGTTGTTCTGGTAGTGACAGGTCTTCTGGTGATGGGGCTGGGGCGGCTCGGCCTGCCGCTGGGGCGCTTGCCGGGCGACCTGAGCTACCGCGGACGGAATGTGCGCGTCTTCGCGCCCCTGGGTACAAGTCTGCTGCTCAGCGTGCTGTTGAGCCTGGTGCTCTTTCTGATCAGCCGCTGGCGGCGCTGAAGCGCCATAGGCAAAACGCGGCAAGCACGACCCGCATCCGAACGAAGACGGCGAACACGTGCGCGGCCGAATCAAAGTACCAGGATTTGATCTTATGGCTCTCGGAACTCTTGCAGTCCACCAGCTTGAAGCAAAGCTGCCCAAGGTAATCAGCCCCACGACGCACGGCATCATCGATTTCTGCCACGCCGGCTTCTTTGCCACGATGGCCGTGGTGTGCTGGAAGAAGAACCGCCGCGCCGCGCTGGCCGCCGCAGGTACGTCGGCCCTGGTGCTGGTGCAGGGCCTGCTGACGGATTACAAGTGGGGCGTTGCCCGCGTGATTCCCTTCACTGTGCATGGCCAGATGGATGGTGGCTTCGCCGCGCTCTCACTGGGCATCCCGAAGGCTCTTGGCTTTGAGGGTACCGTTCCCGCGCGCATCTTCCAGGCCAACGCGTTGGTGGAGGCGACCGTGGTGGGGTTGACGGACTGGAGCAACGAGCGCGCCCGCCTCGAAGAGAGGTAAGGGCTCTCGCCGGGGATTCCAAAAGACGATAGGCTCGCGCGGAGGCGCTGGCCGGTATACGGGCAGTCCGGCGCCATCCAGCAACTTTCACGGACGGCAGCCGAGCGGAGAGGCGTAGGCTAGGAACGCCTCTGCCGCGTATGAAAGGGCGGCCCTTTTCTGATGTCTGCAGCCACGATCCATGCACCCGCTTTGGCCCGCACCGCCGGGCAGAACCCTCCACCGCCACATACGACCAATCGCCACTTGATCCGCTGGGTCGAGAAAATGGCGGATCTTTGCCAGCCGGACTGCATTCACTGGGTGGATGGATCGGAGGAGGAGAACCGGCAGCTTTGTGACGAGCTTGTGGATGCGGGCACCTTTACAAGGCTGGATGCAAAGCTTTGGCCCGGTTGTTTTTATGCCCGTTCCGCGCCCAACGATGTCGCGCGGGTAGAAGATCGGACGTTCATCTGCTCGCTCAGCAAAGAAGATGCGGGGCCGACGAACAACTGGGAAGACCCGTTCACGATGCGGCGCAAGTTGAAGGCGCTCTTCAAGGGCTCGATGCGCGGGCGCACGATGTATGTGCTGCCGTTTTCGATGGGGCCGGTCGGGTCGCCGATGAGCCGGATCGGCGTGCAGTTGACCGATTCAGCCTATGCCGTGGTGAATATGCGCATCATGGCGCGGATCGGCGAGCCGGTGCTGCGGGAGATCGACAAGGACACACAGCGCGTGGTGCCGTGCATGCATTCCGTGGGCAAGCCGCTGCAGCCGGGCGAACGTGATGTGCCCTGGCCTTGCAACGACACCAAATACATCGTGCACTTTCCGGAAACTCGCGAGATTTGGAGCTATGGCTCGGGCTACGGCGGCAATGCGCTGCTCGGCAAAAAGTGCTTTGCGCTACGCATCGCCTCCAACATCGCCCGCGATGAGGGCTGGATGGCCGAACACATGCTGATCCTGGGGGTCGAGGACCCACAGGGCGAGAAGACGTACCTGGCGGCCGCGTTTCCTTCTGCTTGCGGGAAGACCAACCTGGCGATGCTTATCCCTCCACCCGGCTTTGAGGGCTGGAAGGTTTGGACCGTGGGCGACGACATTGCCTGGATCAAGCCGGACGCCGAGGGGCAACTGCGGGCCATCAATCCGGAGACGGGGTTCTTTGGCGTGGCACCCGGCACCAGTGCGAAGACCAACCCGAATGCGATGGCCACGCTGAGCCGCAATACGATCTTCACCAACGTGGCGCTCACGCTGCGCGATGGCGTGCCGGAAGGCGTGTGGTGGGAGGGCATGACGGATCAGCCGCCCACGGCAACGGACCCTGGGCTGACCATGATGGATTGGCGGGGCGAGGCCTGGGTGCCTGCTTCCGGCACACCGGCAGCTCATCCCAATGGCCGGTTTACCGCACCCGCGGCGCAGTGCCCCTCGATCGACCCCGATTGGGAGAGCCCGGTGGGGGTACCGATCAGCGCCTTTCTCTTCGGTGGACGTCGGCCCACAACGTTGCCGCTGGTCTACCAGGCCTTCAATTGGGTGGACGGGGTCTACCTGGGCGCGACCATGGGCTCGGAGACGACCGCTGCCGCCGCCGGCGCCGTGGGCCAGGTACGGCGCGACCCCATGGCGATGCTGCCGTTTTGCGGCTACAACATGGGAGACTACTTCCGGCACTGGATCCGCATGGGCCGCGACCTGGGCGCGACGCCGAAGATCTTTCATGTGAACTGGTTCCGCAAGGATGCGGACGGCAGGTTTCTGTGGCCGGGCTTCGGCGAAAACCTGCGGGTGCTGCAATGGATCGTCGACCGCGTACGGGGTCGCGTGCCTGCGCGCGAGACCCCGATCGGCTGGACGCCCTTCTACGACGACCTGAACTGGCAAGGAATGGAGTTCCCGCGCGAGGCGTTCGCGGCGCTGGAAGCCGTGGACCGCGAGCAGTGGAAGGAAGAAGCAATGGGCCACGAACGCCTGTTCATTCAACTGCATGGGCACCTTCCTCCGGAGATGGTTTATGAGCGGGAACTGTTGATCTGTCGCCTGTAGTGCGGCCTGAGCTACTGGTGATGAAGCCTTGCGGAGAGCTCCGGTACAGCCTTTAGCCATTTCGGCGTATAGCCTCGGGAGTCGGCGCAGCGCACGAGCCGCGGATCACACGAAGCGTCGTGGGGCTGCTCAGGGATACCCGCGCCGGCGAATTATAGAGCCGAAAAACCGCCGATGCACTCCGGAATCGGCAAGTTAACGGTGTTGCGAAAGGTCTAGGCCCTTCTACAACTTTTGTTGTAGAGCCAGACTGGTCGGGCGCGTTCATTTCTGCGTCGTATTCGGTATGGGTAACAGTACAAAAGATTCGACGCCCAAGGTGGTACGGGACCGGTTAGAGACACTGGTGGAGGCCTACCGTGGCTTGTTGCGCGCGGATGAACGGCGTCTGCACGATGCGATGTTGGAATACGAGCGCGCCTGCTGGGCGGAGCGCACCCGCCGCGCCGCCTGATCGATCAGCAACCCCGAAGGCTCGTTACAGAACCGATAGGGTCCATGAGTGCGCGCTTCCAGCGAATGACCGCAAAAGAAGCAGTGGACAAGGCAAGTTCCCAGATTCAACGCCGGGACGCGGAGACGCTGTTGTGCCACCGGGCCGGGCAGGGCCGGGCGTGGCTGTTGGCGCATCCTGAAGCACGGATGGAAGCCGGTCAGGAAGCAGCTTTCTTCGAAGATGTAGCACGCCGTGCGGAGCGGTGGCCCCTGCAGTACCTGACCGGACGGCAGGAGTTTTTTGGCCTGGAACTTCGCCTCTCGCGCGATGTATTGATCCCCCGACCGGAGACCGAACTGCTGGTGTCGGCTGTTCTTGCGTGGGCTGACAAGGGGCAAGAGCTTGCCGAGGAATCCCGTACGCTGCAGATCGTCGATGTTGGGACGGGCTCGGGTGCGATTGCGCTTGCCTTGGCCAACCAGCTAGCCCGAGCCGTCGTTTGGGCCCTGGATGTGTCCTCCCTGGTAGGGCCGGTGGTAAAGGACAACGCCCAGCGGCTCGGTTTGACGGATCGCGTCCGCTTTGAGGTATCGAACCTCCTGAGCGCCTGTGCGGGGCAGATCGAGGACGGCTGGCGCCCCGACATCGTGGTGTCCAATCCGCCGTATGTTGCCGTAGCCGATGCTTGCACCCTGCAGCCCGAAGTGCGCGACCACGAGCCGCATCTGGCTCTGTTTGCGGGCGACGATGGCTTGGCCGTGTATCGCAGATTGATTCCGCAGGCGTGGGAGGCTTTGCGCCCCGGCGGCCTGTTGGCGATGGAGTTCGGCTACGGCCAGCAGGCCGCGCTGGCGGAGTTGCTGCAGGCCTGGGATGCGGTGCAGTTTCAGGAGGATTACGTCGGGATTCCGCGGGTGGTGCTGGCAGAACGGCCTTTGGGCTGAGCCCGCGCGCCCGCCAGGATGCCCATCGGCTACACGGCACCGCGTTTCAGATCGACCAGAACGCCTTGATGAATTTGCCAGACAGCAAACACCGCGAGGGCCACGGCCAGGGCAGACTCCGCCAAAGCGACGGGCAGGTCGCGGCCCACCTTGCGGGCCGTCGCCATGCGCAGCCAGTATCCGCCCCACGTACCCACCAACGCGCCAAGTGCGCCGGTAAGAATGCCTCCTGCGAGGGGCTGGTAGATGGCCGTCGCGGCCAGGGCGCCGACCAGCGAACCAAAGAGGAGACGCGCGGCGGCGGGGCCCAGGGCTTTGCGGCTGGGTGTGCTGGGAAGGGTGTCGCCGATGAACTCACCCACGCCAAGGCCGCTGAAAACCAGCGCGGAAACGAGATAGGTGGTCCAAAGCGCCCAGCCGTGTTCCGGGAGCACACGCAGCCACGCGGCCCAGCACACGACGGCGATGGCGGTCATGGTACGGCAGCCCGTAACGACACCGAGAAGAAAGATCCACTGCAAAGCCCGACCTCCTACCCGTCGGGTGATGAACGGGTGCGGATTATCCTAACCGATGTGCGGCACGCTGCTTTGCCTCAGGCGGGCCTGCTCTCCTAGCCGCCGCTGCCCGTAGAAGGATTTGTCCAAGCCATCGTCGTGGCCGAGAAGAGGGACCGCTCCGCTTCCGCGGTCTGGGAAAGCAAGGGTCGAACCCGAGTTTGCACCAGGAAAGGAAGTTTGCGCGAGCGTGCCCTTGAACTTACCCCTGAACGCATTGGGCCACCGTGCAATCTCCGCGGCTCTTTTCTTTTCACTGCAGGGTCAATGGGCGTGGGCATGATGATCGTGGCCGCCCGGTCCGTGGTGATGGTGCGAGTGCCCATCGATCACCTCCGGCGATGGTGGCGAGCAGCAACCATTGGTCACTTCGCAGCACGAAACTTCGAGCTGGATGGTCGTGTGTCGAATCCCAAAGTGGTCGCGCAACTGGTGGTTGAGGCGCTCCAGCAGCGCTTCGCTCTCGCTCATCGGCATCTCGTTCACCTGCACGTGGCAAGCCAGCGCATGGCTCTGCGCCGTCAGGCTCCACACATGGAGATCATGCACGTCGACCACGCCGGAGATGCCGTGCACCGCCGCCCGGATCTCGGCCATGTCGACGGTCCGCGGCGTGCCCTCCAGCAGAATATGCAGTGTTTCCCGGACGATGCCGAAGGAGCTCCACAGGATCATCGCCGCGATGACCAGAGACAGGAGCGGGTCGATCCACTGCTGATGCGTGAGGGCGATCAGCAGACCTCCGACGATCACAGCCGCCGTGGATACCGTGTCGCCCAGCATGTGCACAAAAACGCTGCGGATGTTCACATCCCCGGAGAAGCGCCACAGCAGGGCGGCGATGGCTCCATTCATCACCACGCCGGCTGCCGCGACGAGCATCATGAGCCGGGGCTCCACCGTAACCGGGTGGAGGAGCCGAAGCACGGCGTCGCCGGCGATCCAAAGCGCCAGGACCAGCAGGCTCAATGCATTCACAAAGCCGGCAAGGACGCCGGCGCGCTGGTAGCCAAAGGTGCGCTGGTCGGTTGCCGGCCGGCCCTGCAGCCAAACCGCGACAAAGCTGAGTCCCAGCGCCGCGAAATCGGATACGTTGTGACCCGCCTCGGAGATCAGGGCCAACGAGTGCGCCCGCAGGCCGAAGATGAATGTGGCGACGATGTAGAGCAGCGTAAGCAGAAGCGAAAACTTGAGAATTCGTTCGATACCTGCGTTCGGCTTACCAGGCGCATGCATAGAGTTCAGTGTAGACCTTGAGCTCGGCCACGAATCTCCCACGGCGGCGGCAGACCGGGCACCTGCCTGTGGCGAGGTGAGGCAAAGGTCAGCGCCACCGCATCCAAAGTTCGAACGCAAGGAGAACCGCCCGCATGAAGGTCGCACCCACTGGCGCGCACGCTCACCAGCTCACCCGCATGGGCCTTTCCAATTGCTATCTCGTCCGGGAGTCGGACAGTTGCACCTTGGTGGACACGAGTCTCAAGGGCAGCAGCAAGCAGATTCTGCCGGCGGCACGCGGCCTCCGGGCCGAGCCGATCACGCGGCTCCTTCTCACGCACGCCCACGTCGACCATGTCGGGTCGGTCGACGAACTGGCGGCCACCCTCGGCAGGGTAGACCTGGCCCTCGCTGCGCGCGAGGCGCGGCTTCTGCACAGGCCGCCGGACAAGAATCCCGAGCCGGGCGAACCGCAGGGCCAAGCCAAGGGCGGCTTTCCCGGTACGCGCACCGAGCCTACCCACCTACTCACTGACGGCGAGTTGTTTGGCTCGCTGCGCGTGCTGACCACCCCAGGCCACACACCCGGCCATGCCAGCTTTTTCGACGAACGTGACGGGACCCTCTATACGGGCGACGCCCTGCTTTGCCTGGGAGGGCAGGTCCACATTCCTGGTTTCGGGCCGTGGTTCTTCCCGTTCGCCAGCTTGGCCACGTGGAACAAGCCGCTGGCCCTGCACAGCGCACACAAGCTGCTCGAGCTTCTCGGCACGGACATTCGCCGGTACGCAAGCGGCCACGGACGTCTTGTCGAAGGAGGCCCCGCGTTATTGCGGCAGGCGATCGAACACGCACAGGACAAGGTGCGCGAAGGCGTGCGCTAGCTCGGGGTGTCCTGACTGCGATGGGTCGTTCTGGGGTCTGCAACGCAGCAGGCCGCAAACTCTGCCAGCTTAGCTGCGCCAATGCAGATCGATCGGACCGCCAGCCAGTGGATGCTCGCCCTTGCCTGTCAGCCGGCGCTGTTTCAGGGCGAAGTACCACTTGGCGGGTTTGTCTGCGTCGTCGATCAGCATCAGGCCCGGGTTAAAACGCAGCCCCCGTGCCTGCTCGATCATCGTGCGCTGGTCCTGCGCCACAAAGCGCGCGCCAAAAAATTTCACCAAAGAGCTAATGAAAGGAAAAAAATAGCCGATATTCCAGGCAGCAACAACATCAATACGGCAGCTGGAGGCCGTTACCGGCGTGACCGTGGTGAGCGACGAAAACCAGCGTTGCCTGCCCCTGTTGTCGGTCGCCACAATCGTCTCGTAACGGCGATTCGGCAAAACAAAGTCGATCGTCGTCACCGGTTTCCCCAGCAACCTGTATGGCGCCGAATTCGAGCTCGGCGCATGCGGGCTCATGCGGAATCCCGCGTTGCGCCCATCGTGCTCGGCATCCAGCAGCGGCTCAAACCGCTTGGTCTTTTCATGAATACTCGCCGCACTGCGCCACCACCAGGCCTGGTGCACAAACGGCCCATGCGCCGGATCCATCAATCCGATAATGCCGTGATCGACGTTGCACGGCAGCTCCGCGCTGAGGTGCGCCGACCGGAATCGCCCCGTGTACTTCGGCAGCTCGGGCACGAGAGGCAGGGTTGCCTCGTCCACCACGCGTCCCGCCCCAGCGGGTGGCATGTACACCCACGCATACCCATCCTGCTCGCGCACGGGAAAGGCATTGGCATAGATCCTGGTTGGTTCCAGATGGTCGTGTGAGGTCAGGGAAGGGATCTCCTCACAGCGCCCGCTACATGGCTCAAAGCGCCATCCGTGGTACTTGCACATCACGGTTTCGCCATCGAACCACCCGGCTGAAAGCGGAATCCCGCGATGCGGGCACAGGTCCCGCAGGGCAAACAAGCCTCCATCGCTCTTCCGCCCCAGCAGGAGCGGGATGCCCAGCAGCATGGCGAGGGCAGTTTGCCGTGGCCGCAAAGTTTGGGTGCGTATCGCCGGGTACCACTCGCCAAAGATCATCTCCGCGGGCGGGCCTGGCTTTGGCTCCACAGAAGCGCCCAGGCGAAGCTGCACCAGATCGCTCCCTTGCCCCGCCAGCATCGGGCGCATCTTCCCCATAGCTTCCAGTGTACGGAGAGCGCCTTGAACTTTCGACCCGGGTGGCGCAGCGGTCCTGCCGTGGGCTGGCCGCAGCGGCCCTCGTACACTAAACGCCATGCTTGCCGCCGTGCCGCCGAGGCCACGTTCTACCCTCGTTACGGTCCTCCTTCTCTGGTTTGTCTTCTACGGGAGCTTCACCCTGGTGCGCCCCGCGCTTCTGGACGATGCCGACTCGGTTCACGTCGAGGTCGCCCGCGAGATGCTGCTGCGCGGTGACCCTGTGACGCTCTACGCCAACGGCATTCGCTATCTTGAAAAGGCGCCCTTCCTCTACTGGTGCATGGCGCTCAGCATGCGCCTGGCCATGTTGTTCGGCGCGCACCGGCCAGAGGTGCTCGCGGCAGCGGCCCGTGTTCCACTTGCCCTCGGTGTGCTCGCGCTGGCGCTTCTGTGTGACAGCTTTGCTCGCCAGCTCTTTCGTTCGGCCAGGGCGGGCCTGTATGCGGCGCTGATCCTGCTTTCCAGCTTTGGCGTGTTTATCTTCACCCGCATCACCATCCCTGACCTCTTTGTTTGCCTCTGGATCACGGGCTCACTGTATGCCTTCTGGCGTACCGAAGCGCTCGAGGCCCGCACAGGGGGTGCAGCAACTCTGCCCTCAGCTGGGGAAATCGGGGCGACGGGCCGTATCCCTTCCTGGGCACCTGGCTCCTTGCGCAAGCTGTGTTGGGTTTTCGCGGCTACCTGCGCCTTGAACGTGCTGACCAAGGGCCTTATTGGGATCGTCTTCCCGGTGGGCATCGTGCTGGTCTACCTGCTGCTCACCCGTGGCGCGCGCCGCACCGCGCAACGCCTGCGCCAACTCCACCCGTGGAGCTCGCTGCTCGTCTTTCTCCTCCTCGCTGCCCCGTGGCACATCGCCGCGGGCCTGGCGAACCCTACCCAGGGCCACCCCGCGCCATTCACCGTCGTGCGCGATCCCGCCTCCACCGTCCCTTTTGGCCACTGGCAGGTGCCGCTGCCCAGCGACGGCAATGTGCGGGGCTGGTGGTGGTTCTACTTCATGAACGAACACCTGCTGCGCTACCTCAACCTGCGCGTTCCGCGGGACTACGACACCGTGCCGCTTCCGCTGTTCTGGGGTCTCTGCCTTGTTTGGCTGATGCCCTGGTCCGCCTTCGCCGCCAAGGCCGTTTCCTGGGGTGTCCCCTTTCGCTCCGCCCGCTGGCGGAGCCAGTTCCGTCGCCACGACCTGCCCCGTCCGCGGCGCGGCCGTCTGCTTCTGGTCGTCTGGGCGGCCGTGGTGCTGCTGTTCTTCTCGCTGTCCACGCGCCAGGAGTACTACGTCCTGCCCGCGCTGCCGGCTGCGGCCGTGCTGATTGCCGGTTGGCTCGCGTATCGCGCCGTCGATCGGCCCCTTGCGGAGGCCCACCGCCGTGCCGGCCGGCGGATTACCGCGGTTCTGGCGATCCTGGGCTTGGCCGTCGCTGGGGGGTGTGGCTTCTTCCTCGTGCATGCTCACCAGCCTGCTCCGGACACCGACCTCGCCCAGCTACTGCAACAGAACCCCGGCGAGTACGCTCTCAGCTTCGGCCACTTCCTAGACCTGAATGGCCGGGCGATGGGCCTGTTCCGGCTGCCGCTTATCTTCACCGCCCTTACGCTGGGCCTGGGGCTGCCCGCGGCCTGGTACCTCCGCACGCGGCGCGAGGTCCACCGGTCCAACCTTGTGCTCGCGGCTGCGGCGTTCGGCTTTCTACTCGCTGCCCACCTGGGTCTCCAGACCTTCGCTCCGGTGCTCAGCTCGGCGCAGCTTGCCGCGGCCATCCGGTCCCAGCTTCGTCCGGGCGACCTCCTTGTACTCCACGGCGAATACGAGGCCGGGTCGACGCTCGGCTTCTATCTCCAACGCCCAACAGCCTACGCGGGCTTGCCGCAGCGCGGAGAAAACCCGCTGCACATTTTGGAAGGCCGCTCTTCCAACCTCTGGTACGGTTCCTTTTTTCCGGATGCCCCGCGGATCTTTGAGACGCCCGCCAGCCTCGCCGTCCGGTGGCGCGGCCCGCAGCGCATTTTCTTGTGGCAATCCGTCACCGAGCCGCCCACAAGCTTACCAACGCTCCCCGGCCCCGTTTATGTGCTGGCTCGCAGCGGCGGCAAGGAGGTGGTCAGCAATCAACCTGGTCCGTAGACATCGTCCTCTCTTGCTTCGGCCGGGACCGGGTATCATGGCCGCAAACCTTCGCCCGTGCCTCCTGCTCTGCGCCTTCGCGCTCTCGGACCCTGCACCCCTGGACCTCCCCTATGCCCTGCGGTCAAGAAGAACTTCGCCACGTCCCTCTCTTCTCCCTGCTCGACGACGACGAGCTGGCCGTCCTCGCCGCGCAGGTCGAGCTGCGGGACTTCGATGCCAAGCAGCGCATTTACAAATACGGCGATCCCTCCGCGAGCGCCTTTCTGGTGCTGAATGGCTCCGTGCGCGTCACTTCGGTTGATCAAGACGGCCAGGAGGTCCTGTTTTCTGAGCCCAAACATGGCGACTTCTTCGGCTTCGCGTCGATGCTGGATGCTGAGCCGCACCAGACCACCGCCGTTGCGCTGGAAAAAACCACCTGCATTCAGGTCGACCGTGACGACCTTATCCAACTGATCGAGACCAAGCCCATGGCCGGTCTGGACCTCTTGACCGTGATTGCGCGCGAGATCCACGCGACGCAGCAGCTGGTCCGGGGCCGCTCCGCCCGCAACCCCAACGAACTGATCGATGAGCGCGAAACCTTCGGCGAGCGCGTTGCCGACCGGGTGGCCAGCTTCGGCGGCTCCTGGACGTTCATCATCCTGTTCGGCATGGTGCTGATGGTTTACACCACCATCAACGTGATCCTGCGCGGCCGGGCCTGGGATCCGTACCCGTTCATTCTGCTGAACCTGTTTCTTTCCATGTTGGCCGCCATTCAGGCTCCGGTCATCATGATGAGCCAGAACCGCCAGGACGCCCGCGACCGCCTGCGCTCCGAGCTGGATTTCGATGTGAATCGCCGCGCCGAAAGTGAAATTCAATCGCTGTCGCGTAAGGTCAATTTCCTTCACGACAAGATCGACGATCTCGATGAACGGCTGCGCACACCGAACGATCTCCGCAACCCGAATGATCTGCAGGGTTGACGGTCCTCACACCCGCTCCAACACGCCCCGGCGCAGCCGAAAGCGCTCGCCGCGCCAGACCACCACATCAGAGGCGTAGCTCCACGCCCAGAACGCCAAACCGAAGCCATCCCGCAAGGGCAGTAGCCAAAGGTCGCGCAGTACCTGCCCGTCGCGCAAGAAGCCTACCCCGACGTTGAGCGCCACCAGCACGCGCGTCAGCAGCGCCACGCTGAGCAGGCTCAGGCTCCATAGGGCAAACCCACTTCCCAGCATGGTGGCGAACGCCCACGGCAGCACAAAGGTAAACAGCAGGCCGAGGTACCCTGCCCGGCGCGAATCGCGCGTCGACCGCGCCCACCGCAACTGGTGATCGGCGAACCCGCGGAAATCGTAGGCCGGCACACTCGTGGCGACGACCTCGGGCACAAGCTCTACCCGGTACCCGGCCCCATGCAGTCGAGCTCCCAGTTCGTAGTCATCCGCAAGCTGATCGACCAGGGCCTGAAAGCCGCCGATTGCCGCGAGCGCGCTTTTGGTGGTGGCCAACGTTGATCCAAGCCCGAAGCGGAGGCCGCCCTCAAGTGCCCGCGCCGCGAGAACGCCTGGGATAAAGTCCGTCGAGACCCCCAGCGCCTCCAGGCGGGACCACACTGTCCGTTCGGCCTGCCCCACATAGGGCACCGTCACGAGCCCGAGCGGTTTGCCCCCACCGTGCGTCGCGGCAAACGGCTGCATCACCCGCGCCAGATACTCCGGCGACACGAGGATGTCCGAGTCGTTGACCACCACGTGTTCAAACTGCGCTTCGGGGAGCATCTGCGCCAGCGTGGAGACCTTCCCATTGGCCCCGAGCCGCTCGGTGCACTCGATGACCCGGATTGCTACCTCGGGGAACTCCACCCGCAGCCGCGCCACAGCGGCCACCGCGGGGTCTTCCAGCGAAGCGACGCCAAACAGAATCTCGAACGGCCCTGGATAGTGCTGCTGACAATGGCTGGCAAAGCCTGCGTACTGGCGCGGATCGGTGCCCCGCAACGGCTTCAGGAGAGAGACGCCGAAGGAGGCCGCAGGGCCGGGCGCCGTGCCCGCTGCCTGCCTGAAGCGCCGCAGCCCCCAAAGGGCAAGCAGGCTGTACGCCATACCGCACAAGGTCAGCAGCGCCGTTCCAAGCGGCAGCCATGAAGCCAGTTGATTCACCCCGCTAGTCTAGCCAAGGAACGCGATTGCTCGCTCGCTCCGGTCGGGGTCGCCCGGTGCGGTGGCCAGCCTTACTCGTAGCGCAGGGCTTCAATCGGATTCAGGGTCGCCGCCTTCCAGGCCGGGTAGATTCCAAACACAAGCCCGATGGCGCACGAGCTTAGAAAGGCCGCGAGGATCCACCCTGCGCCGACCTGCGAACTTAAAAAGAAGTGCAGCGCGAAGGCCAGCACCGAGCCGAGCAGCACGCCCAGCACACCGCCCAGCGCGCACAACACCACAGCCTCCACAGTGAACTGCAGCAGGATCGTTCCGCGGGTTGCGCCGATCGCTTTGCGAATGCCGATCTCGCGCGTTCGCTCCGTCACGCTGACGAGCATGATGTTCATCACACCCACGCCGCCCACCATCAGGCCCACAGCACCCAGAGCCAACATCAGCAGAAACAAGCTGCCGGTAATCTGCGACCACAAGCGAGTGATGGAATCCGCGCTGAAGATCGCGAAGTTGTCTTCCGCTTCGTTGCGCACCTTGCGCCGCCGCCGCAGGACGTCGCGGACTTCATCTTCCACAATCGGCTTGTTGCGCTGGTCGTCGAACTTCGCGCTGATCCAATAATCCAGCACCTCGGGGTGCATCTTGCGGAACGTCGAGATCGGCATGTGGACGATGTTGTCTTCCCCGTTGCGCCCGCCCCCGCTGAACGCCGATTTCACCTTGTCCTGCACCCCGACCACGGTGAAGATGCGGCCTTCGACGTCGATCTGCTTTCCAAGCGCACTCTCCCCGCCGAACAGGTCATTCGCCGTGTCGTACCCCAGCACGGCTGCGTTGTCGGCATGGGACTCCTCATTCTGGGAGAAGTACCGGCCTTGCTTCATATCAAGGTTGTACACCGCCACGTTGCTGGCTGTGACGCCTTCCAGCGAGACGTTTTCCGACTTCTGCTTGCCGTACTTCACCGTGACGCTGCCCTCACCCCAGTTGAAGTTCTGGTAGCGCAGCGAAGGCACCACATCCACCACGTGCGGCAGCGTTTTCAGCGGGTCCGAATCGTCGAAGGTCAGTTGTTTACGCGCCAGCATCTCCGCCGTGGGGCGGACGCCGATGACGGGAAAGCGGAAGATCCACAGCACGTTGGTGCCCATGGACTCCACCATCTCCGACACCGACGCATTCAGCCCGTTGATCACGGAAGAGATCGCAATCACCGTGGAGATACCGATAACGATACCCAGAATGGTGAGGCCCGAGCGCAGCTTGTTGGCGCGCACGGTATCGAGGGCCATCCGTACCGACTCGCGTTGATCGGAAAATTTCATCAGAACTCACTCCGCAGCGCGACGATAGGATCGAGTCGCGCCGCCTTTCGCGCCGGGTATACGCCAAAAAAGATGCCTACGGAGGTGGAGACAAACAAGCCCGCGAAGATGCTCCACAGCGCGGGGCTCGACGGGAATCCAAGGGCGATCGTGACCCCTTCGGCGACCGCGATTCCGCAGATCACGCCGATCATGCCCCCGACCAACGCCATCGTCGCACTTTCCATCAGGAACTGCAGCAGGATGTCCCCACCGCGCGCGCCCAGCGCTTTGCGCACGCCAATCTCGCGGGTGCGCTCGGTGACGCTCACCAGCATGATATTCATGATGACGATCCCGCCAACCACCAGCGAAATGACGGCCATGGCCAGCGCGACCGCGCCGAAGCCGTCAGCGATTTTGGTGAACAGGCCGGCCAACGTGTCGCTGGTCTCAAGGGTGAACGTGTCGCCCTGCCCCGGACGATCGTGCCGGATGCTACGCATGATCTGGCGAGCCTCATCGCTGGCTGCCTCCAGCGCGGCGCCGCTGCCGCCCTTCACATAGATAGTGATGCTCTTTGAGGTACCGTAGGTCTTTTGATACGCCGTGAGCGGTGTGGCCACCCAGTTGTCCTGGCTTTGCCCCAGCGTCTTGCCCTGCTTTTCACCGAGTCCGACGATCGTGTAGGGCACACCGTCGACGCGAATCTCTTTGCCGAGCGGATCTTCATTTTGCAGCAGGTTTTCTTCAATATCGGAGCCGATGATGGCCACGTGGGCCGCATGCTCCACGTCCGCCTGGGTCAGGTCGCGGCCTTCCACGATGTTGAGGTTCTGCATCTCGGCCATGAGGTTGGTGTAGCCGCGAATTTGGGTGTCCGTGCTCGACTGCCGGCCATGCACGACCTTGCCCCTGGTCGCCTGCAGCGCCCCGACCTGCAGGCAACGCTTGCACCCATCCTGCACAGCGTGGAACTGCTCCAGCGTGATGACCTTGCGCTTCTGATACTCCAGGTATTCCTTGTAACTGTTCATGATCGCGGGCTGTTGCGAAATCGTGAACACATCCGCCCCGTAGCTGTTCACCTTGGTGGCCACATAGCGGTTGGCCCCGTTGATCAGCGTCATCACGGCGATCACGCTCGCCACGCCGATCACGACGCCCAGCAGGGTAAGCACGGTGCGCAGTTTATTGGCCCATAAAGAGGCCAGCGCCATCCGGAATGCGTCTTTTCTATCCATGGCAGGTCAAAGCGAGTGTAGCGCCCCGGCGAGCACGCTAAGTGGAATACGTTGGCGAGCCGGCGAAGGTTCCACGCGAGCCGCGCCTCGAGGCAGGAGTTAGGGCGTCACCTGCACGCAAGCCTATGCCAGCCGTGCCATCGGCATCCTACAATGGGACGGCCTCCCGGAGGGCTCTGCTTGACCCAGGCGTACCTAAATCGCATCGCCACTGCCGTCCCCGATCATGATGTCCATCGGGCGTTTGTTGCGTTTGCCGACAACCTGCTCGCGACCCGCGCCGACAACCGCACGCGAGCCCTGTTCAACCGCATGGCCACGCGCTCCGGCATCCAGCACCGCTTTTCGGTCCTGACCCCCAATGAGACCTCCACCGAGTTCCATATCAACGCCTACGACTTTTACCGCACCGGCGACTTTCCCCATACCTCCCGGCGCATGCAGGTGTACGAGCAGTTCGCCCCCGTTCTGATGCGACGGGCCCTGGACCGCCTGGCGCTGAGCGAGTCCGAGCGTGCTTCCATTACTCACGTCTTAATTACCACCTGCACGGGGCTGTACGCGCCGGGGCTGGATTTTGAAGCCGTGGAGCACCTCGGGCTGCGGCCCGACGTGGAACGCACCATGATCGGCTTTATGGGCTGCTATGCCGCGATCAACGGCCTGAAGACCGCGCGGCACATCCTGCGCTCCGAGCCGGCTGCGCGCGTGCTGATGGTAAATCTCGAGCTCTGCACGCTCCATCTGCAGGAGACGTCGGACCTGGAGCAGGTGCTGAGCTTTCTGGTGTTTGCCGACGGGTGCGCCGCCTCGCTGCTTTCCGCCGAGCCAACCGGTCTGGCGCTGGACAGTTTTCGTGCCGTTCTGATCCCGCAAACGCGCGAGCTGATCACCTGGAGGATCGGCGGTGTCGGTTTCGACATGTTGCTGTCAGGCCAGGTCCCCGGCGCGATCGGCAAGGCCCTCGATCATGCCGGCCACGAAGTTCTGGGCGACATCCCCAAGGACGATATCGCGCTCTGGGCGGTTCACCCGGGCGGCAAGACGGTCCTCGACGCCGTGGAGCGCGGCCTTACGCTGCCCGCCGACGCGCTGAACTGCTCGCGTGAGGTGCTGGACCGCTTCGGCAACATGAGTTCGGCGACGGTGATGTTCGTTCTGGAACGGCTCATGGCGGAGGCCCAACCGGGGCAAAAGGGTTGCGCGATGAGCTTTGGCCCTGGGCTGACCGCGGAGACGATGCTGTTCCATGCCGCCTAGCGCCGTTCGCGATGCAGAGTGCCGGGAGCGGCTTGCGGCGCCACCCACTTCGCAGGGCCTACCCGACTTCGCGGACCGGGTCGACCCCGCCCTGCTGGCCGAGTCGATGGATCAGCCCTGCGCTTATGAGACTTTTCGCGACACTATGCGCGACCTCGCAAAGGTCAATCGGCTGCTTCTGGCGTACGGCCCCACGCTCCGCTTTCTCCATAAGGCCATCCCGCCCCTCCCGCAGCGGCCTGTCACCGTCCTGGACGTCGGCTTTGGCGGGGGGGACACCCTGCGCCGCATCGCGCGCTGGGCCCATGCGCGACGTCTTGCGGTGCACCTCGCCGGGATCGATCTGAACCCCCATGCCGCTCGCGCCGCGCAGGAGTTTTCTGCCGCGGACCCCCGCCTCGCGCAGGTGCAGTGGCGCACGGGGAACGTCTTCACCGATCCTGCCACGCAGGAGCCTGATCTGGTGCTGAGCTCGCTGGTGGCCCACCACATGCGCGACGACGAGATTGTCACGTTCCTGCGCTGGATGGAGACGCGCGCGAAGCGCGGCTGGTTCCTTTCAGACCTGGTGCGCAGCCGGCGCTCGTACCGGCTGTACGGCCCGCTCTCGCGCCTGATGCGTTGGCACCCGTTTGTGCAGCATGACGGCCTGATCTCCATCCGCCGCGCGTTTCGCGAAGCCGACTGGGAGCGCCTGCTCGCGGCCGCTGGGATCCCGCACGAGGCCGTCCAGGTGCGCCGTTGTGGGATCGGACGGCTGTGCGTTGCGCGGCTACGTTGACCTCGTTCGGGTGTTGGACAAATTTCTGCGATCCCCAGCGGAGCGAAGCAACCTCAGTATGCTGTCCCTAGCGGTGCCGTGGGCCGGAGCCCAACCCAGGAGCTTCCTCACTGCATTGAGATCCCGCCTCAAGTTTCAAACAAATGCCAGTTGTCCTTTGAGCCATACAGCTTCCCAACCCGATGTTTTGATCCTGGGCGGTGGCTTGGCCGGCGCGGCCGCGGCGACCGTGCTGGCGCGGGCCGGGCGTCGGGTCACCCTCGTCGAGCGCGAAGCCGCCCCGAAGCACAAGGTCTGCGGTGAGTTTCTCAGCGTGGAAGCGCTCACGCTGCTTAAGGGTTTGGGCGTGGTTCCGGCCGAGCATGGCGCCGAACGCATCGGCACCGTGCGTCTGTGCTCCGCCCATCATGTCACGGAGTCCGCGCTGCCGTTTGCTGCTGCCTCGCTGACGCGCCGGTGTCTGGACGGGCTGCTTCTCGACACGGCCGAAGAGTCTGGGGTTTGCTTGTTGCGCAACACCAGTGTGGAGGTTTTGGCGCCGACCGGCGGCGGATGGCAAGCTACGCTGAGCACAGGCCAGACGCTCTGGGCGCCTCGGGTGATCCTGGCCACGGGCAAGCACGATCTGCGCGGCTTTCCGCGCCCGCCAGGCACGCAGGGCGACCTCGTGGCGTTCAAGATGTACTGGCGTCTCGCCCCGGAGCAGGCTGCCGGTCTGCAGCACGCGGTGGAGCTGCTGGTGCATCCGGAAGGCTACACGGGCCTGCAGCTTGTGGAAGATGGCGCGGCGAACCTGTGTGGTTTGGTGCGCCGGCGGCATCTGGCCAAGGTGGGCGGCTGGCCGGGACTCTTCGCTGAACTTCTGGCATCGAACCCCCACGCCGCCCAGCGCCTCCGGGGTGCCGAACCGCTGCTGGACAAGCCGCTCGCGATCTCCTCAATCCCGTACGGCTATGTGCGCAGGCAGGCCCTTGCCGAGCGGCTGTGGGCCGTGGGCGATCAGGCTGCCGTGATCCCGTCGTTCACGGGCGATGGTATGTCGATCGCCCTTTATAGCGGTCTGCGGGCGGCGCAAAGCCTGCTCGCCCATCAGTCCAGCGAGCAGTTTCAGCGGGGCCTCTGCAAGGCGTTGCGGTGGCAGGTGAGGCGAGCGACCCTGCTATCCCGTGCGCTGGTCCACATGCCAGGGGTCCTTGCCGCCGGCGCTCGCGTGTGGCCGGGGAGCCTGCCTCTGGTAGCGCGAGCCACGCGTTTGCGCGAGCCTGCGCTGTGGGCCCTTTCTTCCCCGCGGTGAAGCCGTACCTGCTGGAGACTTGGTTCCAGATCAGGCCTCGTCAGGACTCGGTTTCTTCCAGGCGCTGCTGCCAGTAGGCGATGGCGGCCGTGGCGGTGGCTGGAAAGGTAAGGTGACCGAGCTTGCGGCCGGGGCGGGGTTCCTTGCCATAATCATGACGATGCAACTGCGAAAACAGGGCCGTTTCCGTAGCCGAGGGCATGCTGCCGATGCAGTTGAGCATCACCGTGGGCTGGCTCGCGGTGGAGCCCAGAGGCAGGTTGAGCAGGGCGCGGAGGTGGTTTTCGAACTGCGACGTTTGGGCGCCTTCGATGGTCCAGTGGCCCGAATTGTGAACGCGCGGCGCCATCTCGTTGGCAACGAGCTGGCCGTTGAGCGAGAAAAACTCGACCGCGAGCACGCCGATGTAGTCGAGGCGCGTAAGGAGCTCGCGCAGGTAGACCTCGGCCGTGGGTTGAAGCGCGGCGCAGTCGCAGGGGGCCGTGGAGGTGCGGAGGATGCCGGCGCGGTGGTGGTTTTCGGTGAGCGGGTAAAAGACGATGTCCGCGGAGGCGTTGCGGGCGGCGATGAGCGAGACCTCTTTCGTAAAGGGGACGTGGCCTTCGAGAATGGCGGGTGCCTCCGCAATCTCGATCCAGGCAGCAGCGGCTTCGTCAGGGTGCGCGAGGCGAACCTGACCTTTGCCGTCGTAGCCCATGCGGCGGGTTTTCAGGATGGCGGGCAGGCCTAACTGCGTGATCGCTTGTTGAAGATCGGCAAGACTGTCGACGGGTGCGAAGGGGGCCGTCTGGAGCGCGCACTCGTGAAAAAACCGCTTTTCGAGCAAGCGATCCTGCGCGATCCCGATGGCGCGGGCGTTGGGAAAGAGGTGTAGTCCCGTGAGAACGGCGGCGTCGATGTTTTCGGATTCGACGGTGACGAGGTCGACCTCGTCGGCGAAGCGGTGGACGCTGGCGGGATCGGTCAGGTCGGTGTCGAGGACGGGCGCAATGGCCTCGGCGGGGTCGCCGGGGGAGCCCGCGCAGAGAACTTCGATTCGGGGCGCATTGGGGAGTTTGGCGGCGAGGATAGGCGCGGCTTCGGCGAGCATAAGGGCGAGTTGCCCGGCGCCGAGGATGCCGAGGCGGAGGGGTTGTGGTTCTTGCCTGGAGTTCATCGCTGGGTCGGAAACGCAGATTCCCTTCGGGAATGACAACAAAGAAGAAAGAGTGCGCTAGGAGCGCGGGTCGGGGTTGTTGAGGACGGCGTCGGTCTGGGCCTGGCGGTAGAGATCAAGGCGCTGGGCGAGGGCTGCGTCGGTGAGGGCCAGGACCGCGGCGGCGAAGAGGGCTGCGTTTTTCGCGCCTGAGGCACCGATGGCGAAGGTGGCAGTAGGGATGCCGCCGGGCATCTGGACGATCGAGAGCAGGGAGTCCAGGCCATGGAGGGCCTTGCTTTCGAC
>CAXUIF010000024.1:21793-24207 GCA_964250995.1 uncultured Acidobacteriaceae bacterium
GGGTAAGGGCGGCGACCATGCCGGGGAGGTGGGCTGCGCCGCCCGCGCCGGCGATGATGAGCGCGAGGCCGCGGTCGCGGGCCGTCTTGGCGTAGGTGAAGAGCTTTTCCGGGGTACGGTGCGCGCTGACCACCTCGGCCTCGTAGGGGATCTGGAGGGCGTCGAGGGCGTGGGCCGCGTGTTCCATGGTGGGCCAGTCCGAGCGCGAGCCCATGATGATGCCGATGGGTGGAGTCATGCCTTGCACCGAATCCTATAACGGCGTTGGCGACGTAAACGAACGGCAGGTCTGTCCACTTCGCTTCGCTCCGGTCGAGATGACAAGCTCTGAGGGCACCAGTCTACCGGTGCGCTCCGGTGTTGAGGACGGGCCATGTGCGAAGAACCTCGACGAAGGCCTGCTGTTCAAGCGCCTGCACGCGATCCTTCAAGCTTTCTACTGTATCGTCCTCGAGCACCGGGCAGCGGAGCTGCAGCACGATGGGGCCGCCGTCGACCTCTTCGGTGACCTGATGGATGGTGCAGCCCGTTTCCGGCGCGCCGGAGTGGAGGACGGCTTCATGGACGCGGCGGTTCATCATGCCGGCGAAGGCGGGGAGGAGCGAGGGGTGAACATTGAGCAGGCGGCCGCGCCACTGCTCGATGAAGTTGGAGCTGACGATGCGCATATAGCCGATCATGAGCAGGAGGTCAGCCCCAGCCTCCTCGAAGGCCTGAGTGAGCTCTTCGTCGTAGATGGGACGATCGAGACCGTGCGGGTCCAGGTACAGCGTATCGATGCCCGCGTTTCCCGCGCGATCGAGGATCGGGGCGTCGGGCTTGTCGGAGATGACGAGGGTGAGGTCGACATCGGGGAGCTCGCCCGACGCCAGCGCGTCCAGGATGCCCTGGAGGGCGGTGCCGCGCGTGGAGCCGAGGACGCCGACGCGGAGGGGGTCACGCTGCGGCTTAGGAAAGGGGATCAGTTTTGCCATGGCGAGAGTGCTTCCTACAGGGTAGGTCATGGCGAGCCGCGGCGGTAGAAGGCAGACGGGCTACGCGGGTTGCGCAGCGTAAGTGAGCGGGATTAGGTGCGGGGCGAGCGGAGGGTCCGCATGTGATGAACGCGTCGGGCAAGCGCGTTTGCGGTGCCGATGTCGCGGCGGTGGAAGAAGGGACCGGGAATAAGGACGACGGCCCGCTCGCACGCAGCTTCGGCTTCGGCGAGGGTGTCGGCTGTGGCGACGACAGCCACGGTGCGCGAGCCGGTGGCGATGAGCTCGCCTGCGCGTACGTCGACGGCGGAGAGGAAGATCTGCGTGCCGGGTACGGGGTCGGCGGGTAGATGGACCGGGTCGCCTTGGCGCGGGTTGTCGGGATAGCCCTCGGGGACGACGTACTTGCAGACGCTGGCCTGCGGGCGGAAGTGGACGTCGAGGTCGTGGAGCGTGCGGTCGGTGATCGCTCGGCAGATCGAGGGGAAATCCGTGTCGAGGAGAGTGAGGAGGTTGAGGCACTCGGGGTCACCGAAGCGGGCGTTGTACTCGATAAGCCGGACACCGTCGCGGGTAGCCATGAAGCCGCCGTAGAGGATGCCGCGGTAGGGCTGGCCGGTTTCGGCGTGGAGGGCGGCGACCGTCTGCTCGTTGATGGATTGGGCTGCGGCGATGTCCGCGGGCGTGAGGAAGGGCAGCAGGCCGTCGGCGCAGGAGTAGCTGCCCATGCCGCCGGTGTTGGGGCCGCGGTCGCCGTCGAAGGCGCGCTTGTGGTCCTGCACGGGCGGCATGTGGCGGAGAGTCACCCCGTCGGAGAAGCTGAGGAGGGAGAACTCTTCGCCTTCGAGCTTTTCCTCGATGACGAACGGGTGGCCGGCCGCGAGGAGATCGCGGCAGAAGGCGAGGGAGTCGTCGAGAGAGTGGAGGTGGTCGCCGAAGACCTTGACGCCTTTGCCGCCGGCGAGCCCGTCGTCCTTGATGACATGGTGCTCGCCCAGCTGCTGGAGTGCTGTTTTCGCTTGGTCAAGGGCGGCTTGGATTGATCGTTCGGGGCCGGGTTGGATGCGGTGAAAAGTGGGGTTGCCGGGAATGTTGTGAGCGGCGAGGAGGTCGCGGGCGAAGCCTTTGCTCCATTCAATGCGCGCGAGAGATTGGGTAGGACCGACGGTGGGGATGTCCGTCGCCCAGAGGGCATCGGCCACGCCTGCGGCCAGGGGGGCTTCCGGGCCGATGATGGCCAGGGTGGCGTTCTGGTCCTTGGCGAAGGCGGCGATGGCCGCGCCGTCGGTGAGGGAGGCGGTGGCGTAGTGGCGGGTAAGACGCTCGATGCCCGGGTTGTGGGCGTTGGAGTAGCAGAGCAGGTCGGGGCTCTGCGGCGAGCGGGCGAGGGTGGCGGCAATCGCGTGCTCGCGGGCGCCGGAGCCGATGATCAGGACGGTG
>CAXUIF010000025.1:0-6558 GCA_964250995.1 uncultured Acidobacteriaceae bacterium
GAGCAGAAGGCAGGTTGCGGCGAGCCGGAGAGCGACCGGCGCAGCAGCTGGAGTATGTGGGAGCCTGGCGTGCAGCATAGGAAAAAGAAAGCTGGCACACTCTCCGGTCAGGGGGACGATGTGGCGACGAAGGAGGCTCATGCTTCAAACCCCGCGTCGGGTGCGGGCAGCGTGTCCGTCGGGCGGGCGACCCAGACGTACAGCGTTGGCAGCAGGAAGATGTTGATGATGAGCGCACCCATAAGGCCGCCGACGATGACGATGGCGAAAGGGCGTTGCGAGTCTGAACCGATGCCGTGCGAGAGGGCGGCCGGCAAAAGGCCGAGCATGGCCACGAGCATGGTCATGAGGATGGGGCGCAGACGAAGGACCGCGCCTTCGACGGCCGCTTCCAGGACCGTGTGACCGTTGACGCGCAGCTGGTTCATGTACTCGAGCATGATGATGCCGGTCTGGACGGAGACGCCGAAGAGCGCAAGAAAGCCTACGCCGGAGGAGACGGAAAAATGTGTGCCCGTAAGGAGCAGCGCCATGAGGCCGCCGATGGGCGCCATGGCGACGTTGGCCATGATCAGCGCGGCCCACTTGCCGGAGTGGAACATGCTGTACAGGATGATGAAGATGAGCAGGATGGTGATGGGCAGCACGATGAGGAGGCGGCGTGTGGAGCGCTTCTGGCTCTCGTACTCGCCGGCCCAGTCAAGCTTATAGCCCTGTGGCAGCTTAACCTGCTTGTCAACTTTGGCAATGGCTTCCTCGACGGTGGAGCCGAGATCGCGGCCCCGCACGGAGTACTTGATCGCGACGTAGCGCGTGCCGCCCTCGCGGTAGATCTCTTCGGCACCGTCGGTGGTGTCCATCTTGGTGACTTGCGCGAGCGACACGCGTTCGCCGGAGGGCGAGACGAGGCGGATGTCCTGGATGGCCTGCGGGGTGGAGCGGTAAGGACCGGCGTAGCGTGTGGTGACGTCGTAGCGGGCTTCCCCGTCGAGCACCTGCGTCACCGAGTTGCCGCCCACGGCGGTCTCGATCGCGTCCTGTACGTCGCCGACGTTGAGGCCGAAGCGCGCGGCAGCCGGGCGGTCCACGACGAAGTTGAGATTGGGCTGGCCGATCACGCGAAACAGCCCGAGGTCGGCTACGCCGCGGATGCCGGACATGACGCCCTGGATCTCTTCGCCTTTCTGCTCCAGCGTCTTCAGGTCCGTGCCGTAGAGCTTGACGGCGAGCTCGCCCTTGACGCCGGAGACGGCCTCTTCCACGTTGTCGGAGATGGGCTGCGAGAAGCCCCAGTCCACGCCGGGCACGGCCTCAAGGGCGCGATGCATGGCGGCGATGAGCTCGTTCTTGTCCTGATGGAAGACCGGCCGCCACTCGCTCTTGGGCTTCAGGTCGACGAAGTATTCGGTGTTGAAGAAGCCAGTGGCGTCGGTGCCGTCATCGGGGCGGCCCGTCTGGCTGACGACCTGCTTGACCTCCGGAAAGGAGGCCAGGATGTGGCGCGAGCGGTTCATGACGTCGATGCTGGCGGTGGGTCCGATGGACGGTGCGAGCGTGCCGCGAGCCCAAATAGCGCCTTCGTCCAGGTGCGGCAGGAACTCCGATCCGATGACGCCGGAGTAGACCAGAAAGGCGCTTACCAGGATTGCGCCGACGGCGCCAAGGGCGGTCATACGCGGCCGCTCAATGTGCCAGACCACCAGGTGGCGATAACGCTCCGTGACCCAGCGCAGCACGGGATTTTCCCACTCCGAGGTGCCGTTGCGGAACAGGAAGCTGGCCAGGGTGGGGGCGACCAGCATGGAAAAGATCAGCGCCCCGAGCAGGGCAAAGGCGACCGTCCAGGCCATCGGCTTGAAGAGCCGGCCTTCGACCGCCTGCAGCGTGAAGATGGGCAGATAGGCCGTGATGATGATGCCGATGGCGAAGAAGACGGGGCGCTGGACCTCGTGCGCCGCGTCGCGGATTTGCTCGATCGCGGTAAGGTCTTTGTTGCGGTTATGGCTGAGGTGGCGAACGATATTTTCGATCATCACCACGGCGCCATCCACGACCATGCCGAAGTCCAGCGCGCCGAGCGAGAGCAGATTCGCGGGGATGTGACGCAGGTCCAGACAGATCGATGCAAACAGCAAAGCGAATGGGATGGTGAGCGCGACGATGAACGCGCCGCGCAGATTGCCGAGAAAGATGAACAGGATGATGACGACGAGGATGATGCCCTCGGTCAGGTTGTGCAGCACGGTGTGCGTGGTGAGGTGCAGGAGGTCGGAGCGGTCGAGAAACGGCACGACGCGTACACCCTGCGGCAGGATGTGCGCGTTGAGGTCCTGAACCTTGGCGTGAATGCGCTCGAGGACCTCGTCGGAGTTGGCGCCTTTTTGCAGCAGGGCCACACCTTCGACGACATCGTCATTGTCGGCGAGCTTGCCATCCTTGCGCATGATCGCCTTGCCGACCTGGCCGAGACGGATCTTGGGGCCCTGAACGACGGTGGCCACGTCTGCCACGGTGAGCGCAGTGCCGTTCTGCGCCTTCAGCGGAACACGGGCGATGTCGTCGGTGGTCTTGTAAAGACCGACCTCGCGCACGTTGATCTGCTGTTCGCCTTGCTCGATGAAGGAGCCGCCGGCGTTGGTGTTATTAGCCGCCAGTGCTGTCTTGACCGCGGCGATGTTGAGGCCATAGGCGACCAGTTTTTCGGGGTCCAGGATGACCTGGTACTCGCGCGTCGGGCCGCCGAAGCTGGCCACATCGACCACGCCCGGGACGCTTTTAAACTCCTTCTGCAGAGTCCAATCTTGAATGGACTTCAGCGCCATGGCGTCATAGGCGGGGTTGGTGCTTTGGAGGGTGTACCAGTAGATCTGCCCGACCGGGCTCCAGTCGGTGCCGATCTGCGGCTGCAGGCCCGCGGGCAGCGTGATCTGCGAAAGGCGCTCCAGCACCTTTTCGCGGTTCCAGTCGTTGACGCTTTCATCGTCAAAGGTGAGCTTGAGGTCGGACAAGCCGGCCAGCGTGAAGGAGCGCAGCGAGGAGGTGTGGGGGATGCCAGCGACGGCGATCTCCAGGGGCACCGTGATCTGCTGTTCGATCTCTTCGGCGGAGCGGCCGGGCCACTGCACCAGCACCTCGACGTAGTTGTTGGCGACGTCGGGGTAGGCCTCCACGGGCAGGTTGTGAAAGGAGATCGCGCCCCACAGGAACAGCAGGACGCCCATCACCAGGATGATGAAGCGGTTGTTCAGCGCGGCGTCGACAAGCTTGCGAATCATGCCGGGTCTCTACTGCTCCGTCGCTTCTTCAAGCGCCAACGCGCTCGCAACGACCTGCTCACCTTCGCGCAGGCCGCTGTTGATGACCACGGCATTGCCGGGCAGCACCTGCCCTGTCTTCACGGCGACGCGGCGGAAGGTGCCTGGCGCGTTGGCGGGCGCAAAGACCCAGTCCTGGTCATGGAGGTGCAGGATCGCGTCCGCCGGAACGACCACCGCGCTTTGCGCCCTGGCACCGTGGAAGGTTGCGGTCGCGAACATGCCGATGCGTAGCTGCTCGCCGGGGTTGGGCACCTGGATGCGGACCTTGGCCGTGCGCAGGCTGGGGTCGAGGATGGCGCCCACGTCGGAGATGGTGCCCTTGCGCACCTGTCCCGGAAAGGCGTTCAGGGTGATGTCGGCCCCTTCGCCAACGTGCACCTGCGCGAGGTCGTTCTCGTACACATCGCAGACCACCCAGACATGGGTGAGGTCGGCCACGGTGAGCGAGCCGGACGCACCCGTGACCGTGAGGCCTGCGGCCCCGGCGGTGGTGGTGTTCTGCGCGACAATGACGCCGGAGATGGGGGCGTAGACCTTGACAGTGTCGCCGGGGTGGTCTTTGCTGACGCCGAGAATGCGCAGTTGCTGCTCGGCGGCGCGGAGATCTGCCTGCGCGTCGGCCTCGCCATTTTGAGCGACCTGGAGCTGGCTCTGAGCGATAGCGCCCTTGTCGTAGAGCAGTTTGTCGCGCGTCAGGGTGGTGTTGGCGAGCTGCTCGTCGGAGACGGCCTTAAGATACGAGGCAAAGGCGGAGGTGACGTCAGGGGATTGGACCTCCATGACGAGCTGGCCTTTGTGCACAAAGTCGCCGAGGCCGACATGGAGCGCCGTGACGCGGCCGTTGGCGATGGAAAGCACGGGGAGCTCGCGCGAGGGATCGGGCTGCACCTGGCCGGTGACGTTGAGCGTAGCGAAGGTAGACCGTGCCGCAACGGGGACCAGCGGGAACTGGGCGGGATTCTGCACCTTGACCTGCGAGGGTTGGCCCACCGGCACAATGGCCGGGGTCGTGGGCGGGGCCTCGGCGGCCTCGCGCGCCGGAGTCTCTTTGGGCTTGCAACCCCCGGTGAGCAGGCAGGCCAACCCCAAGGTCCACACGCCTGGCCACACGGTGGCGGATCGTCTGTGCCGCATCGTCACGCTGCTTCGTTATCCTTCCATTTGACGCTTGATCGACAGGAACGCTGCATCCGCGTTCACGGAGACGCGACGCCGGCCTGCCAAGCGTGTCCGTGCACGTGCATAGCCGAAAATGTCCGCAACAATCCAAGTATACGGACCGGCGGCAGCCAAGGCGAGTCGTTCCGCCGCGGTCCGCTAGGCTCAAGAGCAAGGGCCCTAAAAGTGATAGGTGATGTCCCCGGCGACGACGAACTGCGTCTTTTTCGTTCCCAGATCGTAGGCGGGGAGATTGTAGGAGTGCTCCAGGCGAATCTCCGGCCGAAACAGAATGGTGGAGCCGATCCAGTGTCCGTAGCTGATCAGGTGCTCTGAGTACTTGGTGGTGTAGCCGGTGCGCTGGCCCTTGATGTCGTCTACGAACTCATTGCGAATGGACAGGTAGTTGTGCGCGTTGAACTCGCGTTCGACGTAATTGGTAACGGCCACCTCGGGGGCGAAGCAGCGCTGTTCCCCGGCGGAGCAGAAGGCGCCGTTCGCACCCGTTTCCGTGGGCACTGGGTTGGCGACGTTGCCGCCGATGTTGGGCACGTTGCGCTCGTACATGTACCAGGTCTCGGTGTCAGTGTGCCATTTGGCGTTGAAGACGTGATACCAGGTCTCGAAGTAGCTTTGGAGGTTGTTGTAGGCGTAGTTGCCCTTGTTGAAGGAGTTGGCGCAGGTGTAGCTGGCGTCCTTACCCTGGTGCCAGGTGTAGTCGACGCAGAAGGTGCCCGTGGGCTGCGCGTCGGGAGTCCAGGGGGCGACGTCATTGCCATCGGAGAAGCCGGCCTGAAGGAACCAATGGTCGGAGAGTTTGATCGAGGCCACGATGCCTGTTTGCGTGTAGGGATCGATCGTGTAGAGCAGTGAGTGCGAATAGGTGTAGTTGTTGGGCGCGAGCTGGGCTTCGATGTCGGGCAAGGAGATATAGCGGCCCATGCGGATGTTCATGCCCTTCGCGACGTGGGGCACATAGAGGTCGATGTAGTACATGACCGGGTCATAGCCGTACTCGTGATTGCGCGCGAGCAACTGCTGCGAGAAGACGCCTTTGCTGGTCGTATAGCGGTAGTCCTGTCCCCACAGCTGCGCCACGCGGAAGCCCCAGTCGACGTGATCGGTCTGCACGGTGTCCGGCAGGCGCTCGACGTAGAGCACCTCCTGATCGGGGATGACGCGGTTGGGGTTGTAGTAGTAGGCGGCGGGCGAGTTGGCGCCGTCGCCTTTGTTCGAGGTGCTGACGTCGAAGCCGCCATTGAACCAGCCGTAGATCTTGGTGCGCGACTTGTTCTTGTTGATGGCCTGCATGAGGATGTAGGTCTGCGTGTCCGGGGCGCCGATCACGGGCGTGCCGCCGACGGAAAAGTCCGAGCCGGGAAAAGGCGGCGAGTCCAGCGGGGCCGGATAGCCGCGGCGCGTGGGCGCTGCGGGCGCGGCGGCGTCGGGGCCAGAAACAGCCGGCGCCGGCGCGGGCGACCAGTCGTTCTTGTAGGCCTGCCCGAGACGCTCAAAGAAGTTGCCGTCGGGCGTGCTGTCCACCTTTGTGGCGTTAGAGGTGCTTCCATTGCTATTTTGCGAATTTTGCGCGAGCAGGGACGCGCACGAGCAGAGGATCAGAGAAGCGAGCGACACACGAAGAGAGCGGGGTACTGCGGGGAACATGGCAACCTCGTCTCTGAAGTAGAAAGCGGCGGAACATAGAAAGTCCGTAGAGAAGCGGTAAAGAAGTGGTAAGCGCGGCGTCTGTGCGTGCGGCATCGAGCGCGCGTGTTGCGTGGGGGTGCTCTGTACAATAACGGTGGGGGCGAGGCACTTCGCGATGCGCTTTGGACCGGGCGAGCTCAGCAACGATCAAGCGGGGCGCAATGCTGGGCGCGGTGTTCCCTTTTATGACCCGGAGCTGAGCTACGAGGCCAACTACGAGCAGGGTCCGTTTGGGATGTTTGCCGCGACAGCGCGGCGACCTGCGGGGGCCAACCAGACCGAGCCGCCGGCCGAGCGGTTTCTGGAGCAGCCGGTTTCGCTTCCCTTCGGGATTCCTGCTGGACCGCTGCTGAACGGGCGCTTTGTGAAAGCGGCT
>CAXUIF010000025.1:6658-12567 GCA_964250995.1 uncultured Acidobacteriaceae bacterium
GGGCAGGTCGTGATTGGCAGCTTCCAAGGGACGCAACCGGAGCGCGGCGGCGCCGAAGCGTACATTGCCGACTTCGCGCTCGCTGCCAGGCTGGTGCGGGAGACCGGCGTGACCATCACCGAGGTGAATCTAAGCTGCCCCAACGAGGGGACGGCCCATCTACTGTGCTTCGACGTGGCCCGTGCGACGGCCGTGGTGGAAGCCATCAAGGCGGAGCTTGGCCCCGTGAAGCTGATTGCCAAGATCGCGTACTTTGCCGAAGATGCCGCCTTGCAGCAGCTGCTGGCCGGGATCGGCCCCGTGGTGGATGGCATCGCGGCCATCAACACGATCCCCGCAGAAGTGATCAATGAAGCTGGCGAGCAGGCCTTGCCCGGCGAGGGGCGGCTGCGCAGCGGCGTGTGCGGCAGTGGCATACGATGGGCGGGCCTGTCCATGACGGAGCGGCTGGTGCGCCTGCGCGCGGAGATGAATCTGAGCTTTGCGGTGGTGGGGGTGGGCGGCGTGAACCGTGCGGCCGACTACGTCGCGTATCGCGCGGTCGGGGCAGATGCGGTGATGTCGGCCACGGGCGCCATGTGGAATCCACGACTGGCCGAACAGATCAAGGTCGCAGTGCGGGAGACGATGCATGTTGGATGACGCATCGGCCGTAGCGGAGGCGTTGCTGGCGATCGGCGGCGTGGGTTTTCGCGTCGACGATCCCATCACCTTCAAATCGGGCATCGTCTCGCCGGTCTACTGCGACAACCGGACGTTTCCGTTTTGGCCGACGCAGTGGAAGAAGGTGATCGAGGGGTTTGCCGCGTTGATCCAACGTGAAGGTCTCGTCTACCACGTGCTTGGCGGGATCGAGGCAGCCGGCATCCCGCATAGCGCCGCGCTGGGCTATGCGACGGAGCGGCCGTCGGTGTTCATTCGCAAGCAGCCCAAGGAGCATGGCAAGAAGGCGCGTATCGAGGGCGGCGACGTTGCAGGAAGGCGCGTGCTGCTGGTGGAAGATCTGGTCACCACGGGCGGCAGCAGCCTGTCCGGCGTGCAGGCCCTGCGCGAGGCCGGTGCGGTCGTTACCGATTGCCTCGCGATCATCAGCTACGAATTTGCCGAGGCGCAAACCGCGTTTGCAGAGGCGCAGGTGCGGCTGCATACCCTGACCCACTTTGGCGCGGTACTGCAAGAGGCGCAGCAACGTGGATTGCTGGAGGAGGCGAGTGCGGCGGCGGTGCGGGACTGGCTGCGCGAACCGCATGGGTGGGCAGAGCGGCGGCGGGGCACGCTGTGACGGCGATTGGGGCAGCGTTGCAGAAGCTGGAGGCGCGCATGGACGCGAGCAATTCCCTGCTCTGCGTCGGGCTCGATCCAGACCTTACGAAGCTCGCATGGCGAGACCTTCAGGGTAGCCATCCTGTTGTGGACTTTTGCCACGAAATCATCGATGCGACGGCGAAGTTCGCGTGTGCGTTCAAGCTCAACACGGCGTTCTTTGAGGACCGGGGCGCAGACGGCTGGAGCGAGTTACACAGCGTTGCCGGCTACCTGCGTGAGGCCTATCCGAGTCACTTCACGATCTGCGATGCGAAGCGTGCCGATATTGGCAACACCAATCGAGGGTATGTGCGCTCGGTCTTCGACCGACTTGGCACGGATGCGATCACGCTGCACCCATACCTGGGCGCGGAGGCCCTGGAGCCCTTTCTGGCGCGCGCCGACAAGGCCTCGATTGTGCTTTGCCGCACCTCCAACGCGGGCGCGGGGGAGTTGCAGGATCTGCTGATGGAAGGCCGGCCGTTGTGGGAGCATGTGGCCAGGCAGGTGAGCCGCGATTGGAACAGCCGCGGGAACTGCATGCTGGTGGTGGGTGCGACATGGCCGGAGGAGATGCGGCGCCTCCGCGAGGTTGCGCCGGAGATGACGTTTCTTGTGCCCGGGATCGGCGCGCAAGGCGGGGATGTGGAGCTCACGGTGCAGGCCGGCTTGCGACCCGATGGCAAGGGCCTGCTGATCAGCAGCTCGCGCGCCATTTTGTATGCGGAAGATCCCGCCAGAGCGGCCCGCGAGACGCGGGATGCCATCAACACCGCGCGGGGGGTCGTCCATGGAACAAAGTGAGCGGCTGCGGCTTGAAGGCACGCTGGTCAACCACGATGGACTGACTGACGGCGCGGTGGAGATCGACACGCGCACCGGCCTGATCGTCCACGTGGGCGCCGCGACGGGCCACAGTGACGCCGACTGCAGCGGCTGCCTGATCTTTCCCGGCTTCGGCGACCTTCACATCCATGCGCGCGACGACGTAAGCGGCGCGCAGCGCTATAAGGAAGACTTTGCCACGGCCGCTGCAGCCGCGATCCACGGCGGGGTCACCCAGATGGTGGACATGCCGAACAATTCCGTGGCGCCCGTGGATGACGCGCGCTATGCGGGCAAGGAGCAACTTACGGCTGCGAGCGAGGTGCATGTGACGCTGTATGCGGGCATCGGTCCCGGCACGCAACCGCTAAAGCGCCACGTGCCGTACAAGGTCTACATGGGCCCCAGCGTAGGCGACCTGTTTTTCACCACGCAGGCTGAACTGGAGGCTGTGATCGCGCGCTACCGCGGCTGCAATGTGAGCTTTCACTGCGAGGACCCGGAGCTCCTGGAGGCCGCGCAGGGCGAGCCAACCCATGAACAACGCCGGCCGCCGCAGGCCGAGATCACCGCGACGCGCTTTGCACTGCACCTGATTGAGACCTATGACCTGGTCGGCAAGCTTTGCCACTATTCCACCGGAGAAGGACTGCAGCAGATCCTTGCTGCCAAGGCGCGCGGTGTGCGCGTGACGTGCGAGGTGACGCCGCACCATCTGTTCTTCGATACGTCCATGCTGACGGCGGCGAACCGCATGGCATTGCAGATGAACCCGCCGCTTCGTTCCCCCGCAGACCGGCTTGCGCTGCTGGAGGCCCTGCGTGCGGGCACCATCGACTACATCGCAACCGATCACGCGCCGCACACGCTCGAGGAGAAGGCCGCCGGCGCGAGCGGCGTACCGCTGCTCGACACCTACGGCGCATTTACCACATGGCTGATCGAGGAGCATGGCTTCACGCCGCAGCAGATTGCGCGTGTGTGCGCCTCCAACCCGGGGCACTTCGTGCGCGAGTTCCTGCCGCCAGGCTTTGGCGAAGGTTATGGGCGCATCGCGCCCGGCTATGTCGGCTCGCTTACGGTCATCGATCCAAAGCAGAGCTACGTCGTCTCGCGCGAAAGCGTGTGGACCAAGTGCGGCTGGTCGCCCTTTGAAGGTTTCACGTTTCCCGGAAGCGTGCGCTGGACGGTGTTGCGCGGCAAGGTGCATGCGGCCCGGGCCGCTGCTTCCCGCAGCTCTCCCGGGATCTCCCCGCTATAGCAACAGACGGCACGCTGGAGCGGTGCCGCACGAAACCGGAACAAAAAGGCTTCTATGTTGGACCTCAAGCATTTGATCAGTGCCAATCAACTCTCCCCTGCCGTGCTCGAGCAGCTCTTCGTTTCAGCAGACGCATTGCAGGCACAAGACCGGACGCGCACGCTGGAGCCGCGCCTGCAAGGGCGCATTCTCGCGACGCTGTTCTATGAGCCGAGCACACGGACGCGTCTGTCGTTTGAGGCCGCGATGCAGAAGCTCGGCGGCAGTGTGTTGTCGGTTGAGAACGCCCGCGACAGCTCCTCTGCCGTGAAAGGCGAGACCATTGCCGACACGGTGCGCGTGGTGAGCGGCTATGCGGACGCGATTGTGATTCGTCACTTCGAAGAGGGCACGGCCGCGGCGGCCGCAGCGGCGTCGCCGGTTCCGGTGATCAACGCGGGCGATGGGGCAGGCGAACACCCCACGCAGGCCATCGCCGATACGTACACCATCAAGCGCGAGCTTGGCCGACTGGACCATCTGCGCGTGGTGCTGGTCGGCGATCTGCTGTACGGACGCACCATTCATTCCTTGCTCCCGTTGCTGGCGCACTTCCCTGGCCTGCATGTGGATCTGGTGTCGCCGCCCTCCCTGCGGCTGCCCTCCTCGCTCACGGAGCGGCTCAGGACTCAAAGCGTTGCGGTGCATGAGACGGATTCGATGGAGCAGGTGGTCCCGGATGCCGATGTGGTATACGTCACGCGGGTACAGGGCGAGCGGTTCGCTTCCGCTGTTGAGTATGAGGCCTTGAAAGATGCCTATGTGCTGACCCTGCGCACGGCGGAGCGGTTGAAGCCGGGGGCCGTGATCATGCACGCGCTGCCGCGGCTGAACGAGATCGCGCCGGAGGTGGATCTGGATCCACGCGCTGCGTACTTCCGTCAGGCGCGCAACGGTCTGTATGCGCGCATGGCGTTGCTCACGCTGCTGCTCGGCTAGCGGGATCGGGCGTCGCCGTTTTCACGGGGCGGAAGCTCGCATGCGACAATGGCCCTGCTCTATGCTGCGCTCGGTCTTCATCTCGCTTTCCGCCAATCGTCATCTGCGCGCCTTTTCCGAACGGAACTCGCTGGGTCAGCGCATGTCAAGCCGTTTCGTCGCGGGCATGACAGTGGAGGAAGCGATTAGCGCGGTGGAGCAGTTGAATGCGGAGGGCATCGAGGCCTCGCTCGACTCGTTGGGCGAAAGCGTGCTCCAGGTTTCGCAGGCAGAAGAAGGCGCCGCGGTCTACCACCGGTTGCTGGATGGGATCGCCGCCCGCAGGCTCCGGGCCAACATCAGTGTGAAGCTGACGGCCATGGGCATGGACATCGGCGGCCACGGTGCCGGGCCCGAGCTGGCCGAACGCATCGTCGGGGATCTGGTAGCGCACGCTGCCAGTATCGAGAGCTTTGTCCGGATCGACATGGAGAGTTCGGACTATACCGAGGCGACGCTCGCCATGACAGAGCGCCTGCATCGGCACTTCCCCAGCCGCGTCGGCACAGTGCTGCAAGCGTACCTGTACCGCACAGGCGAGGACGCCGAACGGCTGCTCGGCCAGGGGATCCGCATCCGGCTGTGCAAAGGCGCCTACCGGGAATCGCCGACTCTGGCCTTTCCGAACAAGGCGGACGTGGACGCAAACTACGTGACCTTGATGAAACGCATGGTGACCAGCGGCGTGTTTTGCGGCATCGCCACGCATGATGAGGCCATCATCGATCAGCTGCGCGCTTTCGTTCGGGAGCGAGCTGTGGACCCCAGGGCATTTGAGTTCCAGCTGCTGTACGGGGTTCGGCGGGATCTGCAACGCAAACTGGTGGCGGAGGGGTTCGGCGTGCGCGTTTACGTGCCCTTCGGAACGGAGTGGTACCCCTACTTCATGCGCCGCCTGGCCGAGCGCCCGGCCAACGTTCTGTTTCTTGCCAGGAACGTGTTCAAGCGCTAGCTGCTGCAGGACTGGCGCAAGGGTTTAGCGCGTGCGGCGCAGGAAAGGTCTACCGCTGCCCTGCACCTGCGGTAGGTGGGGGCAGCATGGGTTCCACCCGGAGCAGATTGAAGAGAACGGATCGATCGGCATCGCTGAGCGGCGGGCCATACCGGCCCGAGGCGTAGGCGGAGACCCGCTGTTCCGGAGGAAGGTCCCGCAACTCTCGAAAGGTGTGGGCCACGACATGGCGATCCCCGGTGGGCAGGCTGCCCAGTTGGGAGAGTGCCCCGCGAACCTCGGCACGCTGGTCGGGATTCAACCGCTCGATCGATTCGATGCGGGCGAGCACGCGTTCCCGTTGCTGTGGCCGCATCGCGTCGAGCTGGGCGAGTCGCTCGCGCATGCGCTGTTGCGTGGGTACCGGAAGCTCGCGGAAGTTGGGCTCATGCTCCAGCGCTTTCTGTTGCTGCTGGGGCGAAAGGTTCTTGTGCTGCGTCATCCACTCGGCCAGATGCTCCCCGCGCGTTCCGACGCGTTCGGGCGCGTTCGGCTCGCGGACCATGCCGG
>CAXUIF010000025.1:12577-19993 GCA_964250995.1 uncultured Acidobacteriaceae bacterium
GACTGCAGCGTGCCCGGGCGGGGCGAGGGAGGCCGACGCTCGATCGGGGCGGGCGCTTGCTGGAGACCCGTCAAGCGGGGGAGGCTGCTTTCCGCCTCCGCCGCCAGGCAAAGCGCAAACGACAGCGCCGCAGAGCAGAGGGCGAGGCGAACGAAGCAACGGTTTTGCAGTTTAGGCAACATCATTCGCGAACGACCGACCGTGAGTCGCCTCCCTTTGTGAGTACACCGCATGTCAGACTTACCGTAAACCAAAATCGAGAAAGGCCCACAAGCACGGGACCGCCGGGTCAGCTTTGGGGCGCCCCCTCCGGCGCGGAACCGGGCTCATCGAGCAGGTCCATCTGCTGCACAGCCTGCGCGTTGTTGTCGAAGATGCGGAGATCATTGACAGTGGGCGAGGCGGCCGTCCCTGTGCCATGGTGCAAGAGCACCGTGGCTGCCGTGCCACCGCCGAGAAGCATGGCCAGACCCAATGCACCGGCCAGGGCAGGCCGCAGTTCGCGCCCTGTGCTGAACTGCAGAAAGCTGGTCAAGCGCTCCCACAAGCTCTCCGGAGGAGCGGCCTGTGCGGCTCGCAAGCGCGCATGGAGGCGGGCGTCGAAGTAGGCCGAAGGCTCCGGCGCGGTCCACGCATCCATGGCGGACAGGGTGGCGCGTAGCTCCTTCAGTTCACTGCCGCAAACGGCACACTGGGTCACATGCGTCGATACCTCCGCGGGAACAGCCTGCGGATCGAGCAGAAGGTCGGGAAGATAGGTGTTGCAGGTCTTGCAGTTCATCTTGGTCATACTGGCCCCCTCGTGGTGGCTCTGCTTGGTCGTGTGGGCGGATTCAAGGGCTAAACGAACTCCTTCAACTTCTCCCGCAGGGTCTGGTATGCGCGGAACAGAAGGGATTTGGTGGCAGACTCAGACAGCTTCAGCACCTCGCCGATGCTCTTGTAGTCGAGCCCTTCGTACTTATGCATCAGCACGGCCGTGCGCTGCCGCTCCGGCAGGGCCATGACGTGCTGCCGGATGGCGTTCATTCGCTCCCGTTGCACAATTTCGGCTTCAACGGACGGTGTGCTGTCGGCCAGGTCCGGCGTGGTGCCCGTTTCGGCGTCAGGCTCGTCCAGGTGGACGGTGGGCGAGGTCCGCTCACGCCGCGTGTCGCGCGCATGGTTGACCCCGAGATTGGTGGCAATGCGGTAGAGCCACGTGCTGAACCGGGCTTCCGCGCGGTAGGTCTCGCGGGATCGATACACCCGCAGAAACACCTCCTGCGCGAGCTCTTCCGCAACGGCCTGGTTGTGCACCATGCGGAACATAAAGTGAATGATGGGCTTGCGGTACTTCGCAAGCAGGATGTCGAACGCGGCCATGTTGCCGGCCTTGAGCTCCAGCATCACCTCTGCGTCGGAAAGGCTACCAGCATCCCCTCTGGCCATCGCCTCAGCACGGCGGCGAGCCCCGTCCGGGCTCAGATCCGCTGGCGGTGCAGGACGATCGGGCACCAAGCCGGCGGCGACGTCGCCGCCGAACAGCCCGGGATGGAGCGCTACGCTGCCCATATCCTCCTCAACCCGTGTTTGGCCGGGAGGTTGCGCGTCCTCACGCATTTCCTGCTGGGAGCGCCGGGCCAAAGGCCCGGTCGCGGTCGGATCGCCATCCATCAAACAGATATTGTAGCCCGTTTGGCCCCACTTGGGCTCAAACCCACACCAGACGCCTCGGACGCTCACTCAGGCAGCGCGGTGGTAAACTCCTTAAAGGTCAGCGGGCAAGCCCGCAAGGCCCAGCTCTGACGGGCGCATAACTCAGCGGTAGAGTGCCACCTTCACACGGTGGAAGTCGTAGGTTCGAATCCTGCTGTGCCCACCATAGAAGCTTTTCTGCAAGGCGTTGTCCAGGCAGATGCCGGACGCATGTGGCTCGGCCTCAACTCATTTTTCCAAGCGAATAGTTAGCTTCGGCGAGCATGGTGAATTGGTCCACCTGCGATCTGGTCCGAGCCTCGTTCCACTGCAGTTCCCTGCCGATCAGCGCAGCCACACGCGGGGCCGACCGGACCGCGGCGCGCTCGTGGAGGAGCAGCGATCGCGTCCGGCGCGACAACACGTCGTCCAGGGTGCGCGCCATCTCACAGCGAACGCCGTAGAGCACCTGGGCGAAGGTGTAGGGCAGTTCCGCGTCAATGCGCTCGGCAAGCGCGGGTTCGCTGGCCACAAGGTCCTGCAGAGCGGGGAGATCGGAGCCGTACTCGGACAGGTACGGCTCTGCGGTCCCCGGGGACGTCTGGTGACCGTGCAGCGGAAGCTTGAGCGTGGCACAGGGACGCTTCTCGAGCAGGGTTGTGTTGCCGGCCAGGTTGAGCGCGTCCTCAGCCATGCGGCGGTAGGTCGTCCATTTGCCTCCCGCAACGGTGATCAGCCCTGTGGCGGAGACATCGATGTGGTGCTCGCGAGAAAGGCGTGCGGTGGTCGCCTCGTCTCCAATGACGAGCGGGCGCAGCCCTGAAAAGATCGACAGGACGTCCTCGGGGGCGATGGTCCTGGCCAGATACGGGTTGATGGTTTCGAGGAGGAACTCGATCTCTCCGGGCGCGTGGCCCGGCTCCATGGAGGGCGCGGGCGCGGGCAGATCGGTGGTGCCGATGACGACTCTGCCCCCCCACGGGATGGCGAAGATGACACGGCCGTCCCGCGTTTTGGGGACCATGATGCCGGCGGCTCCGCCCAGCACACTGGCTGCGACCACGATGTGCGTTCCGCGACTCACGGTGAGCAAAGGAGGCGTTGCCGGCTGGTCGAGTTGCCGCAAGGCATCGGTGAAGATGCCGGTCGCGTTGAAGACGGCTTTCGCGGTGACGGTGTGCTCCTCGCCAGACTCGGTGTCGCCCACGACCGCGCCCGTCACCTTGCCGCCCGCGTGGAGCAGCCGCTCGCAGCGCGCATAGTTCAGTACCGTGGCGCCACGGTCCGCTGCCGTTCGCGCCAGGGCCAGCGCCAGGCGCGCGTCATTGAACTGCCCATCGTGGTACAGCACACTGCCGCTCAGGTGATCTGCCTGAAGATTAGGGACCTGCTGCAACGTGGCCGCTCGCCCAAGCAGGCGCGTTTTGCCCATGGTCGCTTTGCCTGACAGCAGGTCGTACGCCAACAGGCCGGCGCCGTAGAACGGCAGCGCGCCGCGCGTGTAGGCAGGCAGAAGAAAAGCCTGCGACTTTACCAGATGCGGCGCGTTCCGCAACATGACGGCGCGTTCACGCAAGGCTTCATAGACCAGATGGATCTGTCCGCTGGCGAGATAGCGGACCCCGCCATGCACGAGTTTGGTAGACCGGCTGGACGTAGCTTGCGCGAAATCCCCCGCTTCCACCAGGGCGGTTCGGAAGCCGCGGGTGACCGCATCGACGGCGATCCCGAGTCCGGTCGCGCCGCCGCCGATGACCAGGACGTCGAAGGGTTCCCGGAGGGAACGGAATGCGTCCTCACGCTTCATCGTGGCCTCACTCCCTTCCGCGACCATCCGGGCGGTGTCCGGTCAACTCTTTGGCTGAAACAGAAGTGGAACAAAGTGAGCGAGATTGTCCCTCCACACCATCCAGGCATGCATGCCCGGTGTTTCGACCGACAAGGGGCGTAGCCCCTGAGCGCGAAGCCACGCCGTGAGCTGCCGGTTCGGCTCCAGCAGACCGTCTTCCGTGCCGCAGGAGATCCAGAGCAGACGATTCCCTGCTGCCATGGCGGGCGCGCTCTCCGGCGTCAGGGCCGGAAACAAAGCCGCGAAGCCCCTCGCGCCAAGCCCGCCCGCGCTGAAAGCACCGATCCAGGCGAAGTCGTCGGGGTGGTTGAGGCCAAGCAGGAGCGTCTCCGCGCCGCCCATCGAGAGGCCAGCGATCGCATGCTCCTCCCGCTGTGCGGAGAGCGGATACTCCGCCGTCACCAGGGGCATCACCTCGCCGTACAGTACGTCGGCGAATTGCCCGAAGTTGCGGCGTACCAGCGCGGGGTCCTGCCAGGCGATCCACCCACGATGAATGATGTCCAGGTCACCATAGCCCAGAGGCATGACCACGATCATGGGCCGTGCCTTGCCCTCCGCGATCAGGTTGTCCAGGATGTCGTTGGCCTTGCCCATATCGGTCCAGGCCCAATCGCCATCGCTGTAGCCGTGTAGTAGGTACAGAACGGGATACCTGGTGGCGGCAGCCGGATCGAAGCCCGGTGGGGTGTACACGCGGTAGCTGCTCGGGGTTTTCAGGATGGCGGACGTGTACTCATGCTGGTGGACCACGCCGTGCGGCACGTTGCGGCGCTCCCAAAGCTGGTGACCCGGTACCAGGAAGACGCTTTGCACGCGAAACGCGCTTGGCTTGGTGACCACGTTGTGCGGATCGATGACGTTGGTCCCGTCCACCAGGAACGAGTAGCTGTAGAACTCGGGCGACAGCAGCCCCAAGGTGTAGCTCCAGTGCCCAGTGGCAGCGTTACGCTTCATCGCGAAAGACTGAGGGAAGCCCTCCACCTGCAACTCCACGACCTCCGCGTGCGGCATGAGCAGATCGAAGGTCACGGTTCCATCTGCCTGCACCGCCGGGCTCGAGGGTGGCGCCGGCACGAGAGGTACGGGCGCTGTGGGTCGAGCAGGTGAGATTTGCTGCCCCTGCAAGCGGAACGGGCCGCTCAGGAGCAGGAGGAGGAAGGCGCACAAGAGACACGTCCTAGACATGCGGGTCGCTCACGATGAGACAACGGTATCACCTCGGAAACACCCTTTGAGACAAGTCGCTTTGCTCTTGTGACAACGGTGTCACTGGACTGCTATACTTCGCGCCGAACTGAGCAACCTGGGCTTCAGGAGGGCGGAAATGGCCACCCCTCGGCTGCCTGCGTACGACCGCCTGCATGGGTTCAGGAGAGCTGGGCGATGGCCTGCAGCCAGCGGCAAAATGCTCGGATCGTGGCCGACTCTGCCTCATCACACAGCTTTGCCCTGATCACACACCGGCCCCATCAGAAAAGGAACTCCATGGTCAAGCTTCTTCACAAGCTGTTCTTGTCCCTGCTTCCCCTCATCTTGTCGGGGGTGACGGGCGTGCTTTGTGCGCAATCGACGGGCAGCATTCGCGGCACCGTTGCGGACAAGACAGGAGCTTCCCTGCCGGACGCAACGGTTACGGTCTCGAGCGCGGCGACGGGGTTTACGCGCACGGAGCAGAGCAATGCCAGCGGTCTGTTCGTCTTTCCTGACCTGCCGATCGGATCGTACACCGTGAGCATCAGCAAGCCGGGGTTCCAGACGGAGAAGATCGCCGGAACGGAGCTGTTGACTGGCCAGACCGTTGGGCTGGAGATTGGGCTTGGCGTGGGCTCGCAAACTGAGTCCGTGAGCGTGACGGCGGACACGCAGGAGATGCAGACCACCACGTCCGAAGTCGCCACCTCGGGGGATCAGGCGCAGATCCAGGATCTGCCGCTCAACAGCCGGAATCCGTTGCAGCTGACGCAGCTGACGCCGGGGGCGGCCCTGACGACCACCGGCACGGAAAGCGGGCAGCAGGACAACGTGGGCCTGACAGTGAACGGGTTGCGCGCCACCCAGAACAACTACCAGCTGGATGGCGCGCTGTATATCAACCGGTTCTTCGATTCAGTGCCCATCCTGCCCAATCCGGATGCCTTGCAAGAGTTCACGATCCAGGCAGCGAACTTTTCCGCGGCGTACTCCGGCGCGGGCGCGCTCGTGCAGCTTTCCTCGCGTTCCGGGACCAACCATCTGCACGGAACGGCGTTTGAGTTCCTTCGCAACACGGTGCTGAACTCGCGCAACTACTTCAACCGGTCGCCCCAGGCGGTGCCCCCTTTCAAACAGAATCAGTTCGGCGGCACGGTCGGCGGCCCCATCCACAGGGATAAGACCTTCTTCTTCTTTTCTGCCGAAGACCTGCAGCGAAGGTCTTCACCCAACAGCGTGACGATCTTTCTCCCCACCGCGGCGGAACTGGCCGGCAACTTCGGCAAGATCGCCGTTCACGATCCAACGACGGGCGTGGCTTACGCGAACAATCAGATCACGAGGCCGATCAACCCGCTTTCCGATGCGGTAGCGAACGCCTTTATCCGTCCGCTGTATACGAATCCGGGCTACAACGCAGGCAACGGGGCGCTCACCTTCAACCCCAACGCCAATGTCGATACGACCCAGTACCTTGTGAAGATCGACCATGCGGTCAGCGGCAGCAATCACCTGGATGGGCGCTATTTTTACGTGGAGGATAACTTTCAGCGGGCGTTTGCGGCGCCGGTGGGCTTCTATGCGGGGAACAACTTTCGGGACCAAAGCCTTACGCTGAGCGATACGCAGGTCTTCAGCAACACGCTGACGGCTACCGTGTACGCCACAGCGGCGCGGTTCGCACGCACGCAGGTTCCGGTGTCGCCGGGCCTGCAAAACCTGCAGACGCTGGGCGCCAACGTGCCCCTGGGCACCACGAATGTTCCGGTATTCACGGGAGTTCGCGCCAACATTCAAGGCTTCGTGAACATCTTCTCCGGCGGCGCGCTCACGCAGGACCCCACCTCGTTTGAGTTCAAGGCCCAGGCCGTCAAGGTGGCGGGACACCACACCGTGGCCCTGGGCGCCACCTATGAGCGCAGCCGTATTGACGCTACCGACTTCTCCTACACGCCGGGCGACAACACGTTCAACGGCCAGCGCAGCGGCAATGCAGCGGCGGACTTCTACCTGGGTCTGGATTCCACGTTTTTCCAGGACAATGGACGCAAGTTCTACCTGCGCGAGCATCGCGTCGGCGTCTATGCGCAGGATGACTGGAAGGTCTCGCGCGACCTGACCGTGAACGCCGGTCTACGCTGGGATCCCTGGCTGCCGCCAGTGGATTTGAACAACACGCTGGTCGGCTTTGCGCCGGGGGTGCAGTCGGCGGTGGCCCCCTTCGCACCTGCAGGCCTCGTGTTCAACGGGGACCCCGGCGTTCAGGCCTCGATCTTCCGGAAGAACTACAAGGATGTCGCGCCACGCCTCGGTTTCGCTTACAACGTGGCGGGCCAGGGCAAAACCGTTGTGCGCGGGGCGTACGGCCTCTTCTATGGCTTTCCTGAGGCTCTTCTGTACCAGCGCACCGACCAGGCTCAGCCGGTGAACCTGATCCTGCAGATCAACAACCCGGCGGGTACCTGGGACAACCCCTATGCCGGATATCCCGGTGGAGATCCTTTCCCACGCGCTCATCTGGATCCGTCACAGTTCGGAACCTACCGGTTTCTTTTGCCTTTCGCCGGCGGTGTGCTGAACCCGAACTCGAAGGTGAGCTACACGCAGGATTACAACCTTACGCTGGAACAACAGCTGCCCGGCAGCGTGTCGATGTCGCTCGCGTATGTGGGCAATCACGCGCTGCATATTGCAGG
>CAXUIF010000025.1:20093-23217 GCA_964250995.1 uncultured Acidobacteriaceae bacterium
GCAAATCTTTATACGGGCTTGCCGTTTACCGTGCTGAGCGGAACGGACCGCTCGCTCTCGGGCGTCGGCAACGACTACGCCGATGTGGTCCCGGGCGTGAACCCACGCCGTCCCTCCGGCGTAAATCGCGTGACCCAATTCTTCAACCCCGCCGCGTTTGTGCCGGCAGCGATCGGCACCTTTGGCAACGCCTCGCGTAACAGCCTGCGCGGACCGGGCTTCGAAGAGGTCGACGCGTCCGTGTTCCGCGATCTGTTTACGGAACGACGGATACACGGGCAGTTCCGCGCAGAAGGGTTCAACGTGCTCAATCACCCGAACCTGGCCAACCCGGTTGCGACCGCGAACGCGGGCAACTTCGGTCAGATCACCGGCACAGTGGCTACCAGTGCGGCAAACCTGGGGCCGCGAGTCTTTCAGTTTGGCGCGAAGGTGATCTTCTAAGGACGCGGGATCATCCGGACGCACAGGCAGGGTACTGCGCGGCGATGCCCGCGAACAACTCCGCGAAGGGGCTGTCGGCGCGGAAGAACACAGGCGGCGCTCCCAGCGGTGCGTCCACTCGAACGCGACGACCGCCCGGGTAGGCGTTTGTCGACCAGAGGTGAACCCAAAGGGCGCCAGCAGGCAGATACGCCTCCCAGGTGCGAGCGCCGTCCGCGAGCACCGGGGCGATCAGCAGGTCGCGACCGTAGCCGTACTGCGTCTGCGTCTCCCAACAAGCCGGGTCGTCCTCGTAATCCAGAAACAATGGCCGCTGCAGCGGCAGACCCGTGGCCACGGCCTCATCGCACAAGCTGGCCACATACGGTGCGAGCGCCGCGTGGATGCGGCTGAAGCGGACGAAGTGCGCGAGCACGGCAGGATCGCCGTCCAGCTGCAGATTCTGCTCCGGCCGATTGCCTTCGTGGCTGCGCATCACCGGGCAAAACGCGGCAAGCTCGGTCCACCGCATCAGCAGCTCCGGCGTGCGGACGTTGCCAAACAAGCTGGTGTAGCCGCCCAGATCGCCATGGTGATAGGCGTTGCCTACAAGCCCCGACGAGAGCGCCGCGCAAACCACGGTCCCGATGCCATCATGGCGCGAAAAGTCCACCGACTGGTCCCCTGCCCACAGCAGTGGGCAGAAGCGGCTGATACCGCTGAAGCCGGCGCGCATGAAGAAGACGGCGTCGCCGCGTTTTCCGTGCGCCGCGACCGCTCGCGCATTCACCTCGGCCCACAACACCGGCCAGGCATTGTGCGCGAGCATGCCGTCGGTGCCGTCGGCAAGCCGTACGTCGATGGGCAGGTACTCGCCGAAGTCGGCCATCCATCCCGACACGCCGAGGTCAAGCATCTCCTGCCCAATCACCCGTTCCCCAAACCAATGCGCGGCCGCTGGGCTCGTGAAGTCCACGATGCCACAGTCGAACTCGCCGAAGTCGACCAGGTAGGGTTCATCGCGATCGAGCCTGCGTGCAAGGTGGCCCCACGCGAGAGCCTCGGCGAAGAGCACGCCATCGACTGCGAGGTACGGATTCACATAGGTCAGAAACCGGATCCCGCGTGCCGCCAGCGCGGCGATCGTATCCCGCAAGGCTGGATAGCGGCTGTCGCTGGCGCGCCAATCCCAGAAGAGGCGTTTGCCGAAGGTGGTGACGCGGACCCCAGCCCAATCCTCACACCAAAGAGCGCTGACTGCAGCGCCTGCCGCAAGCATCGCCTCCATCCGGTCGAAGCTCCGAGTTCCGTCCTTAAGGCCGAGGATTGCGCCCGAAAAGGCCCAGTCGGGCAGGCGCGGCGGCCGCCCAAAGCGGGTGGAAAGCTGCTCCACAAGGCCGGCAAAGCGTGGAGCCGCATAGAACTCCAATCGCGTGGGCACCGCCCACGCTTCGATCTCGTGAAACGCAGGATCGCGGAAGTCGAAGCAGGTATACGCCGTGGTGTCGACATGGAGGGCGTAATGACGCGAAGACAGAAAGGTGGGCTGCGGATAGTTGGTGTTCCAGTAGTCGCCGCCCGCTTTGCCTTCCTGGTCAGCCTGGAAGGTGAGCAGCGTGGACTTATCGCGCCCCACGCCGGGCTCGGAGGTCCACAGCGGAAAACGACGGCCCGCCAGGTTGAAGTAGGACATCTGCTCGCCGCCGCCCCAGAGCATTTCGCCGGGCGCAGCCAGCAGGCGCACCCAGAAGCGATTCAACGACGGGTCGGTGCACTGGAGAACAAGGGAGCCGCTTTCGAGAGAGATCGTCAATAACACGGGCTCCCCCACGGCATGGCGCAACGTCACCTTCGCGCCGTTCACGTGCGCGCAGCGAAGCGCGATCCGCTCGTCCAGCCGGTCGCTCATCTCGAAGTTGCCGCGGTACATCTGGATGTCGGGCCGGCCACGACCGAGGAAGAACGCCGGTGCGGCCCCGCGGTGGCGGAGAACGATCGTGTCTCCAAAACCGAGATCGAAGCCGTCCTCGACGGCCACGAGCTGCAGCGAGCTCATTCCCGTGCCCTTTGCTTGACGGCCCGTGCGACCTGCTCGCCGACGCGCACAAGTTGCTCGCGGACCGCAGGCTCGGTGCAGCCACCCTCCGCGTCAAATTTGCAGGCCGCGCTGTTGACCGTGGCGGCATAGGGCGTGGGCCAGCCACGCAAGGCGTGCACGATGGAGCGCAAGGCCGCAACCGTGCTCGCTGCGGCTTGCCAACCATAGGCCGTCGCGATTAAACCAACCGGCAGGTCGTCGAGATAAGGGCGGGGATCGCGCGCGGTCTCTTCAATGAGGTCAATGGCGTTCTTGACAAGCCCGGAGACGCTGCCGTGGTATCCGGGGCTGGCGATGATCAGGCCTGAAGCTGCGCGGATCGCTGTCACGAACGTGTCTTCTTCGCCGCTCCGTGCCTCCGCCCGGGGCGTGTAGTGGGGCAGTTTGACCAGGTCGTCTCCGCCGAACAGGCGCGTCCGGAGGCCTGCCCGCTCCGCCGCGTTCAGCGCCATGGCCAACGCGCGTTCGGTGGACGAGCCGGCGACGGTGGTGCCACCAATCCCGACAACAAGCGGCGGCTTCGATTCTGGCATCGGGGCTTAGCTCCTGCGCCGCTTACCCGCGGCTCAGCGGACCATGGTTCAGCCGCGGCAACACATGCCG
>CAXUIF010000026.1:0-8290 GCA_964250995.1 uncultured Acidobacteriaceae bacterium
GGATTCATCGTGATCTTTATGATATGCACCTCGGGGCTCCTGTGGCTTGTGGCCCGGTATTGGGCGCCCTCCCTCTTTCATCCAGGGTGGATAGCGCTGGTCTATCTTCTGATGTACCGATCGGAGCCGTTTAAGTACGCAATTTTCCTCGCACAGACACATATCCTTTACATGTTTATGACTGTGCTGGCCCTCATTCTCGCCGAGCACCGCAAACCGTTTCTGGCCGGTCTTCTCTTGGCAATTGCAGCCGCTGTGAAAATCACTCCTGGCGTCCTTCTGATCTATTGGATCCTGACACGTCGTTACAAGGCCGCCATCACCTTCGTGGTGACTTCTGTTGTACTCCTCGCTCTCACGTTTATGCTGCTCGGCTCAGGGCTTATGCATGCTTATTTCAAGTCACTCGCCTTCGACTCCAACGTGCTTCTGCGATCCTTCAACAATCAGTCCTTCGCGGTGTGGTGGGCAACGTTAGGTCGCCCAAGAGCCGGCATGCTGCGTATGGGCATCTACCCGCTCCCCGCTGCGTTGAAGTTTACGTCCCACCTCTTGACGGTCGCGGCAGCCCTGGCCGGAGGCTGGCTTGATCGGCACATCCAAGACAGCGATCCTGAGAAAGCCAAAAGCACGCCACCTTACGGCGCCAACATCGCGCTCCTTGGTGCCACGATGTGTGCTCCAATCGCCTGGACGCACTACTTCATCCTGTTGCTCATACCGATGATGCTCTTTCTGGATAGAACTCGACAGCGCCGATCTTTTGTTTGGATCGCCTTAATGATTGCGATTCTTCTTCTCAATTACTACCCGTTGAGCCTTGGAGCGGTGCACCTTTACTACAAGGGCTTCACGATCATTCGGAGTCAATTCTACTCGGGTGTGCTCGCCATAGGAGGTCTCGTGTACCTCTGCTACGAACGGCTTCACGACAACTCAGCTTCGGTGCTAGCCTCCGAACTGTCAAAACTGGAGACGAAGCACGTTGGCTAGCGAAGCGCCACAAGCGATCAGAACAGCGTTGAGAGCCTGATGTCCTTCCCTCGGTTCCCTCCGACTTCGCCAACGGCGAGCCGCAATCCGCTTTTCTTCGCGAAACCGGATACAGCTTGGGGCCCGCTCTCTGAGCGCGGTCTCACGGCCATTCGCATTCTGTGCTGCCTGTTCGCGCTTGCGCTTTTCGGTTACTACGTGCGCGCCAGCCTTCGCTGGCCCGTCCTTTGGGACGGTGGCGTTATGCACTACATTTACTTCCTCCTCACGAAGGGATTTCATCCCTACTCCGATATCACAGATATGAACCTGCCTGGGTGCTACCTTGCCGAAGGCTGGGCCATGCACCTGTTCGGCTGGGGCGATCTTCCGTGGCGTATTTACGAGTACTGCCTTATGGGCGTGCTCGCCGGGAGCGGGGCCATCATCGGCGGGAAGCGGTGGATGGCAGGGCTGTATTGCGCACTGTTCTTTACTCTTATGCACGGGGCCGAAGGTCCTGCCATGGCGGTAGAACGCGATGAAGTGATGACAGTTCTTCTGGTGGCGGGAACTGCTTTCTTCTTCTTGGCGCTGCGCCTCAGCAGGCCAATGTTCCTGTTTCCATTCGGCTTGCTTTGTGGTCTTGCTGCAAGCATGAAGCCGGGTGCAGCCCTCGTCAGCTTTCCGCTCACCATGCTTGCTTTTTTCACCGCAAGGCAACAAGGACACCGTGCGTCACGCTATGTTCTATGGGCGCTTATGGGACATCTGGCGATCCTGGCAATCATGGCGCGTTTCCTCATTCAGCAACATGCGTTTGCCGGCTTGATCTTCACCTCGCGAGAAGTCCTACCCTCCTACATCAAAGAGAGAAACTTTGGTCGCCGTTATCTACTAAGGCACCTAACGCCAGTGCCCTTGCTGCTCCTGGCCAGTGTTGCGTTCCTAGCCGCTTTGGTCCGTCGAGAGCATTGGTCTTGGGAGAGGACCGCGCTGCTGCTTTCCACGGGAGCAGGCTTGATCACTTACTGGTTGCAGGCAAAGGGCTACTTGTATCACAGGTACGTGTACACAGCCTTCCTACTGCTCTGGGTAGGATGGGAGCTGAGCGCATCCCAACTCTTTGCGAGAAAACTGCCACGCTCGCTGGAAATCCTAGGTCTCGGACTACTCTTCACGGTAGCCGCTCCGTACTATGGAAAGCGCATACGGAACTACCCTCGGGACTTCCTTCAACCGCAGTTGATCGCAGCCGCGATACAGAATGACCTTGTCAGCCTCGGCGGCTCCACCTTGCAGCATCAGGTGCAGTGCCTGGACTTGGTGAACGGCTGCTTAACCGCGTTATACCATCTGCGCCTCGTTCAGAACACAGGCACTACAGGGGATCTGCTGCTGTTTTCGCCCCGGAGTGGTCCTGCGGTCGACTACTACCGCAGGTGGTTTTGGGAACGGGAGCAGCAACACCCCGCCGACGTCGTTGTCCTCGGCAATGAGTGGTACTTCGCTTATAAATCGCCGAAAGCGGAGAAGCTGGATATGTGGCCCGCGTATGCACAATACTTGCGGTCCAACTATGTTCCCGTCATGCAACGAGCCTTCGGGCTTACGGAGGAGCGTCCGCCCTCTTACACCATCTACTTGCGTAAGGGCAGCGCGGTGCTCAAGCGTGAGCAGCTAGCTCCACTGCACTAAGGAGGTCGTTCGGCGAACTAGGTTGCTGCGGAACCGAAGAGACCTGACTATGCACTCGCAGGGAAGCGAGGTTGTGATTGCATTCGTGCGCGTATAACGGAGCAGTACGACCAACCGCTGCGTGCCGCCAACAAAGCAGAGCGCTGGCCTTTGACGGCCAGCGCTCGTGGTGAATCGACAACCCGCTGTCTAGGCGAAGCCGGCCGGACGCGTGCCGAGGTTGGCGGCGGTTGCCGGCGCCGTGCTGGCTGTGCCGTGGAACGAGCCGTTGATGCCCGTTGGGAAGAAGCCCCCTTGCGTGAGGCCCGCACCGCCGTAGGCCAGAGCGAGCACCTGGGTCACCGTGCGCAGCGCCGGCAGACCGTTGGACGGATTGATGGAAAGGAACTGCGTCATCGGGCCAGTGGGCGGCGGGACAAGGTCAGCGCCGTCGAGCATGGGCGAGGGCACGTTCAGGCGGGCAATCTGCGTGTGCAGCGTGCCCACATGCTGGGACTCCGTCGCGAGGATGCGCGCGGCGGTCTGGATGACGATTGGGGTGGTCAGCAGATGGGCTGCTCCGCCGTACGCCGAAACGCCGATGTCCTCGAAGATGCGCGCCAACTTGAGGTAGTCGTTCTCCGAACCGAAACCGAAGCCTAAGGCGTTGAGGTTGATGTTGGGCTTGGCAATGGCTGCCGAACCGAGAAATGACTGCAGCAGGGTGACATGCGCGCGCTCGTCAACACCGATCTCGTCGGTGATGGCCTGCGTGAACACCAGCGAGTTGGCAAAGTTGACCTTGGCGCCTCCGGTGGTGGTGCCGCCAGTCTGCGGGTTGGAGCCGCTGCCGATGCCCGAGGTCTTGATCCCGAGGCGCTCGATGCCGTACCCGTACTGCCCATAGGTGTAGAACTCCGCCTCCAGGTACTCGAGGTTGAGCGCGAAGTTCAGTACATCCATCTCGGTGGAGCTTTGCGCCTCAGCCGGCGTTGCGCCTACGGTCATGGCCCCCACCGCCGCCGAAGCCGCGCCGAGTACCTTCAGAAACTTGCGCCGGTTCGGCGATGCCTTCACTACTTCTTGCAGAATGCTTTCAGACATGAGAACTCCTTCAACAACAGCAGGCCCTCCGCGCAGGGAGGGGTTTGGGATTGGCCTACGCGATCCGGCGACGACGCGAAGAGTACGCGATGGCGGCCATACCCGGCAGAACCAGCAACCAGCTTGACGGCTCGGGCGTGGCGGCCACCGGGGTCGCTGCCGAGGTGACACTTAGCGCGTAGTTGGCGGAACGCTGTGTGCAGGTCACGGTGTCGTAGAACATGCCGCCCGCCACGCCACAGCTATCCCCTGTAATGGTCGGATTTCCGGCAAAGAGAAAGCCGTCGCTCAGGTTGCCGTTGGCCACATTGGGGAACTCGGTCAGATAGAGCGCGTACATGTCCGCACCCAGCGTATCGGTGAGCATGGCATTGCTGACGCCCGTGCCGCTGTTGTCGACCGGCTTGCCTGTGGTCATGGAGAACAACGTGAGCACCGGATCAAAGCCGCCCGCCGCATAGGACGACGTACTGATGGTGAAGTTTTCAGTGGAACTGGTGGCGAACTTGTAGACGAACGAGCTGTTGTCCGCAGCAAACGTGCCGTTCGTCGAAAACGTATCCGCGTGGGCTGAGGCAAGGGTCGTAAGCCCCAGCGCGGCAAGGGCCATGCGGGGCAGGAAGCGGCGAAGGTTCATGAGCATCTCCGGGTGGTTCACAAGATTCATACCGGAGGCAGCAAGTACGTCGTACAGCAGTGCCAAGAACTAGAGCCGACCGCGAAGCAACGTCGAGGCCGAGTGAACACCGTGCGAAGCGGGGCTCTATCTCATCTCACATGCCTTGCCACCTAATCTGGATGCTATGTGGGTGGAGTTCGTGGCCTGCGCAAAGGAGATGTCGCCCATAGGCCACAAAGCAGCGGTCGCCCAAACCCCATGGGCGTTACCAAGGTCGTTGCATGCCGCTCGTGCTCCGTCTTACGTCGCGCACCGCAGAGCCGGGGAAAAGAAAAAGCGGCGACCGTGTTGGCTCGCCACTGTTGCTGACTTGCTGATTTGCTGATTTGCTGAATGCTCCCTTAGTGGATGTCGAACTGCTCCGGATGCAGGCTCGGATCCGACTTCACCAGGATGGTCTTTCCGGCAACCTCTTCCATCTCCCCCAACCACTTCGCATTGTTCGCCTTCAGCTGTTTGACCACCTCAGGATTCACACGCAGCATCACGTCACCCTTGTCCAACTGCTTGTGCATCTTGCGCAGCTCGCTGTAGATCTCGTTGCACACGGTGACTGGCGACTTCACCATTCCGGTACCCGCGCAGATGCCGCAGGTGGTGGAAAGCGTCCGCTCCAAACTCTGCTTGACGCGCTTGCGCGTAATGGCGACAAGGCCAAAGTCGTTGAATTGCAAAACCTTGGATGGCGCGCGGTCCTTCTTGAGCTCTTCTTCCAGCGCCAGGAGCACACGTTGCCGGTTCTTGCGGTCGTCCATGTCGATGAAGTCGATGACGATGATGCCGCCCAGATCGCGCAACCGAATCTGCCGCACAATCTCCGGGATCGCATCCAGATTGGTCTTTACGATCGTGTCTTCAAGCCGCGCTGTCTTGCCGACATACTTGCCCGTGTTGATGTCGATCGCCACAAGGGCTTCGGTTTGATTGATCACGATCGATCCGCCCGACTTGAGCCAGACCTTGCTACGCAGCGCCTTGTTGATCTCCTCGGTGATCCCAAACTGCTCAAACAGGGGCGTGTCTTTGGTGTACAACTTCACCCGCCGCATCAGGCTGGGCTCGAAGCGTTGCAGAAACCGCAGGACCCGTTCGTACTCGGCTTCGGTGTCGCACCAGATGGCGGAAAAGTTCTCCGACACCTGGTCGCGCAGGACCCGTTCCACAAGATTCAGATCGTGGTAGATCAGCGCCGGGGACTTCGAGCCCTCGGACCGCTGCTTGATGTCGGCCCAAAGGTTGAGCAGAAACCGCAGATCGCTCCGCAGCTCTTCCTCGCTGGCCCCGGAAGCCGCCGTGCGTACGATGAAGCCACCGGCGGCCTCTCCCTTTTCGCTTAGCAGGATCTCCTTCAACCGCCTGCGTTCGCTGTCGGATTCGATCTTCCGGCTCACACCGACGTGGTTCACCGTCGGCATAAACACCAGGAAGCGACCAGGCAACGCGATGTGCGATGTGATCCGTGCGCCCTTCTTGGCGATCGGCTCCTTGGCGATCTGGACCAGCACCTCCTGCCCGGGTTTCAGCAGATCGCTGATGGCCGGAAGGTCCGTCGTCTGCATCGAGTGCCGGCTCTGCCGTCCTCCCGACCGCGAACCTGCCATACCGCGCCCATCGCGCCTTCCGCGGTCCCTGCCCCCGCGATCCCGGTCGCCGCTACGGCTGTCTCCGCGCCGTCCGTCGCCGCGGCCTGCACCGCCCCGCTCGCTCCAAGGACGGTCTTCGCTGTCACGACGCGGCTCCCGCCCGGGCCGCTCTTCCGTAAACTCCGGAAACGCGCCCATGCTCGCCGCCGAGGGCTTGTCGCCTTCTTCCTCGAAGCCGGTCTCTTCCCCATCCAACACTTCATCTTCTTCGATCTCAGCCAGGTCGCTGGCCGCGATCTCCTCGCCGCCTTCGAGTTCGTCTTCCTCCATCTCTTCTTCGTCGATGTCGAAGTCGTCCTCGTCTTCGTCCTCCTCGTCCGCAAGACCTGTGTTGGCGTCGGTAATCTCGTCCAAAGCCCGGTCGCGCACCAGAGAGCCGAGCTGGGCGCTCAACTCTGCGCCCGCTTCAAAGGTCTCCTCCTCGGTGTCCTCCCCATAACTCGCCACCAGGTCCAGCACCTCGGACTCATCCTCATCCATCAACTCTTCTTCCAGGACTCCGTCACCCGGCGCAAAAAGGAGTGGCTCCGCCGGCTCGTCGGCCGCCGCCGCGCCTGCTTCGGCCGGCTGCGCGAAGCTCCGTTCTCCACTCCGCTCACTTCCGCGCGCCGGCCGCACTGCTGTCTCCTGCTCGACGGGATCGGTTGCATCCTCTTCGGTTCCCGGTTCAGGTACGTCCCCATGCATCTCCGACCGCATCTCCCCAGCGTCTTCGACGATGGTGTATTGCGGCTCGGAACCGGCGTAGTCCTGCTGCACCAGCGGATCGCCGTCGTTCACGTCGTCCTCAGCCAGGCCGCTCTGGCGGTACTCACTCGGCCCCGCCGGGTCGACCCGGTAGGATGCGGAGGCGTCTTCGCCGGGCTCGTAGTCCTGGGTCTCTTCCTGGAACTCCTCCGGGAACTCTTCGGGCCCATCCCCGGAGCTCGGAGCCACAGCAGCCAAACCGGCATGCATGGCTTCCACCGCCGCCAGCAGCGCGGGGCTTGGTTCCTGGCTGGCCGGAGCAAGGTCGGTCTCGGGCTCATACAGCACATCTTTGGCGATCGTGGCTTCGGCCTCCGATTGCACCTGGTAGGCCTCGATCTCGAAGGCGGGCACATCGTCCGCGGTTCCGATTGCCTGCAGAAGGCTCTCGTCCGCCGCGGGCGGCACCGCTTCTGCCTCATGTTCAGAGCTGATCCCGGGCTGCACAGCCGTCGACGGATCCAGGCTCTCATGCAACACGGCACCGGAGCGGAACGAGCCCGGTGTGATTTCTTCCGCTTGGGATTCGCCCGCTGTGGCATCGGCCACGCGCTCACCGCGCCCGGACCGTCCGCGGCGGCGATCCCGCTCGCGACGGCGTGTTCCGCCCTGTCCGGCTTCAGCGGCATCGGGCGCCTCGGCGCTGGCGACGGACTGCTCCGTCGGCGCGGGCGGTGCTGGCTGAGCGGCTTCGGTCTCCCTGCGGCGCCGCGACAGCGACTCGCCCGGAAGGGTAAAGCCGCCGTCCCAGGCTGCCGCAGAAAGGTCGATCTCCGTAGACGGGCGCGCCGTCAGGTAGCTCGGCTTCGATCTTGCCGATGCACCCGCCGACGCGCTTTCGGAAGCCGGGGCTTCCTCCCCTCGCCGATACCGCGAAAGCGACTCGCCCGGCAGGATCAGCGGTTCAGCGCCGGCCGGCAACTCCGCCTCGCTACCCTGGGGGGCGGCACTCCGTTCCGGTCGCCGGTCCCGCTCACCAGAGCGCTCACGGTCTCGTCCGCGGCCACCGCGGTCCCGGCCTCCACGATCCCGGCCTCCACGATCCCGTGCGCCGCGATCCTGTCCGTCCCGGTCGTTGCGCCGGGGCTCAGACGGACGATGGTCTTCCTCTGCCGGCTCTGCCTGGCCGAAGATCTGCTGGACGGGCTCCGGAGTCGTGTCTTCCAGCACCTCGGGGCTGCTGTCCTCCCCGGTAAAGGACGGTTCCGTCCCGGGCGACAGGGTGCGCTCCTCGCCAGTGCGGCCGCCACGACGCCGGCCGCGGCGGCCTCGCCAGCGACGGCTGCCCTCCCCGGACTCTTCACCTGATTCGCGCGCGCGCGCGCGCGCCCCGTCCGACTCGGTCAAATCCTCGGTTGCCGGTGTAGCGGCCAAGGGTTCCGGCGCCGCTTTGCGGGGCTCCTGAGGTCCGCCTCGGCCGCCGCGGTCGCTGCGCTCTGCCGAACGCTCCCCGTTGCGCTCCCCGCCC
>CAXUIF010000026.1:8300-22834 GCA_964250995.1 uncultured Acidobacteriaceae bacterium
CCCTTCGAACTCAGCCGTCTCGCCCTGCTCTTCCAGGAAGTCGGTGATGTAGAGAAAGGCGTCGCGCTCCAGCCCAACATCCACAAAGGCGGACTGCATGCCCGGCAAGACGCGCGTGACACGGCCGTTATAGATCGATCCGGCCAGCGTGTACTCGTTCTCACGCTCGTAATAGATTTCGCTGAGTTCTTCTTTTTCGACAATCGCCAGCCGCGTTTCATGCGGCGTGCTGGAGATATAGATTTCCTTCGACATAGTCACTGCTTTCCGCCCGGGTCACGGGCAGGCAGGACAAGCGAAGATCGCGCCTCAGCAAGCACTTAGCTTTCTGAGGCTGCCTCCCTGCTGAGGACAGGCGGTGAGAGGCGGGGGCTGGCATGTGTTGTATCCGCTGCCCTGGCCATCAGGCCCCGCAGCAAGCGCGTCCCCTGTTCCGCACCTTGCGGGACCATGGAGCCTGCGCCGAAAACAAAAGTGTCCAGATCGTTTGCCTTTGCCCGGGAACGCCCTGCGGCGCCGTCGGACCTCATGCCGGGAACGGAGTCTGTGGCCACAACAGCTTCAAAAAGAGGCGGGGCCGTTAACCGTCCGTTCACCATCATGCTCAAATCCTGTCCGGCGGCGAAAGGTGATCCATGCCTGGCCGGCCTTCGGTGTTAAATCTTCTGTCGCTGCACTCGGGAATCATCTCATCCGAGGCAACGGGTACACTCCGCCCGACCCCTCCGGCCGGACGACTTATTTCAGTATGCACGAAATTGGCGCAGACGGCACAGAGCGAAGCGACAAGGGCGACGCGGCGGCAGCGAACAAGGTCCGCTTTACGTTCAGCCCGGAGCATAGTATTACTATCCGTAGAAAGTAAGGCGGACTCTCATGGATTCAGCACTCACCAGCAAAGGCCAGGCCACCATTCCCAAACCCGTTCGGGAATATCTGCACTTGTCGCCAGGGGACCGAGTGAAATTCTTCATGCATCCAGATGGCCACGTCGCCATGCTTCCAAAGCTGCCCATCATCGCGCTGAAAGGCATCCTTCCTCGGCATTCGGAGAACACTTTCTCCGTTGAACAGATGGACCAAGGGATTGTTGAGTCTGTCTCAGACAGGGATCGGCGCTCACAGGAAAGATGATCGGGCTGGACACGAACATCCTGTTGCGGTACTTCCTGCAGGACGACCAGGCACAGTCCTTGACGGCCAACAATCTGTTGGAGCACCTCCTCACGGTAGAAGATCCAGGGTTCGTCAGCACGGTCACCATGGCTGAGCTGGTCTGGGTGTTGAGCCGCACGTGCGGGCGTACAAGCGAGCAAGTGGTCAGCATCCTCGAACTCATGCTCCAGGCGGAAAACCTCGTGCTGCAAAACGAGCAGGAGGTCTTTACGGCCTGCATGATGGTGAAGGCAGGCCGAGGCTCCTTTCCGGACGCCTTCATCGGCGAGCTGAACGCGTCAGCCGGCTGCAGCACGACGCTGACCTTCGACAAGCGAGCCTCAAGACTGCGCGGCTTCCGTCTGCTCTGACGCGACGCAGCGGTTGCTAATTCACAAACCGCCGCATGCGCACGTTCATCACAATCCCGAGCGCCAGAAACGTAAAAAGTACGCTCGATCCCCCGTAACTCATCAAGGGTAGCGGAATGCCTGTTACCGGCATCAGCCCCACGCACATGCCGACGTTCACCGCCACCTGGAACAGCAACACCGCGGCAATGCCTGTGACGATCAGCGTTCCGGGCGGATCTGCGGCCACTTGGGCGTTCTCGATCAGTCGCACCAGGATCAGGAAGTACAACAGCAACACCCCGAGCGCGCCCACAAAGCCGTGCTCCTCGCAGAAGGCCGCGAAGATGAAGTCCGTATAGGGAATGGGTAGGAAATCTCCTTGGGTCTGTGTTCCCTTGTTGGCGCCCTTGCCCCACACGCCACCCGAACCCACCGCGATCAGGCTTTGCCGAATTTGGTAGCCCGATCCTTTCGGGTCGGTATCCGGGTTCGCAAACGCCGTCAGCCGGGCCTTCTGGTACGGCTTCAACACTTTGCCGCTCTTCCAGATACCCGCCACGACCAGGCAGAAGGCGAGCAGGAGCACCGCCGCCTGCCGCCATCGGACTCCCCCCAGGAACAGCCCCACCAGGAGGATCGGCGTGTAGGTTAAAGCAGTTCCAAGATCGGGCTGGGCCAGCACCAGCAGCATGGGAAGGCCGATCAGCGCGAAGGCCTTGCCGACATCCAGCCAGCGCAGCGGCCGCTTGTTGCTGATGAACCTCCAAAAGAAGCGCGCCGCGGCTAGGATGAGGACCAGCTTGACCCACTCCGACGGCTGAAAGTGCACGCCCCCGCCCAGGTTGATCCAGCGCCGGGCCCCCAGCACCTTCTGCCCTACGGCCTTTACCGCAATAAGCGAGCCCACGCTGATGCCGTACGCCCATGGCACCAAATCCAGCAGGCGATGGTAGTCCACGACCGCCATGCCGAACATCAGCGTGACGCCGCCCAGCAGAAACCCCATCTGCTTGTATTGAAAGCCGTGGAATTTGGTCATCGCGGTCGCCGAGCGAATCTCGACCACGCTCAACACGCTCAGGATCAGGACAAAGCTCAGCAGGGTCCAATCGAAGTCACGGAAGCGCGATCGCCACACACGGCCAGTGTACTGAAGCTCGCCGTTGCCGGCCTGCCTTGGTGTTGTGGGGTCCCAGAAAGTCCTTGCCTTCCTTCGTCACTGATTCGGCTTCCCCTCAATCCGGAAAGCAGGCCAATCTGCGAAGTTCCGGCGGCCCGTCTAGTCGCCTTTTACTGCCCCCCGGGTGCACCCACGGGGCCCGCGCTGGCGAGAGCCGCTTTGGCCCTGGGAAGATCGCGGACCGGCGTTGGCGCCGATCTGGCACTCTGCGGGGCACCCGGAGGAACCGGGGCGTCCGCCATCCGCATCAAGTTGCCCGCCCGTGTTCGCTGCTTGTTCACATAGGCCGCAATGACCTGCGCGGCCAGCTTGGCCGAGTTGTTGCCCCAGTTGCCGTGTTCCCACAACACCGCGACCGCGATGTCCGGGTTGCGCCGCGGTGCCATGCCCACGAACCAGGCATTCGGCTCAGTGTTGTGGCCCTTGCCAGTCCTGGATAGCGCGGTGTGGCTCATCACCTGCGCTGTGCCCGTTTTGCCGGCAAAATCAACCCCCTCCAGGTGCGCCACATACGCTGTGCCGATGGGACTGGAGGTGACGTTGGCCATCGCATCAGTAATCGTCTGCCAGTTTTCCGGCGACAGCGCAATCTGCCGGTCCCCCGACCCGGGAAAGCTCTGCGCCAAAGCCTCGCGCTCTCCCTTGGGCAGATCGTCCGCAAAGGCAACATGGGGCCGTCGCAGCACCCCACCCGAAGCGATACCGCTGATCGCCCTCGCCAGTTGAAGCGGCGTCACCTGAATAGCGCCCTGCCCGATGCCCACGGAGATCGTCTCACCCGCATACCATTTGTCGTGCTGCGTCTTCAGCTTCCACTGCTCGCTGGGCATCACGCCCGCGGCCTCATCGGGCAGGTCGACGCCGGTCTTCACGCCGATGCCGACCTCGTGGGCGTAACGCGCGATGGTGTCGATGCCCAAGCGGTTCGCCAGCGTGTAGTAGAACGTGTCGCACGAGTAGGGAATGGCGTTCCGGATGTCCACACTGCCGTGGTGCTTGTCACAGGCAAAGAAGTGCCCATAGAAGGTGGCGCCCCCGTTGCAGCTCACGCGCAAATCCTGCGCTCGTCCTTCCTGCAAACCGGCCAGCGACATGATGATCTTGAACGTCGATCCCGGTGCCAGCTGCGCCTGAATAGCCTTGTTGAGCAACGGATGATCCGGATTGTCCAGAATCGTCTGCCAGTAGGACTTGCTCAACCGCACGGAAAACTGGTTCGGATCGAAGGTTGGCCGCGACACCATCGCCAGGATCTCGCCCGTGTGTGGGTTCAGCGCTACCATGGCCCCAACCTTGCCGTCCATGGCCTGCTCCGCCGCGCGCTGGACATCCAGATCCACGGTCAGCTTCAGGTCCTCCCCGGGCCGGGCGTACTCCTCGCCCATCACGCCCACCTCGCGTCCATGCGAGTTCACGATCATGTCCCGCGAGCCGTCCTGCCCGCGCAGGATCTCGTCGTAGGCCTCCTCCACGCCGCTCTTGCCGACCACGTCTCCCGGCTCATACGACGCGAACTTGGAATTGTTCAGGTCCGCCTCGGAGACCTCGCCCACATAGCCGATCAGGTGGGCCAGAAACCCATCTCGGGGATACAGACGCCGCTGCTCGTCAAGCGTGTCGAGCTCCGGCAGGTCGTCGCGGTGCGCCGCCAGAAACGCCTGTTCATCCGGCGTGATGTCCTGCTTGAGAGGAATGGGCTGGTACTTCGGCGCGAACGCAAAGTGCTTCAGGATGGCACGAATCTGCTCGGGCTCCATGTGCAGCCCCTGCGCAATCAGCGGCAGATCCTGCTCCACGGCCCCCATCTGCTCGCGCAGCAAATAGCACGTTACGGACGGGTAGTTGTCCACGATCACGCGGCCTTCGCGGTCCAGAATGCGGCCGCGCGCGGCCAGCACCGGCACCTTGCGCACCCGGTTCTGCTCTGCCAGCACCCGGTACTCCGCCGCCCCCAGTACCTGCAATCGCCAAAGCCCGATGCCCAGCACCAGCAAGACAAGCGCCACCGCATACTGCAAGGCGGCCAGCTTCGCCGGCGACACCTTTTCCTTTCGCGCTAGGCTCGTCGCTTCGGGGGACATACAGGACCGTTACTTCAGTGTACCTCCGAGGTGCCTTTTGGTCTTAGCTGACAGGGGCACCTTGCGCTACTCCTCCAGCACCTTGAAGCGGTCCAGTAGGAGAAAGATCGGAATCGCCACGGCCGTATTCACGCCGGCACGAAGCAGTTCGTGCGCGGGCCGCAGCTGCACCGTGGCGTCGCCAAGCAGCCGGCCGGTAATCCCGTACAGGATCGCGCTTTGTACAAGGCTTGCGACGAAATTGATCAGCACGCGATTCAGGATGTTGTCCACGTCGAGCGCAAACCCCAGACTTGCCCCGAGGTACCCCACGACGGACTTGGCGATGCCGTTTACGCCAAACGGAAGGTCCGTAAAGGCGTCCTGCAGCAGCCCTATCGCCGTTCCGGTCAGTGTCCCGGCTACCGGGCTGCGGCGCGACACAGCAAAGAACACAGTCACAATCAGCGGAAGGTCCAGGATGTCCAGCCTCGGCCAGAGGCGCGGCAGCATCGCGCCAAGCAGAACGCACACCAGCGGCGCCAGAACCGTCACCAGCGGATGAAATTGGTACTGTTCCAGCTCACGCCGGGAGGTGTAACTGTGCTCGGGCATGGGAGGCGTCGCCTTGAGCATACCCGAGCCGTGACCCAGCCGCGCCAAGTGTCACGCCTGTTTTCGCACCCGAACTTTTTCGCACCCCAGCTGTTTCGCACCCCGGGCACGGGGCTTGCTCGAGCAGCACCGCTCTCTTGCGAGCAGTCCTTCTAGGGCAACGTCTACAGCACGATGTCTTCCGCACGGATCTCGCGGCGGTCTTCCGCGAACAAGCTGGCACGTTCCATCACATTGCGCAGTTCGCGCACGTTGCCCGGCCAATCATGGGCTAGCAGCTGTTGCCTGGCCCCGTACGACAGCACAGACCGGGGACAAAAGCGTGCTGTGAAACAGGCCAGAAGACTGTCCAGATCCTCACGACGCTCGCGCAACGGCGGAAGAAGGATCGGGAAAATCGCAAGACGGTAGTACAGATCTTCGCGAAAGCGGTTCGCTTTGACCGCCTGTTTGAGGTCCGCGTTGGTGGCAGCGATCACGCGGCAGTCCACCTTCAGCGTGTCCGTGCCCCCGATGCGCTGCACCTCGCCTTGCTCCAAAAAGCGCAGGATCTTGCTTTGAAGCGGGTAGGGCATGTCCCCGATCTCGTCGAGAAAGAGTGTGCCGCCATGCGCTGCGTGGATGCGGCCGATGCGGGATTGGGCCGCTCCGGTGAAGGCTCCTTTGGTGTACCCAAACAGCTCCGCCTCAAGCAACGCCTCCGGAATAGCAGCGCAATTGATGATGACAAACGGCTGCTTGTCCCGGGAGCTCGACGCATGGATCGCGCGCGCCAGCAGATCCTTGCCCGTTCCGCTTTCCCCTTGAATCAGTACCGTCGTGTCCCTGCGAGCCACGAGCCGAGCCGCATGGTAAACCCGCTGCATGGCCGCAGAGGAGCCGACCAGCTCGTGCCATCCCTGTTGCGCTGCGGCGTCTTCTGACCGAAGGACGTGAGAGGACGTGTCGGCCCGGAGCATCATGCGGTTATGGTGGATCGCTCCGTGGGAGAACGGTTGGGTCGAGATCGTGGCCGGCGCCAGTGGCTCGGCTTGTGGACCCAGGGTGATGATCTGCAGGCCAGGAAACTCGGCGCGGACCATCGCCTCGAACTCGGTACCGTCCAGGTCCGGCAGGTTGGGATCGAGCAGCATCAGTTCGCTGCCCTCTTCCATCAACCGCTCCAGCGCTTCGGCGCCGCTATGCGCCTCGCGGATGCTCCACTGCGACGAGGCGAGCCGGTCTTTCCATTCCTGACGAAGTGCCGCGTTCTGACCCACAATAAGCAGCCGAGCTGCCTCTGAAGAGGAGCTTTGCCAAGCTTCCGGCAGGATCGTTTGACCACTCTGCATCGTTCTCACCAGGGAGGAAGACGGTACCCTCTATGCGTTCTGTCGAGGAAGTTGCGGACTTCAGCGAACCGGATGGTGTCAAGACTCACGTAGCACATAGCCGATGCCTCGTACCGTGTGGATCAACTTCGGCAACCCGGGGAGATCGATCTTGTCCCGGACATATTTCATGTAGACATCCACAACGTTGCTGCCTTCGGCGTGATCTTCGCCCCAAAGCTCGCGGAGCAGGACCGAGCGCGGGACGGCCGCGTTGGGCGAGCGCATCAGGTACTCAAGCAAACCGAACTCTCGTGGGGTCAGGTCGATGCTGCGGCCGTTGCGCGTGACCCGGAGGTCGGCTCGGCTGAGCGTGACACCACCGCAAGGAGGAGAGGAGGTAGCGGGGTCGAGCTGACGACGCATGAGCGCGCGCAGGCGTGCCAGGAGTTCGACGTAAGAGAAGGGCTTGGTCAGGCAATCATCGGCGCCGCTTTCCAGCGCAAGCACGGCGCTTTCCGAGCGGACGCGACCAGTTAATACAAGGACTGCCAGGCGACTGAAGCGAGGGCGCAGCTGTTGCAGGACCGTGATGCCGTCCATGCCGGGAAGATTGAGATCGAGGATGACTGCATCCAGCTCAGGGCGAAGTTTGTCCACCGCGGCAGCACCCGTGTGGGCTACTTCCACTTGAAAGCCTTCAGCTCGAAGCAAACGATCCAGGAAGCGCGCAAGCACCTCGTCGTCCTCCACCACCAGAACCCGTCTGCCCGTGGCACGACGATCCGATGATGCCTCACGCCCCGACATGGCCCCCGCAGCCGCGCTTGCGGACTGCGCATCGTAACCCAGCAAGACGCCCTCCGGTGATCTTCTCTGCTACCGGTTTCACGAGCTTAGCACGGCTTTTGCCTCCAGCAACTGCGTCGGATATGCGCGGTAAGCAGCATTGCGTCACTCGAAAGGTGTAGTGCCCGTACCGCTTACCTTGTGTAGGTTGTAGCTGAACAGCGGTTCAGGATGGGAGTGCCGAGTGACCGATGTCCAGCCGTTTGCGTATCGCGTTCCGCGCTTCCCCCTCAGGTTGCCGGTACAGTTTCGGATCGAGGATGCCTGCCTTCTTGGATTTACGAAAGACCTCAGCGATAAGGGCGTCCTGGTCCAGCTTCAGGAGCCCGTCTTACCTGGAACTCTAGGCAGAGTGCGCCTGCAGATTCATACGTGCTCCATTGAGGTCGAGGCCCAGGTAGCCTACGCGGAGCTCGGGGAAGCCGGCCTGCGCTTCCGCTTCGCCTCGCCCGCGGAGCAGGGCTTTGTCGAGACACTGGTGAAACTCGTGTCCCGCACTCAGGCCAGGGGCGGCGCTGCCGGGATCGCACGCTTGGGGTAGGTGGGATGGAAAGCGAGAGGAACTTTGCCCGTTCCCTCCCGACTGAGAAGTGGTTGCTGGACCTCATGGATGCACCACCGGTCCGGCTTCGGTGTGGGCCGTTTCCGCGCTTTCTGCGGGCTGCTCTTTGCCAGGGGCGCTGGTCGGGCTTGGCAACACTTGGGCGGGAGCGGCCTCTGCATGCACCACGAGGGTGATCCGGCGGTTGGATGGATCTTCGGGGCGGTTCGGCACCCGCAGCTGCTGATCCGCAAAGCCACGAACCTCGGCCACCTGATCCCCAGCGATACCGCGGGTCTGCATCAGCCGGCGGGCCGCGTTGGCGCGGTCGGCAGAGAGTTCCCAGTTGGTGTAGTCGGCACCCTCGTTGTATTGCACCGAATCGGTGTGACCCTCGATCGATATCTTGTTCGGCACCTTCCCGAGTTCTTTTGAGACCAGGGTCAGAAAGTCGTTGAGAGCCGGCTTCGGCTTGGCACTACCCAACTCGAAGAAGGTGCCACCGTCATCCTCCAGCAGCTCGATCTGCAGTCCCTCGGGAGCGGCGCTGATCTCGATCTGTTTGCCGAGTTTGTCAAAGTGCGGCAGCTTGCTGGCGGCTTCCTGCAGGCGCTGTTTGAGGTTGTTCATGTCTTCCTTGTGCAGCGGCAGAGCGTGCCCGACCCCCTGATTGCTGCTGCCTTGCAGCTTGGCCGTGCCCTTCGGATCTTTAAAGTAGGCCGCAACAGATTGTTTGACGGCGTCGTTGCTGCTGATCAGCCAGAGCACGATGAAGAGCGACATCATCGCCGTCACGAAGTCGGCGTAGGCCACCTTCCACGCACCGCCGTGGTGGCCGCCGTGCCCTGCTTTTTTCTTCTTGATAATGATGATCGGTTCGTTCGCATCAGCCATAACTGTCTCCTCTAGTTCGAAGCGGGTGCGGCATCACCGCCCTTATCGCGGCAAGCTTTTTCTACGGTGGCAAACTTGGGCCGGACGTGCTCCGGGATGGCCCTTCGGCCCATCTCGACGGCCAGAATCGGTGTGGTGCCCTTGATGAAAGCCATGAGCGTGACCCGGAGCACATGGTAGAAGGCGTGCTGCTCCTCCACGCTCTTCAGCATGTTGGCCGCGATGGGGCCGATCACGCCATAGCAGAGCAGAATGCCGAGAAACGTGCCGACCAGGGCGGCGGCGACTTTGTGCCCGATCTCGGCAGGCGGGCCGCCAAGCGCGCCCATCGTGACGACAATGCCGAGAACGGCGGCGACGATGCCGAGTCCGGGCAGCGCATCGGCCATAGAGCTGAGGGCCTGCGTGGGTTGCATGCTCGTGTGGTGATGCACTTCCAGGTCCAACTCCATCATCTGATCGACGTCGAAGGGCTTGACGCCACCGGTCACGGCCATGCGCATGGTGTCGCAGACGAAATCGGCAACGTGATGATCCTTCAGAAAGGCCGGATACTTTGAAAAGATTGGGCTCTTTTCCGGCTCCTCGATGTCCGCTTCGATAGCGACCAGACCTTCTTTACGAGCCTTCGAGAAGACGTCGAAGAGCATCTTGAGGGACTCGACGTAGCGCTTTTCCGGGACGCCGCCCCCTTTGAGGACACCCAGAACGCCGCCCAGGACGCCCTTCAACACGTGCATAGGGTTAGCCGCCAGGACGGTGCCAAGCGCGGCGCCCGCGATGGTAAGGAACTCCGCCGGCTGAATAAGAACGGGGAGCTTTCCCTTTTCCATGAGAAAGCCGCCCAGGACGGATCCGATTACTACGACAATACCGATGATTGAGAACATGAGTTCCTGCGTGATCCAGGAGAATGGAAAGGATCACACTCTCTTTATCGGCCAAACGGCGTAAAGCTTTAGCAGCTTCTCGTGCTTGGGTACGGCCGGCCGTGGAGAAGGCCGGGCCGTTCTGCTAGAAAAGGTGCAGACACCGGTGCCGCTTGTCTCGTTCTGGAACAATTCGCCTAAGCTGCCTTCTGCCTGTGGCACTTTGGTGCCTCTCCCTTCTCTCACTTGTCAGGGGCGAGGCGGGCGCACAGGGGGATCTGGCGTTTAGCCAGCAAGTGTGGTCGACCGAAGAGGGTCTGCCTGACGCCAGTGTTCATCAGATCCTGCAAACGCGCGATGGCTATCTTTGGCTGGCCACCGAGGGCGGGGTGGCGCGCTTCGATGGATCGAGCTTCCGCGTCTTCCGGCATGAGACGGAACCGGCTTTTCTGAGCAACGATGTCAGCGCGATCGCCCAGGACACCTCGGGGGACCTGTGGTTCGGTACGGCGGATGGCCTGGTCCGCGAGCACGCGATGCAGTTCCGGCGCTATGCGGAGAGGGATGGTCTCCCTTCTGGGCGCATCGTGTCGCTGGCGGCCGCGGGTGATGGTTCGGTGCTGGTGCTCACGGGCAGCGGCGTTCTTCGGTTCGCGGAGGGGCAGTTTGCGCCCATTACACCGGAGGCTTGGGAGATTAGCGCGCTGGCCCCTGCCCCTGGTGGCGCAGTGTGGCTGTTTTCCGCAAAGGGCGAGGTGCGGCGCTACGCCCACGGCACGCTCGCCCGCGAAAGCGTAGCCGTTCCTGCCGGGCAGGCCGTGTTGGGCTTGCAGTACGGGGGCCGCCGCGACCTGTGGGTGCAAACAGACCGCGGCGTGTACATGCTTTCGCCCCAGCTCCACCGCTTGCTTCCGGCAGGACCGGATGCGCCGCGAGTGACAGCGCTTTTCGTCGATGCGCAGGGGGCGGCATGGATCGGAACGCGCCACGGGCTTTGGTCTGTCCGGCCGGGACAAAGTGCACTTGCAGAGCCGGTGGCTGCGCTGCGCAACGAGTCGATCCTGACCCTCACCGGCGACCGTGAAGGCGATCTATGGATTGGGACCGAGGCATCGGGGCTGCATGTGCTTCGCCCACGCAAGTTCCGCAACGAACCGGCAGCTGCAGGCGAGGCCATCACCAGCGTGATGGCCTCCAGGGACGGCGACCTGTGGTTTGGGACACGCGACACTGGCGTTCACCGGATCCGGGACGGAGTCGCGGACCAGCCGATTCCGGCTACCCGGCTCACGAGTTCGTTGATCCTTTCGCTCGCACGCGGCGATCGTGGCGACCTTTGGGCAGGCACGCCGGACGGTCTCAATCACCTCACCGGCGCGGGCGCTGTGCAAACCTACACCTCGGCGGACGGTCTTCCCGATGACTTCGTGCGCTCTCTGCTGGTGGACAGCCGCGGAACCGTGTGGGCGGGCACGCGTCGCGGCCTGGCCCATATGGACCACAAGACCATCGCCACGTTGACACGCGCCAACGGTCTTCCCAGTGACTCGATCGGTCCCCTGCTGGAGGTCCGCCGGGAGGGGACCGCGCCCAACGAGGCAGCCGTGGAATTATGGATCGGGACCTCTGCCGGTTTGTCTCATTTGCAGGACGGTCGGCTTAGGAGCTACTCCGTCAACGGGCAGAGTTCCGGAAATATCGTAACGGCGCTTGCCCAGGATGGCGCGGACGCAGTGTGGGTCGCGGTGCATGAGAGAGGCCTCTTTCACGGGACGGATGGGCACTTCGATCCAGTAGTGCTCCAGGGCCTTCCGCGCGAGATCAGCTCGCTGCTCGCGGACCGCGAAGGCTATCTCTGGATGCGAGGTCCCCGTGCGGTCTACCGGGCTTCGATCGCGTCCCTGCGCCGCTGTACGCAAGCACCGCAGCAGCAGTGCCCCGCCTCGCTGGACTCCTTCAACGCGGCGGACGGCTTGCCGAGCGACAGCGTCGTGGCGGAGGGTACGCCGCAGATCACGGCGGATGGAACCGGGAAGCTCTGGTTTGCCACGCCCAAGGGCATCGGCATCACCGATCCGGCGACGTTGCCCATCAATCGTGTGCCGCCGCCAGTGGTTCTGCAAGGCCTGACCGTGGACGGTGCGGAGATGCCGCTGAGCGCACACCGGATCGAGCTCGGCCCTGGCCACGGCCGCTTCACCTTTGCCTATGCCGCGCTCAGTTATACGCTGCCCTCCAAGATCCGGTATCGGTACAAATTAGAGGGCTTTGACCGCGACTGGATCGAAGCGGGGACCTCGCGCGTTGCCTACTACACCGGTTTGCCCCCGGGGCGGTATCGCTTTTGGGTGCAGGCGGAGAATAACGACGGCGTGTGGAACAGGACCGGCGCGGAGCTAGACCTTAGGGTCCTGCCGCCGCTGTATCGCCGCTGGTGGTTTGTGCTGCTGGTGCTGGGCGTGGCAGCCGCGCTCGTCGTCGCCGTGCTGCGGCTGCGCGATCGCGCCGTGCAGCGCCGGTTTGCCCTGGTGCTGGAGGAGCGCAACCGCATGGCGCGCGAAATCCACGACACCTTGGCACAGGACTTCGTCAGCGTCTCGCTGCAGCTGGATCTTGCGTCCACCTTGCTGCGGAGCGACCGGTACGAGCAAGCCGCCGCGCAGTTGAAAGCGACGCGCCAACTGGTCAAGGAGGGTCTGGCCGCCGCGCGGCAAAGCATCTGGAACCTTCGCGCCAACGCGGGCGAAGATAGCTTGCCCACGCGGCTTTCCGCATTGGTTGGGCGGTATGGCGCGAATGGAGGCTCGCCCCGGCTCACGGTTGGAGGGGCCTTCCGCCCTCTGCCCTCTGCCTTGGAGACCGAGGTGTTGCGCATCGCGCAGGAGAGTCTTTCCAATGTCGACCGGCATGCGGCCGCGGCGGAGGTCCACGTGGAGTTGCGCTATGAGACAGAACGGCTTTCATTGCGGGTGCGCGACGACGGCCGCGGCTTTTCACCCCAGACCGCTACGCAGATGGAAGGTCACTACGGCCTGCGCGGTATGCACGAACGGGCAGCGGCGTTGGGAGCAGAGCTTAAGATGATTAGTAGTCCGGGCGAGGGCACTACGGTGACTCTGCTCGTGCCACTTCCGGTAAAGGATGTGATCCGCTCGTGAGTGCCATACGGGTCTTTGTGGTGGAGGATCACCCTATGGTGCGGCAGGGGCTCATGGCCCTGCTGGCCGGGGCTCCGGATGTGGAGGTCGTCGGCTCCGCAGCCAACGGTGCGGAGGCTGTCGCACAATACGGATCGCTGTTACCCGATGTCACGCTAATGGACCTGCAAATGCCGCGGATGGGCGGCGTCGAGGCGATCGAGCGCATCCGGGCCCAGCACCCGGGCGCGCGCGTAATCGTTCTAACGACCTTTGACGGCGACGAGGACATCTACCGCGCGCTACAGACCGGGGCGAAGGCGTATCTGCTGAAGGGCATGGAGCTGGACGAGCTTCTGAGTACGATCCAGACCGTGCATGCGGGGCGGGCGCGGGTTCCTCCGGCCATCGCCGAAAAGCTGGCCCAGCGCGTCGGTTCGCAGGAGCTTACAGCTCGCGAACTGGGCGTGCTGGAGCGCATCGTCGCAGGTCGCGCCAATAAAGAGATTGGCATGGATCTCCATATCTCCGAAGCGACGGTGAAGTCGCACGTCAACAGCGTGCTGGGCAAACTCGGCGTTGCCGATCGAACCCAGGCCGCCGTGGTTGCGTTGCAACGCGGTCTGGTCCATCTGCCGTAGGCTCCATCAGGATGAAACATTGCATGCGTACGCTATTGGCTGTTGTCGTCGTCTTCCTCACTCTGTGCTCGACGAGCTTTGCGCAGAAGAACACACTCTGGCGTGCCGCGACGGCCGCGGAGCTGGAAGCGGCGCTGCCCGCGCGCGCTCCCGTTGAGAAGGAACGCATTGAGACGGAGATGCGCACCGCAAGCGGCATCATCAATGAACGCGGGCAGCTGATCGCCGCCGTCGTCCTGATCACGGCGGGGTATGCCGCGGATGGCAAATATTCGCACTACCTTTTGCTGCAGTCCCCTTTGTCGATCCAGAACCACAGCTTCGCTCCGGGCGCGTACGTCGTGGGCTGGAAGCATGCTGAGGAAGGTCTGCAGGTGCAGGTCTTCGATGCGGTCACCGGCACGGAAAAGGCCACCTTTCTCGCCAAGCCCCTGACCGGCTCCAAGCGGATTGAAAGCTTTCGCATCTGGCCGCCGTCCGAACGGCCGTTGATTCAGATCGGGCGCTACATGCTTCCGTATAGCGTCCGCGGCGACTAGGCCTCAGCTCCGCCTCACGGACGAGAGCCGGCCGGGCCGGATGCTACAGTCGACTCACCTATGAGACCCTCCGGACCCTGCTCGACCTTTGTCGCGGCAACCCTGGCTGCGCTCGCCGGGGCGACGCCTTTGCCGGCTACCGCGGCGCAGACGACAGACATCTCCGCGACGGTGCAAGCTGCCGCGGACCGGGACCTGCTGGAGGTGAGCATTCCGCAGCTGCGGGCGCTGTACCGCGCGCACAAATACACCGTCACGGAGGTGGTGCGCTGGTATCTGGCGCGCATCGACCGGTACAACCGCGTCTACGGAGCTCTGGAGAAGGTAGACGCCGGAGGTGCGCTCGCGACGGCGGCGCGCGAAGATGCCGAGGCCGGCTCAGCCGAGGTGC
>CAXUIF010000027.1:0-22192 GCA_964250995.1 uncultured Acidobacteriaceae bacterium
CATCAAGTACACGCCGATCGGCCCGTCCTCACGCGTAAACTCGCTACTGTTGTCGTTCAAACTGACATCAAGGGTCCGGCTCGCCTCGCCACCCACGTTGTGCGTCGTGAAAAGCGCCATGTTCACCAGGTGGTTGCCTTGCGCGTTCACTCGTTGAGAACGCGTTGCGGTGAGCAGGTAGCCTCCCACGCGGCCGTTCACCGTGACATCGCAACCTCCCACACTGATGTCGCTCGCGCCGTCGGCTACAAACAGGTCGGTGCCGTTATCCACGCCGACCGGCGCTTCACACCGCACATGGTTTCCCCCGCTCAGGTGCACGCTGGCAGCCCCTACGGAGAGCGGCGCGGCGATCCGCAGGCTTTGGCCTACACGGAGGGTGACCTGGCCTTCAAGGCGCGCGGGGTGGTCCAGCACGATGACGCCCGGCGCGGTTCCAAGCTGGGCCTGCTGCGCCGCGATCAGCGCGCGCGCATCGGCCAGCGCCGCCTGCGCCCACACCCTTCTCCCCGCGCACACCAACAAAACAGCCAGGATCCAACGCGCACCCCGCTTCCGCCGCGCGCCGAGGGAGCTGCCGGCAACCCAGCCCGCGTCAAACACGAAGCCCGGAGCGCACCAACGCACTTCCTTCGAAGCCTTTCAGCAACTCCGCCGCGCTTTCATACACCTCCACGCACCCAGCATCGAAGAGCTCTGCACGCGACCATCCCCCGGTCATCACGCCGATGGTCCGAATGCCTGCTTTGCCTGCGCTTTCCGCATCGTAGGGCGTATCGCCCATCGCTATGCAGTCTTCCGGCGGAAGACCCAGCTTCTTGATGACCGCCGCGAAGATATCGGGATGCGGCTTGGCCTGCTTTGTATCCTCGGACGTGGTCTGCTCATCGATCAGGTCCTGCACCCCCGCAATACCCAGCAGCACGTCCAGATCGTCCTTTTCCGACGAGGTTGCCACGGCCACCTTGATGCCGGCAGCGTGTACGCGCTCCAGCAGAGGCCGCACACCCGGAATCGGCTCTACCTTTTGCCGCAGCCCGTGCTGGAAGACAAACTTTCGGTACGCTTTCAACGGCTCTTCTACGGTCGATTGCTTCCACCAGGGCAGAAAGACCGGAATCAGCTCGTCCCCTCCCTTTCCGATCTGCCGCCGCACCGCCTCCAATTCCAGCTCCAGTCCCAGAGCCCGAAACGCAATTTGCCAGGCCTCTGCGTGCAGCCAGTTGCTTTGCACCAGGGTCCCGTCAATGTCACACAACAACGCCTTCGCCATCTGCTGGTTTCTCCTCGTTATTCAGATGCATCTGAAATCCGCTCCCCAGAAAACCTGCCCGGCAGGCGGTCCCTGATAATGGGGATTGTGTTCGCTGAGCCCCTCCAGCCCGTCACCTTGACGGGCCAGCACGTCCACCTCCTCCCACTCTCGCCCGAGCATCGCGGCGCGCTCGCCAGTGCTGTCCAGGATGGCAACCTGCATCACCTCTGGTTCACCAACGTACCCGCGCCGGAAGACATGGCCGAAGAGATCACCCGCCGCCTCGCGCTGCGTCATGCCGGCTCCATGCTGCCCTTCACCGTGATCGACCCCGCTACCAACCTCCCCGTCGGCATGACCACTTACATGAACATCGACGCAAGGAACCGGCGTCTCGAGATCGGCTCCACCTGGTACGCCGCCCGCGTTCAGCGCACGGCCCTCAACACCGAAGCCAAGCTCCTTCTGCTTCGCCACGCGTTCGACGTTCTCCAGTGCATCGCGGTCGAGTTCCGCACCCACTTTCTCAATCACCAGAGCCGTCGTGCCATCGAGCGCCTCGGCGCCAAACTCGACGGCGTTCTCCGGGCCCACACCCTCGCAAAGAACGGCACGGTCCGCGATACCTGCGTCTACTCCATCACTGCCGCGGAATGGCCCGCCGTCCGCGCCCACCTCGCGTGGCAGCTCAGCAAACCGCGTTTCGTTCCACCTGCGCCACCCGAGACTTCTCACCCCTAAGTGCCAGGGAGAACAACATGCAGACAGCAGACCAACTCAACGACGCCTTCGCCATCCCGCACTGCCTCACCTTTGACGAGCCTCATCCCGGTATGCCGCGCCTATGCGTCAGCACAGCCGCCTGCACCGCCGAGCTCTTTCACCAGGGCGCCCACCTCGTTCGGTGGCAGCCCACGGGGCAGCAACCGGTCCTGTTCCTTTCCGAGCGTTCCGCGTTCGTACCAGGCAAAGCGATACGCGGCGGCATACCTGTCATCTTTCCCTGGTTCGGCGCGCCGGACACCTCGCCCGTTCACCCTCTACTAGGCTCGCCCGCTCACGGCTTCGCCCGTATCTGGCCCTGGACGCTCCGCTTCGCGGCTCTCGCGGGTGACGACCTCCACCTTTCACTCACACTGGATCATAATGACCGTCTGCACGCCCTAGGCTTTGACTTTCTTCAGCTTGGGATCGAACTGATTCTTGGCCGCACCCTGACCCTGCGGCTCACCGCCGCCCACACCGGTACCGGTGCAAGTGCGAAGCCCTTCCTCTTTGAAGAAGCCCTGCACGCCTACCTGCAGCTCGGTGACATCCATCAGGCCTCCGTTGAGGGGCTGCAAGGCACCGTGTATCTCGACAAGACCGATGGTTTTCTCGCAAAGACCCAAACCGAGCCCACTCTCCGTTTCAGCGCAGAAACGGATCGTCCGTACCTGAACACCACGGCTTCGGTGAGCCTTGTCGACCCCGTCCTGAAGCGTCGCCTTTCCGTCACCAAGACGCACTCCCAAACCACCGTCGTCTGGAACCCGGCGGCCGCGCTTACGGCCAAGCTGCCAGACCTCGCTCCGGATGCCTGGCAGCATTTCGCCTGCGTCGAAACCGCGAACGCCGCCGACAATGCGGTAACGCTGCATCCCGGAGAGGCCCACACGATGGCCATGCATCTGGCCGTGGAAGCGCTGTAGCCACTCAAGTACAGCAGCGCCCAAGCAAAAGGCTCGTGCCGCTAGCCTTCGGCGAGTTCGGCCGGCAGCGGCGCCCCACGCAGCAGGCGGTTCATCGGTTCGGAAAAGCTTCGTGACAACCCATATCCCAGCGCTGCCGCGAACAAAACAACGCTTGCTATCCAGAACGCGACAGCTCCGCGCCGCGTTGCGAGGAACAACGAGAGCACACCCATCACCACAAACTCGTGCGTCAGGTAGACCTCGTAGCTATACCGCCCCAGCCAGCGCACCGGAGCCGTCCAGCGCCAGCCTTTGGCGTCCCGCAACACGCTCCCCATCATGATCAGGCACACGCCTAAACCCAGGACGGTCACATCCGTCCCGGACTGGCCGATGGCTCGCTTCACCTGCCAGCCAAAGAGGGTCCGCGGCCAGGCCCAGACCACTACAAACAGAGAAAGCCCGACGCCCACCAGCTCGCACACCTTGGGCCACCGGGTCCGCGTCCACCTCCCCGCTCGCCGCAGGCGCTCCGTCCCCAGCGCGAATAAACACCCGAGCGCGATGTTGTCCACGTTGCCCAGATACGACTGTTCCAGCCACACATCGCTCTTGCTGTACCAGCGCGTCCGCGCAAATGGGCCAAACACAATGAGGCCCACCAGCACGCAAACGAACACCGGACGCAGGGCAGTCACCCGCAGCAGTACGACGCAAAGCAGCGGAAATACGAGATAGAACACCTCTTCCACAGACAAGGACCAAAGCACCGTCCAGGGCGCCGGCAAATAACCATGCCCTACCTCGTACCAATTCAAGTGAAACGTCAGCGCTGCCAGAAGAGCACGCGGAAGGGACCCGTTCTGAGGCCGCAAGTGAAAGTGTGCGATGCCCAAAAGATGCAGCGCACTCAAGACGGCCAACAGCAAAGCCAGCAAAGGCATGATGCGTGCGAACCTGATGCGGTAGAACGCGAGGACGCGCATTTTCCCCAACGAACCGAACCGCCGCAACGACACATACGTGATCAAAAAGCCTGAGATCGCAAAGAACGCCGAAACGCCATTGCCCCCCTGCGCAAACACCATCGGCCACAGCCATCGCGGAAGTCCCTTCTCCACGTGATAGCCGCTGAACAACAGCCAGAGCCGCGAATGCAGCAGCACAACGCCAAGAATCGACAGCCCCCGCAAAAGATCGATCGTGTCGAAACGCGAGGTCGCCTGTTCCCGTGAGCCAAGCCTCGGCGCATCCCCGCCGCTATGCCTTGCCTGAACCAAAACTCCCATACACTACCTTACCCTTGCCGCGCAGGCCGCAGCTTGCCGGAGTCGTAGTGTCTTCATTGGCCCCGGCTGCAGCCGGACAGCAGGTGCAGCCGCTGACGCCCAGACCTTTCGCGAAGGCTACCCGAATCGCAGTACCCTGACTTCACCCATGCTGCTCCTCGCCTCCGCTTCTCCTCGCCGCCGCGAACTCCTTACCCAGATCGGCCTAACGCACGCGGTCCGTCCTGCCCACATCGACGAAACGCGCTACCCCAACGAGGTCCCTGTCGCCTATGTCGGCCGTCTCGCTCTGGAAAAGGCCCGCGCCGTCGCTGCTCTCCATCCCGACGCCACCGTCCTGGCCGCGGATACAACGGTCACGCGCAACGGCCAGGTTCTCAACAAGCCGGCCGACCTGGCCGAAGCCAGTCGGATGCTGCGCGCCCTGGCGAGCAATGTTCACCACGTTCATACCGGCATCGCCGTGCTGCACGCTGGACGGGCGTTCGCCCACGTGGAAACCACAACCGTCACGTTCACCCCGATCCCTGCTGACGAACTGGCGATCTATCTAGCGAGCGGGGATTCCCTGGACAAAGCCGGCGCTTACGGCATTCAGGGGTACGCGGCACGCTGGGTGTCGCGCATTGAGGGAGACTTCTTCAACGTCGTCGGACTGCCGCTGGCTGCAACGGTCAGCCTTCTTCGGGAGGCAGGCGTTCTGCCACCGCACTCTTAAGTTGCTGTGCTCCTGCACCAAGCTGGGCACGCGCCCGACCCGTCAACTGTGGTGAAAAAGCCACACTCTTGGCATTTAACCGGGGTGTAATCTCCTCTGTGTCGCGCTTGGTGCGAGCAAAGGGACACGCTGGCTACAGACTTTCAACTCGAGTGCACCCTGGAGTCGCCCGTCAGTCTGGCGGGTGTCGGCCTTCACTCAGGCGCTCCAGCGACCTTGCGGTTAGTTCCCGCGCCGGCCGGCTCCGGCATCGTCTTCCGCCGCTCTGACCTGGAGAACTACGAGATTCCTGCCACAGGCCACAACGTCGCCAAGGTCTCGTATGCGACCAGCCTGATGCGTCAGGGCGTGCTCATCTCCACCACCGAGCACCTGCTCAGCGCGCTGATTGGGCTCGGGGTAGATAACGTCATTTGCGAAATCGACAACCTCGAAGTTCCCATCCTCGACGGTTCCGCCGGTCCCTACGTCGAAGCCATCCGCGCTATCGGCCTGAAACAGCAACGCCGCAAACGCGAATACCTCCGCATTCTCAAACCCGTCGAGGTCCGCGAGGGCGAAGGGCCCGGTACGAAGTTCATCGGTGTTTATCCTGGCGATGGCTACGCGATCGATTACACGATCGACTTTCCCTCGCCGATCGGACGCGACCGTTTCACGGGCGATCTTGAGGCCGGTGCCTACGCGGATCTCATCGCCCCGGCACGCACCTTCGGCTTTCGCGAGGACGAGGCCAAACTACGCAACATGGGCCTGATTCGGGGTGCCTCGGAAGACTCCGCCATCATCCTCGGTAACGGGCGTATCCAGAACGGGCCGCTTCGCTTTCCGGACGAGTTTGTTCGCCACAAGGTCCTCGACCTAATTGGCGATCTTGCGCTCGCCGGCCGCCGCCTTTGGGGGCGCGTCGTGGCCGAACGTGCCGGACATGCCATGCACACGGCCCTCGTGCAACGGCTGCTTCGGGACCGCAGCGCCTGGGAGCTCGCCACCTTGCCTCTCTCGAAAACCGTCATCGAGCCGCACCCCAAGTCTGCCCGCACACAGCACCCGGCGCCCCGCCCAGCTTGGGCAGCCTAGCTGATTTGATCAGATCTCCTTCACTCGCCTTCTGTTGTTCTTCTTCTAGCGAATCGGCACCTTGCCTTTACTTTGGCTCTCCCGAAGGGGAATCAGTGCCTTGGCTCGGGAGCTGACCCGCCGCCAGTGAATCGTCTGCTAGCCTCACCCCATGCCCGCGGCCATTGCCCTCGGCTCTAACCTCCCTTCCCCGTTCGGCGACCCCGCTGCAAACCTGAGTGAAGCTGTCCACCGCCTTGGGGCGCTGGGTCAGGTCGTCGCGGTCTCCTCCTTCTACGAGACCGACCCCGTTGGCTACACCGACCAACCCCGCTTCACCAACGCCGCTGCCCTCCTCGCAACCGAGCTTGGCCCACTCGCTTTGTTGCGCGCCCTTCTTTCCATCGAGCAAACCATGGGTCGTCGCCGCGAGATCGACTCTCCCCCGAAGGGCCCACGCCTCATCGACCTCGATCTGCTCCTGTATGAGGACAGCCAGGGCCGCTCGCTGCTCCTAAATGACCCAGAGCTCTCTCTGCCTCACCCCGAGTTGCCCTTCCGTCGCTTCGTTCTCGAGCCCCTCGCCGAGATCGCCCCAACCATGAGGTTTCCCCCCGCAAACAAAACGATCCGCGAACTCCTTCAAAATCTCAGCGAAGATCGATGACGACCGCACGCCCTTGGCTGTCCTGGAAGCGTACCTGCCGCGTACTCATTGCCTCGAGCTTTGCTCCAGGGAGCACGGAGATCTGCGGCGCCGGATACCCGCTCGCCAAGCACACCAAGTAGTGAATGCACTTCAGAGCATCCGGCGCGCCCACCGGCTGCCCATGCTGCACGATATTGAAGTACATAGGCGCATGATCGTTTTCCAGGAGCACGTCGCTGTTGTAGTTCAAAAACACCTGCGCGCCGGCCTCCTTGACCCCACCCCGCGAAACCGCCGCGAGCGGATCCCGGACGAACAGCCGGAAACGATTTGCATACGCAAACCAGGCAGCCACTAGCAGAACCAGCAGAACGAGCTTTCTCACCCTTTCCCCCATCTCTCCGTGCTGGGCGTCATGCCCTGCCGTCAACAACATCGCGACGTCCAGCGTAACCTCGCAACCCGTTCAGCGAGCGCTCCTAGCCCGTTTCCTAGCGACGGCCTTTTTCCTCGTGGTACGTCTGCTCCGTATTGATCGACCACAAAGCCGCCTTGTCCACCTTCCCTGCCACAATCCCATCCACCACAGCCATGGCTGTCAGCATGGAGTGATCCTGGTTGTTGTACTTGTGCATGCCGTTACGGCCCACAAGGTACAGGTTCTCCAAACGATCCAGCCACTGCCGTAAAACCTCAAACCGGTTGTACGTTCCGAAGTACGCCGGGTAAGTCTTGGGCACCCGCACCACGTGCGTATCCAGCACATCGCTGGTCTTCAATATCCCGATCTTCTCTAACTCACCTACGGCAAAGCGCTGCAGTGCCTCGTCCGGCATCGACCAGAGCGGGTCGGTCGCATAGCAGAAGTACTCCAGCCCCAGCCACACCTTGTCCGGATCCGCGACCATGAACGGGCTCCAGTTGTTGAAGATCTGCAACCGGCCCAGTTGCACATCCGGTTCCTGAATATAGATCCAGGTATCCCGAAGCAAGCCGCCGTCGCGCTCGCTTACGGCCAGGCGCTTGGTCAGGACCCCCACCGTAATGAAGTCTCGATACTGCAGGCCTTCACTCACCTCCCGCACCGCGGAGGGTACCTCGGTTCCACCGCGCTCCAGCGCCCGTGTCAGCTCCTGGATGGGCATCGTCGAAAGGAAGATCTCGCCTTCGAACCGCTGTCGCTCTCCTTGCTCGTTCACCGCTTCGACCGCGCTCACATGCCCGGATACAGCATCGCCAGCAGCGCCGTTGCCCATCTCCACCCGGTCCACAGTCCACCCAAGATGTACCTCGCCGCCACCTGCCACCACCTTCTCCGCCACGTGTTCCCAAAGCTGTCCCGGTCCAAACTTCGGATACAGGAAGCGCTCAATCAACGACGTGTCTGTTTTCTTTTGCGCCACATCCTGCGCTCTGTCTCCCTTATCGGCAGCTTTGCCCCGCCGCGTTAGTAATTTTTGAAAGAAATGTCGCACCGCTGTCGTTAAACTCAGCCCTTTGATCCGTTGGGCACCCCACTCGGCCGAGATCTGCGCGCAAGGGACTCCCCATACCTTCTCCGTGTAGCTTTTGAAGAAAGTCAGGTAGAGCTCCCGTCCAAATCGATTGATCAGGAAATCCTGCAGGCTCCGCTCCGGCCGGATGGGCCACAAGCGCGCCTTCAGGTAGCTGACTCCGATGCGGGCCATGCGCACCAGCCCCAAGTTGCGGAGAGTGGCCCCTGTCAGCTGGATCGGGTACTCGAAGAAGCGGCGCAAGTAGTAAATCCGGCTCTGCCGCGGCCGTACCAGCATCACCCGGTCGGCATCTTCCGGCTCCGGCGCTTCCACCACCAGGGTTCCCGGAGTTTCGTTGCTGGCTTGCTCAGGCGAGCCCGCTTCCGGGCTCTCCAGACCCTCAGGATCGGTCTCCACTACCGCCAGAGGACCCATCCCACGCAGCGGCGGGTGCTGCGGCGCTACAGCCGGCACCTCCAAAAGCCTGCGTCCTCCGTGGTACGTTACCTCCACCGGCACAGGCCGGGCCCCATCCCTGGTGGTTTCCACCACGGGTGGCATCAACTCCATCCACCACTGCATAACGCGGTCGCTTTTGGAAAAGAAGCGGTGCCCGCCAATGTCCATGCGATTGCCCTTGTACCGGATCGTCCGCGAGATGCCGCCGATCTCACCTGACGCTTCCAGCACCACGGGCTGCACATCGGTTCGGCGCAGCAACTCCAGGGCCGCAGTTAAGCCGGCAGGTCCCGCTCCGATGATGATCGCGCGCTTCGCCACCTCTGTTATGTGCCCGTCCCCTTCAAAGCCTTCGCTAGCCTACCCCAACGCGCCCGGGCGCTGCTCGCACGGAGCAGTAGACCCCCTCACCGGCACACCGATCCTGTTTCCGGCCAGCACGCACCAGACAGAAGGGCCGAAGCTCGAAGCTCCGGCCCATGGCACGCCGCAGGGGATTGCCCCGGCGACACGCGGTCCTATGCCGCCACCACCTCTGTCGGCACCAGCCCAGCCGAGCGGTCCGGGGTGGCAAAGGTCAGCCCGTGGGCCGCATCGACATCCACCACCACCCGGTCGCCATGCAACACGCGTCCATCCAGAATGCGCATCGCCAGCGGATCCTGCACCATGCGCTGGATCGCCCGCTTCAGCGGCCGCGCCCCATAGGCCCGGTCGTAGCCCGCCTGGAAGATGGCCTCCTTCGCGGCATCGGTCAACTCCAGCGTGATCCGACGGTCCACGAGCAGCTTGCGCAAATCGTTTAGCCGCAGATCGACAATGTGGGTCAGCTGGCTCTCGCCTAGCGGATGAAACACAACGATGTCATCCACACGATTCAGGAACTCCGGCCGGAATTGCTTGCGCAACTCGCCAAGCACGCGCTCCTTCGCTTCCCCGAAGCCCTCCTCCCCCTCGGCCCATGCCGTCGTCAACTGCGTCGCGCCCACGTTCGAGGTCATGATGAGCACGGTGTTCTTGAAGTCCACCGTCCGGCCCTTTGAATCCGTAAGCCGTCCATCATCCAGCACCTGCAGCAAGACGTTGAACACATCCGGGTGCGCCTTCTCGATCTCATCGAACAACACAACCGCGTAGGGTCTGCGACGAATCGCCTCGGTCAGCTGCCCGCCCTCGTCGAAGCCAACATACCCCGGAGGCGCGCCGATCAGTCGCGCGACTGCATGTTTTTCCATGTACTCGCTCATGTCGATGCGCACCATGGCCTGCTCGTCGTCGAACAGGAACTCAGCCAAAGCCCGCGCCGTCTCCGTCTTGCCCACACCCGTGGGTCCCAGAAAAATGAAGCTTCCGATGGGCCGCTTCGGGTCGCTCAATCCCGCGCGTGAACGCCGGATCGCGTTGGCCACGGCGGTCAGCGCCTCATCCTGTCCCACCACGCGCGCCCGCAGCCGCGCCTCCATCTCCGTGAGCTTCTGGACCTCGCCCTCCAGCATCTTGGACACCGGAATGCCAGTCCACTTGGAGACAATCTTCGCCACATCCTCCTCGTCAACCTCCTCCTTCAGCAGCCGGTTCGGCGCAGCACCGCCCTTCTTGTTGTCCTTCCCGAAGGGAATCAGCGTTCTGTCCGCTGCCACCGCTTCATCCTGCACCGTGGTCAACTCGTGCAGCTGCCGTTCCGCCGCCGGAATCTCGCCATATTGGAGCTCCGCCGCCCGTTGCAGATCGCCTTTGCGGGTCGCTTCAGTGGCCTCAAAGCGCAGCGCCTCCAAGCGCTCCTTTAGCGAAGCGATCTCGCCAATAGCTCCGCGTTCCTTCTGCCAGCGCGCACGCAAACCGGCCGCCTGCTCCTGCACCTCGGCCAGTTCACGCTCCACGGCCTGCAAGCGCTCCTGCGAGTTCACGTCATTCTCGCGGCTCAGCGCCGTCTTCTCAATCTCCAGCGAGATGGCCCGCCGCTCCAGATCGTCGATCTCTACCGGCACGCTGCCAATCTGGATGGCCAACGCCGCCGCAGCCTCATCCACCAGATCGATCGCCTTGTCGGGCAGGAAACGATCGCTGATGTACCGATGCGACAGCTCCGCCGCTGCCACAATGGCCGAGTCCTTGATCCGCACCTTGTGGTGCGTCTCATAGCGCTCCCGCAGCCCGCGCAGAATCGCGATCGTGTCCTCCACGTTGGGCTCGCCGACGAACACAATCTGGAATCGCCGTTCCAGTGCCGCATCCTTTTCGATGTACTTCCGGTACTCGTTCAGCGTGGTCGCGCCAATGGCCCGCAGCTCGCCGCGCGCCAGCGCCGGCTTCAGCATGTTCGAGGCATCAATCGCCCCCTCCGCCGCGCCAGCGCCCACCAGCGTGTGCAGCTCGTCGATGAACAAAACGATCTGCCCGTTGGACTCCTCGATCTCCTTCAGCACCGCCTTGAGCCGGTCCTCGAACTCGCCGCGAAACTTCGCCCCAGCCAGCATCGATCCCAAGTCCAGTGAGATCACTCGCTTATCGCGCAGGATCTCCGGTACGTCGCCTGAAAAGATCCGTCGCGCCAACCCTTCCACGATCGCCGTCTTGCCCACACCCGGCTCGCCAATCAGCACCGGATTGTTTTTGGTCCGGCGCGAAAGTACCTGAATGACCCGCCGGATCTCTTCATCGCGCCCAATCACGGGATCCAGCTTGCCGCGCCGCGCCAACTCCGTTAGATCCTTGGCATACTTCGCCAACGCCTGGAACTTGCCCTCAGGATTCTGGTCCGTAACCCGCTGCGCCCCTCGGACGGCCTGTAGCGCCTTCAGGATCGCGGCGTGATCCGCGCCCTGGGCCGCCAGCGCCAGCCCTACCGGCTCGCTTCTCTGCGCCGCCAGCGCCAGCAACAGGTGCTCGGTCGAAACGTACTCGTCCTTGAAGTTTTCCGCCTCTTTGAACGCCCCATCCACAACCTTGCTAAGCGCCTGCCCCATCCCTGGCTGCTGGCTCGCGCCCTGTACCTTGGGCAGCTTTGCAATGGCGCTGTTCATCTGCGCCAGAAGCTGCTGTACCGGCACGCCAACCTTTTCGAGTACAGGGAGTACGACGCCTTCTTTATCCTCCAGAAGCGCCGCCAGCAGATGCACCGGGAGCACCTCCGGATTGCCGTTCTCAGCAGCCATCCCGGCCGCCGCCTGGACAGCCTCCCCCGACTTTACTGTCAGTTTGTCCCACTTGATTGCCATATCAACTCCTCGCCGGCGAGCTGTTCCTTGCTCCTCATCGGCTACAGTTTAGACGAACTTCAGCGTCGAGCGATGCAAAACGTGATAAGAAGTCACTCACATTTCCTCCTGGCTTCCAATCCTACTCCGTTCTCCCTACATCAGTGCTACCTGGTTGCGGCCACCGAGCTTTGCACAATAGAGAGCCTGATCTGCCCGCTTGACCAGTTCGGCCGCAGCCTGACCTGGCGTGGGCGCTATGGCCGTGGCACCCACGCTTACCGTCTGGATCCCGCTCGGTCCCGTGGGATGCGGCAGGCATTGCGCGACCACCGCGGCCCGAATGGCTTCGGCCACACGACGCGCCGCCTGGCGATCTGCACCGGGCAGCAGCACCGCGAACTCCTCGCCCCCGAAGCGCGCCGCCAGGGCGGCTGGCCAGCTGATGGCGTCGCGAAGAACTCTGGCCAGGACCCGCAAACACTCATCGCCTTCGAGGTGCCCGAAGACATCGTTGTATTGCTTGAACAGGTCAGCATCGATCAGTAATAACCCTAGCGGATGGCCGTTGGCCAAAGCTGCCTTCCACTCCGCCGCTAGCCGCACATTGAACGCCCGCCGGTTGGGCAGCCCGGTCAACTCATCCGTCTGCGCCAGCATGCGGTGCCGTGCCTCGCTCACCGCCAGCGACCGCTTGAGCGCGTCCTGCTCTTCCAGCAGCGCGGCCACCGGGAACATGGTGAAGATGGAGACCCCGGCAAAGATCTGGGCGACCACGATCCGATGGAGCAGCATGTGCCGCCCGGCAATGAGCATCAACGGCCCATGCCCCTTCACGGTAAAGCCGATCGCCATTACGGTCATAAGCACAATGGTCACGACCGTGCCCGGGAAGCCGAGCCGGAAGGCGACCAGCAATAACGCCGGAAATAGAAAGAAGATCAGCGGATCGGTGTTGTTCGTAAATACGAGCACGGTAGCCAGCACCGGCGCGAGCAGCACCAGCGCCGTGTGCGGCAAGGCCTTCAGACGAAACGGAGCATAGGACCCTGGACGTTGCAGCATCACCGTCAAAGGCGCCAGGATGGCCATGCCGAGAAGATCGCCCAGCCACCACGTTCGGAACAGCTGCGGCCATGGTCCCGCGTCCACGAACAGCATCGTCCATGACGCGCCCAGCGCGCTGCTCACCGCCGTGGCCCCCACCACGGCCACCAGCAGGAAGCCCACAAGAAGCCTTCGTCGCGAAAGGTCGAACGGCGTTCCGAAGAGCCGCGTCAGCACCAGCGCCGACGTAACCACCTCGACGGCGTTGGCCAGCGACACTCCGAACGCCACGCGGAAGGGGTCGCCGTACAACACGTCGGCCAGCGTGTCCGCGGTAAGGCCAGCGGCGAAGTAGGGCAGCCACCGGCGCGGAGGCTGCGTGATCAGGAGACCAAAGACGATGCCATTCGAGAACCAGATGGTCGCAACGCCCTCGGACTGCCGCGACAGCATGATGCCGGCCCAGGAACACACCGTCGCAAAGCAGAAAACCCCGAGGAGCCGCAGCCACGCGCCGCCTGTCCACTCCTCCCGCGCCCGGCAGCCCTGCCCGATGTCGCGCAGCAGTGCGCCGAGCCGTACCGGGCGCCAGCTCTCCGGCCTCCCGGGCACCGCATTGCCGGCCGCCCACCCGAGCGCGCTGTACCGGTCCGCGGCCGTCGAGGATTCACCGGGGCCGCCCGTCAGCTCCGGTGTGACGGATTCCAAGACTTCATCGCCGAGGTTCATGCGCCAGGAGGGTTGCCGCTTGCAAGGAGTTCTTCAAGATCGCCAGAGAGGCCCAGGTCGGGACAGACGTCGTACGGTAGGCAGGACAGCCCATTATGGACTGCTCCTGCAACCCGCGCTGCAAGAAAATGACAAGCCTGGGGTCGGCGCCGCGCGACGGCTGCCAATTTCCGCACCAGGCACCCACGTAAACTGACAGCATGCCTTCTGGCCTTTATTCCCGCTGGATGTACGCGTGGGAGACCGCACTCACAACCCGGGACGAAAATCGCGTCGAGCGCCCGCTTGCGTGGGGCTTTGACCATCTTGCCGACGTCTGCGGCACCGAAGCCGCCGCGGCAGTCGCCCGCGGCACAACCGGCCCCACAGAGGCCATGGCCGCCCTGAATCAGCGCCTCATCCAGCACCCCGAACAGATGTTCGGCTACACCGTCCCAACCGACTTCCGCCTCGAGCAGCGCCACCCCGAGCTGTTTCCGACCAACGTCCGCCCCGAGACGCTGGAGCAGGAAGCTGAATACCGCCGTCGCGCCCATACCGGCGAACTTCGCCCCGTGCCGTTCCTTCGCTTCACGTCGCCTGTCCGCAGTCAATATCCCGAAAACGACCAGGTCAACGCCCGCTGGTATGACGCCAACCCTGCGGGCTCGCAGTCCTCCCGGGCAGAGCGGCACCCAGTCGAGAGCCCCGCGTTGCGCAACCCCACCCCACGCCAGGCCATGATCGTTCTTCCGCAATGGAATGCCGATGCCTTCAGCCATAACGCCCTGTGCGAGATCTTTATGCGTTGGGGCATCTCCAGCCTGCGCCTTTCCAAGCCGTACCACGACATCCGCCGGCCCCCCGAGCTCGAACGCTCCGACTACGCGGTGAGCGCCAACATCGGTCGCACGATCCAAGCCGCCAGACAGGCCGTCGCCGACATCCGTTCCTGCTGCGACTGGCTCGAAGCTCAGGGCTACACGCAGGTCGGCATTCTCGGGACTAGTCTTGGCAGCTGTTACGCCTTTCTGGCGGCATCAGTGGACCCGCGCCTGCGCGTGTGCGCCTTCAACCACGCTTCAACTCACTTCGGCGACGTCGTGTGGGAAGGCCAGAGTACCCGCCACGTCCAGGCGGCCTTTGCCCATGCCGGGTTGGATCACGCCACAGTTCGCGCGCTCTTCGCCGCCATCAGCCCCGCCACCTACATGACCCCCTACGCCGCGACGGCGCGCGACACTGGACGCAACACCCTGGTGGTCTACGCCACGTACGACCTCACCTTCCCCCGCGAAGGCTCGCTCGCGCTTCTCAGCGCCTTCCAACAGCACGGGATTCCCCACGTGGCCAAGGTCCTGCCCTGCGGCCACTACACCACCGGCGAGTTCCCCTTTAAGTATCTCGACGGCTGGCATCTCGGTCGCTTCATCCGGCGTTCTTTCCGAGAGCTCAAGCGCCCTCAGCCGTAACGCTTAAAGCAGCAGCCAACTCAGGCTTCCTCAGCGTCGAGCTCCGCGAAGAGTTCGTGAAGATCCTCCCGCGCGAGTACATCCCCCAATGACCCCCGGGGCTGGCGACGCGAGACGACCTGAACAGGCCCCCATCCGGTACGCTGGTCTGCGGTCATCCAGCCTCCTCGATGAAATCTCTCTACGCCTTCACGATTGCGCTCTCGGCTCTTCTTCTCTTCAGCGTGGAGCCCATGGTGACGCGTGCCTTGCTTCCGCAGCTGGGCGGCTCGTCAGCGGTCTGGCTCGGAGCGCTCGCCTTCTTCCAGGTGACCCTGTTGCTTGGCTACAGCTATGCGGCCGTCGTCGCGCCCGCTTCGACGATTCGCCCGCGCCTCGTCGCGGTTCATCTGGGTCTGCTCGTTCTTGCAACCTTCTCCGGGTTCATCCCCCTCACGCTCTACCCGCTCTCAGCCTTCACCGGCAACCCGCAACTACGTCTGTTCCTTCTGCTTTCTGCCGAGATCGGCATTCCGTTTTTCACCCTCAGCACCACCGCGCCGCTGCTGCAGACCTGGTACGCTCGTCGCGAGCGGACCGCCGTGCCGTATCGCCTGTTCGGGCTTTCCAACCTGGCGTCGTTAGCTGCGCTTCTGGCCTACCCTGTCCTGATCGAACCCCATATTCGCCTCTCCACCCAGCTTGCTTCCTGGAAGACAGCCTTTCTCGTGTACGCGGGCTTAGCTGGCTGCCTTACCTGGCGCATGCGCGACGCCGTTGCTCCTCCAGGACCGTCGCCCCGTGTCGCTTCTGCTGCCGCCAGCCGTGGTGCCCGTCTGCTTTGGTTCACGCTGCCCGCGGTCGCCGCCCTGCAACTGACCGCGGTGACCGGGCACCTCACCCAAGACATTGCCTCCATGCCCCTGCTCTGGGTTGTGCCGCTGGCGGCCTATCTCCTGAGCTTCGTTCTTGCCTTCGAAGCGCCTCGCCTGTACCGCCGTTCTTTCATCCTGCGCCTGCTTGCCGTCCTGCTCTTCGCGCTCGGGTACTTCCTGATGCAGACCGGTTCCAATATCCCAATCGGTCTCAGCATCGTGCTTTTCACGGCAGAGCTCTTCCTGGCGGCCTGGTTCTGCCACGCCGAGCTCTTCGCCCTTCGCCCGTCTAATGCCGACCTGACGCCTGCCTTTTACCTCTACCTCGCTGCGGGAGGGGCCGCAGGCACGCTGGCCGTCGCGGTCCTCAGCCCCCTTGTAACCGCCTCCAACTTCGACCTTCCTGTCGCCTTCGCCCTCACGGCCGGGCTTGTTCTTTGGGTCACATGGCGCGAAGGCATCGCATCCCGGAGTCTATGGTCGGCCGGCGTGGTTCTCGGGGCGTACCTGCTCTTCAGCCTGCACACCGCCTATACCCACGATGCGCTCTTCCGAGGCCGTAACTTCTACGGCTCGCTCCGGGTCAAGCAAACCCAGACGCCGCCCCAGGCGTTCCTTTCCCGCACGCTCTACAACGGCGCCATCCAGCATGGCATGCAGTGGTTCAGCACGGCCTTCCATCGCACACCGCTGACCTACTACGCCCCGGACAGTGGCGTAGGCCTCGCCCTGGACCACTGCTGCGAGCTCGGCCGTCCGCGCCACATCGGCGTCATCGGGCTCGGTGCCGGCACGCTGGCCGCCTATGGCCGCCCCGGCGATCGCGTCCGTTTCTACGAGATCAATCCGCTGGTCATCGATGTCGCCCAGCACCTCTTCACCTTCACGCGCGACACTCCCGCAAGCGTCACGATCGTCCCGGGCGACGCCCGCCTGTCGCTCACGGCAGAGCCGTCACAAGCATTCAACGTCCTCGTCGTGGATGCCTTCTCGGGCGATAGCATTCCTGTCCACCTGCTCACGCGCGAGGCTCTTACACTGTACCGCCGGCACCTCGCCCCCGGCGGCGTGCTCGCCGTTCACATCTCCAACCAATACCTTGATCTTGCCCCCGTTCTCGCCCGTCTCGCTGCGTCTACCGAGGCCGGTTCCGGCGCGCCGCTGATCGCCCGCGAGGTCGACAGCGATGCCCAGGAAGATCGCGGTGAGTCACTAGCCTATTGGGTGCTGCTGACCGACCGCAGCGCCTTCTTCCAGCAAGCCGCGCTGACGGCCACCGCCCAGCCGCTCCCCGAGCAGCCCAACGTCGCCTTGTGGACGGACCAATCTTCTTCCCTGCTGCCCATCCTGCGGTGGTCAGGCCGGCACGCTCTAAGACCCTAGACAACGTTCGTTACGCCGCCGCTCGGACCAGTCCTGTCACCTGGCACCGGTCGGCAGCCCCTCGCTCGCTGCCAAAGCCCCCATGAGCGTGCGCACACGCTCCTCCCAGGTGCCTTGGCGGCTTGCCTCCCAGCGCGCTGTTTCCCAGCCGTCGCGGAAGCCGACTTCCCACAACCGCTCCAGGCCGGCGAGCATCGCCTCCGGTGTATCCACCAACTCCAGCAGCGGCGGCTTTTCCAGCAGCTCCGCGAAGCCGCGGGTCGCCAGCATCGGCCGGCAAGCAGCCACATGCTCGTAGAAGCGAGTCGAGCTGCCCGAGTAGGTCGGCTCCGTCTTCAGGTAAGGCAGGATGGCAACATCGAAGGACCGCGCAAAGGCCTGTAGTTCGCCGTACGGTTTCGCCCCCACGAAGTGCGCGCGTTCGTTGCCCATGACCCGGGTGCGCGCGGTCTCTTGTGCCGTATCGCTGATCGGCAGGGTCGGCCCGACAAACAGCCACTGCAGCCAGGGTGTCTGTTCAACGACCGGTGTCAGCAGCTGCCAGTCCATGTTGCCGGACAGGTTGCCCATGACTCCCGCTATCGGCCGCTGCACACCGGCCACATCCGCCGGCAAAGGCCCAGGCTCCAGCAACGGCATGGAGGCAATGTTGCTTTCACGTGTCGCGTTGGGAACCACGGTCATCTTTTCCGGGGCACAGCCTGCCTGCTGCTCCAGGTACTTCATCAAACGGCGCGAGTTCGGACAAACTACCTGGGCCACGCGGCACATACGACGATCCAGCGCCGTCACCTGGGCCGCGTCCACGGTCGCGTAGCCGGCGGTCAGATCTGTGACGTAGTACACCACCGGTCCCTTCCATTGCTCCGCCACCGGAGCGTAAAACGGGGTCGTGCAGATCAAGGCCGTGCGGCGCTCATCCCGGCAACGCGCGCGCAGCCGTTTCAGCAGCGCAATCTGATACGGAAGCAGCTTTCGCAGCGGCAGGCGCGCATATCCGCGTTGCAGCGGATAGCGCAACACCTCCAGCGCCGGCTCCGTGATCTGCTCCACGCGTTCCCAGCTTTCAAACGCGCCTAGGGTGCGCATCTCCGGCCACCAGGCGACTACCGGGGCCACCCGGGCCATCGCCGCACCAAACTCCCGCATCCAGATGCTGCCCACATCCAAAATCTGCCACTCATCCACAGTCATGCCAGTCATGCCGCGTGTTTCCCGCCCTATTCTGCCGCAAGCTCATTCTGCAGCAACGCACGCGGCTTTCCACCACCAATCGTGCAGTTTCTTCCGGGTCCGCACCCAGTTGGCAGCCACCTCACATCTGTGGAGAGAGTGTAGTCGCTGCAAGGCCTTCCTCAAGCGAGCGCATCTCGCTTCGGTGCGTCCACCTCTCCGTCCGCTCACTCTGCAATCCGGAACGCAGGGGCCGAGGGGCAACCTGCCCCAGGCTGCTGGTGGGCACCCCTTCGATCAGGTTCTCCGGTAGCGAAAAGAACGCCGCGACCTTCTGCGCCAGCTCCAGTCGGCTCATCAGCTCCGGTCCTGTTACATGCACAATGCCGCTTACGCCCATCTGCGCCAAAGTCAACGTGGCACGAGCCAGGTCGCTGTTCAGCGTCGGGGTAGAGATTTGGTCGGCAGGTACGCGTACCCGCTCGCCCGCGCGTAACTGCCGCAGGAGAAAGCTGAGAAAATTCTTCCCTGCCGCATCCGGTCCATAGACCCAGCTGGTGCGCACGACCAACGCCTCTGGATACACCCGCAGCACCGCCAACTCCCCTTCGCGCTTGCTGCGTCCATACACGCTGAGGGGGTGAGTTCGGTCGCTTTCAACGTACGGCCCGGGATGCTCCTGCGTTCCATCAAAGACATAATCCGTCGAGAAAAAGACAAACGGCACGCCCCGTTGCCGCGCATAGGAGGCTAAGGCCGCAGGCCCGTAGGCATTGGCCCGAAAGGCCGCTTCGGATTGAGCCTCACACCCGTCCACAAAGGTCATCGCGCCCGAACACACCACCAGATCCGGGGCAGCTGCCTCGAGTCCTGCCGCTGCATCTTCAGCGGTGCGCAACGCGGCCAGATCCAGGGTCAGCCAGCCGTCCCGCCTGCCTCGTCCCACGCGCCACACCTGATCGGCCCCGTCCCGCGTGAGTGCGTGGCACAATGCCGCGCCTACCTGTCCCGAGGCCCCCACGATCAGGGGGCGCCGCCACGGTCGCGGCGTCGCGGCTCTACCGGCGGCGCCCTCGACCACCTCCTGCTTTGTGGCAACCGGGTTCATGCAGCGCCCTCCGGCATGGCCACCCTGACCTTCCGGTGCGCCCCGAAAAGTGAAACACCGCGCCGCCTGTTTGTGCAAATCTCCCACCCTGCATGCGGTGCGTGGCTGCGCCCTGCGCTAGGATGGTGGGGCAAAGGAACTTGATGGCATCCGCTGAAGTGAACCAGATGCTCGCAGCCGCGGCCGCCGCCTGCGAGGACAAAAAGGCCGAGGACATTCGCATCCTTGCGCTCGACCCTGCCGAGTCCGGCCTCACCGACTTTTTCCTGATCTGCACCGGCTCCAACGATCGCCAGACAGTGGCCATCACCGACGAAATTGAACTTCGGCTGAAGCGCGACTTCAGCAATTACCCCAACTCCGTCGAGGGCCGCCGCCAAGGCGAGTGGATCCTCATGGACTACGTCGACTTCATCGTCCACGTCTTCCTGCCTGAAAAGCGCGCCTTCTACGGACTCGAGCGCCTGCGTAAATCAGCCACTACGCTAAGCGTGAGTGAACTGAATGCAGAGGTTCGCTCGGCCATTGAAGCCAAACGCCCCGCGTCTGCAAAGAAAGCGGCGGGGAAGCCCGTCGCTGCAAAGTCAACCAGGAAATCGCCCGAAAAAAGGTCAGCGACGAAAAAGGTCGCTTCCAGGAAGTCCGTTGCAAAGAAGGCAATCAAAAAAGCTGCAAAACGCGCGTCAGCCAAGCGAAGCACAACGCGAACAGAACCAGAAGCATAGACCCGCGCACCCCAGAAGCCCCTTCCGCAACTCGATCGCGTGCTGCCAAGCTGCCATCACCCTCAGACCCCAACACCCTCACCGCTCGCACCTGAAGACAACCACTTTGTGCCGGCCTGCTGCTCGCCCACACCCTATCATGCGGCTTGAGATCGCCTTCGTCACCCCGCGTCGGCAGCGCCTGAAGTCGGCGCCCGCGCAAGCATTGCTGGATGAATATGTGCGGCGCGCCGGCCAGTACAACGCCGTTCGGGCGACAGCCTACGCCTCCGAGCAGGAGCTGCTGGCTTCGATCGACCGCACCCCCTCACGCGCGCCGAGCACGCTGTTGCTGCTCGACAGCCGCGGCCAGGCGCTCACCTCAGAAGCCTTCGCTGAGCACCTCGGCCGCCTGCGGGACACCGGCGCTCAACATCTCATGTTTGCCGTAGGCCCTGCCGGTGGCTGGTCCGACGCTGCTTGGGCTCGCGCCAACATGCGGCTCTCGCTTGGCGCCATCACACTCCCGCACGAACTGGCCCTCGTCGTCCTGGCCGAGCAGCTCTACCGCGCCCTCACCATCCTGGCCGGCCATCCCTACCATGCCGGACATGGCTGAGGCTGCGCTCTTGTGACAGTGCGCCGGGGTACCCCTAGTCCCCCCGCGCGCTCTTACCCTGTATCGTTAGAACGCAGCGTTTTGGGAGGCTCCACGCGTGAGTGACACCATCTTCAGCCAGTTCGCCACCGTTCAATTCGAAGGGCCGGACAGTACGAATCCGCTTGCCTATCAGTGGTACGACGCCGAAAAGATCGTGCTCGGCAAGCCGCTGAAGGACCACCTCCGCTTCGCCGTTGCTTACTGGCACTCGCTCGCCATGAACGGCAGCGACCCCTTCGGGGCACCCACCATCCTTCGCCCCTGGATGACCAACCCCGATCCCATGCAGGCCGCCAAAGCCAAAGCCGACGCCGCCTTCGATCTCTTCCGCGTCCTGGACCTGCCCTTCTACTGCTTTCACGACCGTGACATTGTCCACGAAGGCACCACGCTTTCAGAAACACTCCGCAATCTCCACATGCTCGCGGACTTCCTCCAGGGGAAGCAGGAAGCCTCGAAGACCAAGCTCCTTTGGGGGACCGCGAACCTGTTCTCGCACCCCCGCTTCATGGCCGGCGCAGCCACCAATCCCGACCCCGAGGTCTTCCTCTGGTCCGCTACGACAATCAAGCACTGCATGGACGTCACCCTGCAGCTCGGCGGCTCGAACTACGTGCTTTGGGGCGGTCGCGAAGGCTACGAAACGTTGCTGAACACCGACATGAAGCAGGAGCTCGCCCAGTTCGCCCGCATGCTGCATCTGGTCGTCGACTACAAACACAAGATCGGCTTCGCCGGCCAGATCCTGTTGGAGCCTAAGCCGAAAGAGCCCACCGCGCACCAGTATGACTTCGACGCGGCAACCGTCTTCGGCTTTCTCTGCAAGCACGGCCTGGAGAACGAGGTGAAGCTCAATCTCGAGGCCAACCACGCGCTGCTCGCCGGCCACAGCTTCGAGCACGAGATCGCCACCGCCGCCGACCTCGGCATCCTCGGCTCGCTCGATATCAACCGCGGCGACCCCCTCCTGGGCTGGGACACCGACCAGTTCCCCAACGACCTCTACAGCATGACGCTCGCCATGTACCACGTCATCCGCAACGGCGGCCTCGGTTTGGGCGGCATGAACTTCGACGCTAAGATTCGCCGCCAGTCCATCGACCCGGAAGACCTTCTCCACGCGCACATAGGCGGCGCCGACCTATGCGCCCACGCCTTTCTGCTCGCCGCCAGGCTGTGGGAAGACAACACGCTCAAGCAGGCCCTCGCGCAGCGCTACGCCGGCTGGCAGCAGCCCGAGTTCCATGACATCCTCGCTGGCAAGCTCACCCTGGACCAGATCGCCGC
>CAXUIF010000028.1:0-16383 GCA_964250995.1 uncultured Acidobacteriaceae bacterium
CGCCACCGCTGCCCTTCCCCCATTTGCCTCGTCAAACCAGCGGAATCTACACTGAACGTGCGCTACTCAAAAGTATGCACGGACTGCCCTCCGCTTCCGCGCGGGGCGGGGAGGTGGAATGCGGCAGTTTCTTAGTCTGGTCGTTCTGTTGTTGGTAGCCATGCCCTTCGGGCTCTCCGTCGCCGGTTGCAGCAAGAAGGCTGCCGTCCAGTACTGCTCCGGCAATCTGGAGTCCGGGCCCACCACGGGCCAGGTGCAGACCATCACCCTCGCGGCCGCCCTCACCGTCTCCGGCGAATCGCTCAACTACGGCCAGATCGGCTCCGGCCTTTCGGCCACCGCGGCGGACTGCACGGGCGCCGCCGTCAGCGTCTCCAACTACACCTACTACACCAAAGACGCCACCATCGCCGACATCAACCCGACCACCGGCGCCGTTTGCGCCGGCACCTGGAACCGCAACACCGGCGGCGGCGTCGCCGACTTCACCCTGTGCACCCCTCCGCCTGCCACCAACACCCGGCACAGCACCTTCATCTACGCCACCGCCAACGGCGCCACCAGCAACCCGGTCGCCGTCTACATCCACGCCCCGGTCACTGGCGTCGTCCTCGGCAAGTCCACCAGCTGTGACACCGACCCCGACTCAACCTGCGCCACCAGCAACGGTCAGGTCTGCAGCCAGAACACCGTCGGAAACACGCTCACGGCGGCCCCCTATGTGCCCAACGCCTGCGTCTCCCAAACGGATACCCGTCAACTCGCCGCGCGCGTCTACTCCGGCGGCTTCACCGACCCCGGGCACAACATCACCTGCCAGGTCGGTCCCATCGCCTTTGCGCTCCAGGGCGCAACCAACATCGCGACCATTAACGCGCAGGGCACCGTCACAGCCAACCAGCCAGGCTCGGCGCTCGTCACCGCCACTGTCTCCAACTCGTCCTCCGCGCTGAACTCGGGCTTCTTTTCCACCTGCCCGCCGGCCTCCATCCAGCTCTCGGCCACCAACCAACCCGCAGGCGCCTCCAGCATCAACGTCGCGCTGAACACGGCACAAACCTTTGCAGCGACGGTCCTCGACACCAACAACAGGCCCATTACCGGTCTGGCCCTCGAGTTCAACTCCACCCTGCCGGTCAACTTTCCCGTGACCTCCGGCTCCCTGATCCCTACCTTCCCCGGCACCGCCACCATCACCGCCGTGTGCAACCCCGGCACCTGCAATCCCGCACCCTTCTCGCAGATCGGCTATCTCGGTAACGGCAAGCCCATCACCTCGAACGGCATCACCGTCACCGCGACCGGCACCTCCGCCAGCGTGCTCTACATGGCCAGCACGCCGTCCACCACCACGGTCGGCGGCAACACCGTCACCAACGCCGGCTCGCAGTACATCGTCAGCGAAGACTTCACCACCGGCCAGCTGAGCTCGCCCCTCAAGCTGCCCTTTGTCCCTAACTCCATGGTGATCTCGCAGGATGGCTCCACGCTCTATCTCGGCAGCGCGCAGGGCCTGATGACCGTCGCCACAACCAGCAATACCCTCGCGAACACCTACACGGTGATCCAGGGTACGGCACTTGCGGTCGCTCCCAACAACAGCTACGTCGTCATCACCGATCCGACCCGCCAGACCGTGTCTCTCGTCACGCCCACCGGTAGCGTCTTTTCGACCTTCAACGGCGTCGGCACCCGCGCTGCCTGGACGCCCGACTCGAGCACCCTCTACGTCGTCACCAACAGCGATCAGCTGCTCACCTACTCCACCTTCACCGGCTGGGAAAGCAGCACCATCCGGAATGAGCCCGCGCTGAACGGTCTGCCACCGCAGTACAACGACGTGGCCATTACCGTGCCGGCCGTCGGCGCTTACTTCGCCGGAAAGATCACCGAAGGCCGCAGCTACTGCTCCAACACCACGCTGGACAACAACACCCCGCCCGCGGCAACCAACCACTTCTATCCTGTGGCGGACAGCAAAGCCATCACCACAGACCGGCTCACCGCCACCATCGACGGCAAACACATCCTCGGGGCCACCGCCTCCAGCAACCCGGCAACCCTGTATGACCTCGCCCTGAACCTTCCCCCGGCCACCCAGGAAGCCAACAATCCACTGATCTGCACCACCCTCACCGGGGCCCCCACCTTCAATACCAGCGCCAGCGCCCAAAAGCTGAACGGCCCCGGCGTGGCCGCCATTACCGGTGTCGTCGCCGCCTCCAACTCCGGAACGGCGTTCGTCACGTATACGGGCATCGGCGGCGTGCTTCCCCTTTACCAGCCCGGCACCGGAGCGCTCACCAACATCCCGCTCACCGGCACAGCCACCGCGCCGGTCGCCGGCGTGTACAGCTCCGACGACACCACCTTCTACGCCGGCACCTCCGGGGATAACCAGGTCCACGTCATCGGCGTCAACGGCGCGCAAAGCAAAGACAATGGCGTCATCACCCCCAACCTCCAGGACCCCAACGGCAACATCGCCACGCCCAACCTCATCGCGCAGCGCGTCCGCCGCACTACATCCTAAAGACCGTCGCACCGGATCCAGTGTTTCTCAGGGCAAGGTCCCAGCTCTACCCTTTTGTTGTCATTCCCGAAGGGAATCCGCGGTTGCGGTGCCTGTTTCTTACACTGTTGGGCGAGTTCGCTCTAGCTGGGTTGCGTATTATTTCCTCTGTTTCAGCTACAGTGAAATAAGCCACGGAACAGGGCCAGAAGGCCCACCCTGCGTACAAGTACCCGCCCTAACTCTCGAACCGAACGTACTTTAGCCAAAAGTACCCCCGGGGGGAGGGGGTATCCTACCGCGCCAGCCGCTTCTCCAACAATTCCCGCCCAATCGCGTCCAGCACCCCGTTCAGGAAGTGGATACTCTCGGGCGATGCGTAGCGCCGCGCGATCTCGAGCGTCTCGTTGATGACCACCGCCGTCGGCGTTGCCGGGAACCCCAGCATCTCCGCCGTGCCTGCCCGCAGCAGGTTGCGATCTACCACCGGCATGCGTTCCAGGCGCCAGTTTTGTGCATGCTTTTGGATCAGCGCGTCGATCTCCTCGTCACGCTTGGTCGCCACACGGTGCAGATCGTCGGCAAACCCGCGTGTCTCCTCGTCCACATCGTCCCGCGAGCCCCAGAACAGCCCTTCCACCTCGGCCGGCTTCTGCTTACCCAGATCTCCCTGAAACAGCATCTGCATGGCCAGCTCCCGCGACTTCCGTCGACTGCCCATCAGCGCCCCGCTCCCGGAGCCTCCCCCGTAACTGATCCTGGATGGACGCCATCTCGATCGCCGCCACCGCAGCCTCGAACCCCTTGTTGCCGGCCTTGAGACCCGCGCGATCCAGCGCCTGCTCCAGCGTCTCGCACGTCAGCACCCCAAACGCATGCGGCACACCCGTCTCCTGCTGCGACTGCCCAATCCCCCGCGCGACCTCGGTGTAGATCGCCTCATAGTGCGCCGTCTCCCCGCGCAGCAGCACGCCCAGCGTGATCACCGCATCGAAGCGCCGCGTCTCGGCCAGCGTGCGCGCCGCGGAGGGGATCTCCCAAGCGCCGGGCACACGCACGATCTCGACATCGGCCTTTGCTGCGCCGCTGCGGTGCAGGCCATCCAGCGCGCCCTGCAGCAACCGGTCGGTAATCACCGCATTCCATCGCGCAACCACGATCCCGAAGCGCCTCCCCACCGCGGACAGGTCGCCTTCAATCGCCACAGGTCGCCCATGCAGCGGGTTCAGCGACTCCCAGAAACCCACGCGCAAGCCGTCCGCAAGCGCCGCGGTGAACAGCCGCGAGTTCCAGTGTGTCTCCTCGACTTCGCCCACCGTTGCGCTGACCTCCTCGCTCCGCTGCTCGCCGGCAACCCAGGCCCGCACCGCCGTGTAGACCGCGTCCAGCTGCGTCGTCTCGACCAGCAGCAGCGGCACCGTCGGCAGTCGCCCCGCCACAAGCTCCAGATTGCCGACCGGCGCCAGAAACGCCGCGCCCCGCCCGGCGCCATCGTCCCATCCACGGCCCGCTTCAAAGCCCAGCGCGCGCAGCAGGCTCGACAGCCGCTCCAGGCTTTCGGTCGAAGGCAAAGGCGCGATGCTGGTAATTCCCTTAATCATCGTTTGATTGTATCGTTCGGCGGCTGTCGACCTTTCGCTGCTGCCTAGAGCTCTTCCCGCAACACTGGTAAGGCATCTGCCGCTATGCTGAAGAGGTGCGTGCCACTCAGCTCCTCCAGTCCTCCCTTTCGCTTCTGCTTCTGGCGCCGCTGCTCACTACCGGCTGCCGCAGCCCCGTCGTCGCGGGCGCGCAGGCCAAGGCTGAGCAACGCGCCGAATCTGCCCAGGAGCGCCAACAGCTGGAGCAGATTCCGCCACCCAGCAAGAACCGCTACATGACCATTCACAGCTTCGACAGCTGGGAAAATCCCTCCATCACCGTGCAGCCGGACATGGTCACCGTGCGCGTGATGCTGGCAGACCAAAACCCCTCAAGCTTCGGCTCCGGGGGCATGCTGCGTCCCACAGGCGCGCGCCGCGAGGTGGTCAACATCGGCCTGAACAAACTGGGCGAGGCCATGAGTGCCATCCCGCCCAGCTCGTGGCCTTATGGCCGCGTGGTGGCCGTCGAGGAAGCGCACCAAACGCCCGGCAAGCAGGAACCGCTCATTCGCCGCAATATGGAAGGCATCGTCGGCACACTGAATGACCTTGGCATCATCGCCTACGACCTCAGCGAGGGCAACCTGCGCTAGCCTTCAGCGCGCCGTGGTCGCTTCCACGCCCTCGTTGCGCGCCGGGCCACCGTGCCGCACGTCATCGCCCTTCACCCAGAAGATGACATCCTCGGCAATGTTGGTCGCGTGATCGCCGACGCGTTCGAGATTCCGGGAGATCACCAACGCATTCAACGCCTGCGAGGCGCACTCAGGATGCTCCTGGATGTAGCGGCCGAGCGACGCATACGCGTTCCGGTTCAGGTCGTCCACCTGATCGTCCAGGGTCAGGACCGTTTGCGCCAGGTCGGCATCCGCCTCGATAAAGGACTGCAGCGCCTTGCGCACCATTGCGGACGACAGCTGCGCCAGACGCGGGATATCGACGGGCAGATCGCTGGCCTCCAGCATGCCCAGTTCCTTCACTCGCACGGCGATGTTGACGGCCTGGTCGCCCACCCGCTCCAGATCGGCGTTGATGCGGATCACGGCCATGATGAAGCGCAGGTCCACCGCCATCGGCTGCTCCATCGCGAGCAGGTCTAGCGCCAACTGGTCAATCTCGCGCTCCATGCGGTTGATCGCGGGTTCCGACATCAGCACCAGATCGCACAACTCTGCATCCCGATCCGAGTACGCCGAGGTCGCGCGCTGGATCGCCTGCTCCACCAGCCCGGCCATGACCAGCAGTCGCTCTTTCAGTCCATCCAACGCCTGATGAAAGCGTGTGCGCATCAGCCGAACCTCCCCGTGATGTAGTCTTCCGTCCGTTTGTCCGACGGGCTGGTGAAGATCTTGTGCGTTGACGCAAACTCTACCAGCTTGCCCGTAAGGAAGAACCCCGTTTGCTCCGCCACGCGTGCCGCTTGTTGCATGTTATGCGTCACGATCACGATGGTGTACTGCGTCTTCAGGTGAAAGATCAGATCCTCGATCTTGGATGTCGATACCGGGTCGAGCGCACTGGCCGGCTCGTCCATCAGCAAGACCTCGGGGTCGACCGCCAGGGCGCGCGCGATGCACAGTCGCTGCTGCTGACCACCGGAGAGACTCGCCCCGGACTTCTTACGCAGATCGTCCTTGACCTCGTCCCACAGCGCGGCCTGCTTCAGCGAGCGCTCCACGATCTCGTCCAGCACCTTGCGCTTGCGATAGCCGTTCAGCTTCAGGCCGCTGGCCACGTTGTCATAGATCGACATCGTCGGAAACGGATTGGGGCGCTGGAACACCATCCCGATCCGTCGTCGAATCTCGACCGGCGAAGCATCCTTGTACACGTCCAGGTTGCCCATACGCACGCTGCCCTCCGCGCGCGCATGCGGCGTGGTTTCGTGCATGCGGTTCAGGCAGCGGACAAAGGTGGATTTGCCGCAACCCGAGGGCCCAATAAGCGCCGTTGCGTTGTTGGCCGGGATGTGTAGCGTCACATCTTTCAAGGTGTGCACGGGGCCATACCACGCGTTCAGGTTCTCCACCTTGATGTCGACGCCCACTACTGTCCTCCCTTGAGCACACCGCGGTTTGCGAACAGGCGCACCAGGGTCACGGAAACCATGATCAACACAATCAGCACCAGCGCCCCCGCCCACGCGAGCCGGTGCCACTCATCGTAGGGCGACTCCGCATACACAAAGATCTGCAACGGCAGCGCCGCGATCGGCTGGTTGAGCTTGAGCGACCAGAACTGATTGCCGAGAGCCGTAAAGAGCAGCGGCGCCGTCTCTCCTGCCACGCGCGCAAACGCCAACATGCACCCGGTAATGATGCCCGGCGAGGCCGTGCGCAGGCTGATCGCAAGGATGGTCCGCCACTTCGGGACCCCGAGCCCAAGTGCCGCTTCCCGCAGGCTGGACGGCACCGTGGCCAGCATCTCTTCGGTCGTTCGTGTGATGGTCGGCACCATCATGATGGCCAGCGCCACGCCACCCGCAAAGGCGGAAAAGCGATGCTGGTGCGCCACGATCAAGGCATACGCCGCGATGCCCATGACGATGGACGGCACGCCGTTCAGCACATCCGCCGTGAACCGGACAATGTTGCCGAACAGCCCGCCACGGCCATACTCGGCAAGAAAGACGCCTGCGCCAATCCCGAGCGGAATGCCTATCGAGCTGGCCAGGCTCAGCACCACGGCAGAACCCACGATCGCGTTGGCCATGCCCCCACCCGTTTGCCCTACGGGCACGGGCACATGCGTGAAGAAGGCGAGATTGAGCGAACTCGCCCCTTTGAAGATCAGGTAGCCCAGAATGGCTACCAGCGGCACCAAGACCGCGGCGGTGCTCACCACCGCGATGGCCGTCACGCCAAGATCCAACGCCGAGCGCCGACGTTTCAGCCATAGCTCCGCCTGCGGCGAGCGCGGCGGCAGGGAGATGCTGGGCAGCACGGCAGCCGCCGCCGTGGGTCGCGGCGAGGAAGACGGGACGGGCATGGGCACTGGCGTAGGCACCGGGCCGGCTACGGGTTTTGTCGGAAGCGCGCTCATGCCACCGCCCTTGTTGAGTTGCCGCGCGTCACGGCCCACACCAGAAGGCGCGCAATGGCATTCACCACAATCGTCACCAGAAACAGCGCCAAGCCAATCTCGATCAGCGCACTGGGGTACAAATCACCGGTCGCCTCGGAGAACTCGTTCGCGATCACGCTGGCCAGGGTGTGCGCCGGGTTGAACAGATTTTTGCTGATGTCCGGATGGTTGCCGATCACCATGGTCACGGCCATGGTTTCACCCAGCGCGCGGCCCAGCCCCAGGATCACCGCACCCACAATGCCGATCCGTGCGTTGCGCAGCACGCTCATGCGGATCATCTCCCAGCGCGTCGCCCCCAGCGCCAAGGCAGCCTCACGCTGCGAGCTCGGCACCGCCCGCATCACGTCGCGCGAGATCGAGCAGATCACAGGGAAGATCATCACCGCCAGGATCAAACTCGCTGTCAGGATGCCCACGCCGAAGTTAGGCTCCGCAAAGAAGCCTGTCCAGCCGAGGGTGCGGATCAACACCGGGCCTAGCTGGTCGCGCACGATCGGGACCAGGACAAACACCGCCCACAGGCCGTACACAACGGACGGAATGGCAGCCAGCAGCTCCGTGAGAAAGGCGATCGGCCCGCGCAACGGCACGGGGCAGATGTCCAGCACAAAGATCGATACCGCGATCGACAGCGGCACCGCAATCAACAGGGCCAGGAGCGACGAAACCACCGTGCCGTAAATGAACGGCAGGGCCCCAAAGCTCCCATTCACCGGGTCCCAGTTGCTGCCGCTGAAGAACTTCCATCCAAACGCGTGAATCGACAACTTCGAGTTCGCGATGAGGACGAAGACGATCAGCAGAACGATGAAGATCACGCTGGAGGCGCACAGCACCATCAAGCCCGCAAAGCTGTGATCCGCAAGCGCGCCGCTGCCTCGCTCGCGCAGAAAGCGGCGAATTTCGGACGGCGCGGGTTCGGCGGCCGGGATCGCCATCGCGGCGGGCGAGGCCTGGATCGGCGAGCCGAGGGCTTCGGTTGGCGTTAGCGGGACCGGAATGGAACCAGAGTCGGGCATGGTCGTGGTTTGCACCGTCAGATGCGGAGAGGAGAGCACGTGGGTTCACGGGACGTGAAATGCCTGTAACGCGACGGGCGGCGCCCGAAGACGCCGCCCGTGTCTTCCCTACTGGATCGTCTTGATGGTCTGCCGCACGCGGTCCGCCACCGGCGTAGGCAACGGGGCATAGGTCATGCTGGAAGCTTCGGCTTCGCCGTGATCCAGCATCCAGTTCAAGAAGTCCACCATCGCGTGCTGTTTGCCCTGGTCGTCCCAGTGCTGCGGGATCAGGAGCCAGGTGAACGAGGAGATCGGATACGAGTTCGGTCCCGGCGCGTTGGTGATCGACGCACGGTAGTCGGCCGGAATCGCCTTTGCATCCGCCGCCGCCGCCGCCGTCACGCCCTCGGTGGAGGCCTTCAGGTATTTGCCGTCGTGATTGCGCACATAGCCGAACGGCATGTGGTTCTGTTCGGCGTAAATCAGCTCCACATAGCCAAAGCTGAACTGACTGTTCTTCACCATACCGGCCACGCCCTCGTTCCCCTTTTGGCCGATGCCGACCGGGAACTTGACGCTGGTGCCCTTGCCGATACGCTGCTGGAACTCAGGCACCGTCTTCGACAGGAAGTCCGTGAAGATGTACGTCGTGCCCGAGCCGTCCGAACGGTACACCGGCAGGATCTGATGGTCCGGGAGCTTGACGCCAGGATTGTCACGTTCAATATTGGCATCGTTCCACTTGGTAATGACGCCGAGGTAAATACCGGCAATGACCTCAGGCGCGAACTTCAGGTCACCCGAGACGCCGGGCACGTTATAGACCGGCACCACGGCGCCCAGCACCGTCGGGATATGGATCAGTTTGAACTTGGATTCGGCCAGCTGCGCGTCCGTCATGGGCCCATCGGAGGCCCCGAAATCCACGGTCTTCTGCGTGATCTGCCGGATGCCCGCACCGGAGCCCACCGATTGGTAATTGATGTGGACGTTCGGGTGCTGCTGCGAGTACTCGCTGAACCAGCGCGAGTAGATGGGATTGGGGAAGGTCGCCCCGGCGCCGGTAAGGTTCTGCGCCGCGAGCGGAGCGACGGCCGTCGACGTGAGCAGCAGAGCAGCAAGAAGTTTGGCTTTCACGAAAGGATCTCCTGAGAATCAGGTTGCTGAACTCGTAAGGTGCCGGGTGACGGCGTGGCACAGTACACCCGGCGGTTGGGATAACACGGACCCGTTTTTACGGAATGTAGTAGCGCATGCTGACGTGCACCATGTTCTCCTGCGCACGCGGCCCGTTTACCTGGCCCGGCGCGATCGACCCGGACCACAGGTTGCGCTGGAGATAGCTATACGTCGCGGAATACTGCAAGCGGCCGTACTTCGGGCTGCTGTAGGCGCGATAGATGAAGCCCGCCATGCCTTCCTGGATGTAACGGGTCGGCGAAGCGCAGGAGATACCGGTTGGATTGCCTGGGGCGCCGCCCGTCGGCCCGCCCGCGCTGGTGTTGGGCGGCAGCGCGTAACAGCCCGTGTCGACGAGGTTGTACGGGCCATAGCCGATGAGGTTGGCCCCTGCCGTCGCATAGATGGTGCGTTGGTCATACTCGCCACCGTAGTACGCAAAGACGTCCCACTTCGGGCCGGGATGCGTCACAAACGAAGCCAGACCGTGGAAGTTGCGGATCGGCTCCAGGGTGCCATCGGGATGGACGGTTGCGTCGGCCAGCTGCGCGGAGCCGTACCGGCCCGTACCGTCGCCCACCATGCCGGATAGGCCTACATCGAAGAACTTGATGGGCGATACGCGTACCGAGGCAAAGGCGCCCCCCGCGACTTTGGTGTCCTTCTGCTGCGTCGTGGCGTACGTGCGGGTCACCACGCCGAGATACCCGGGAGCGGTTGCGGTCAGCACAGGGTAGTAGGTGTCGCGGAGAAAGCGCGCCAGCCCGCCGAACTCCATGTGCGCGTGCGGCGCGTCGTACGCCGCCTTAACGATCACGTCCGGCGCGACGTTGTTGGCGTAGGTGCCGTTGAAGGCGTTATACAAACCACCTCCCTGGCCCAGGCCGCCAAAGAAGAAGTTCCCGGGTACCGCGCTCGCCTGGGTAGAACCGGCGGTGAAATTAGTAATCTGCGCCTGTTCGAGCGACATCGCGACCGTGAAGCCGCCCTTGCCGCGCGGGTCGCCAAAGCTCTTCTGCAGCCGGATCCCCGGCTGCCTCTCCCAGCTGAAGCCGACCATGTACTGCGGGTCGATCGTGTTGGGCAGCACCTCGGTGCGTGCGTCCGTGCCGCGAAGATCTTCGGTCACCAACGACCACATCTGACCGCCGGTCAGGGTGAACCCACTTTGGGTTGCAGCCTGCCCCCAGAACTGCCGAAAACGCATGGTATAGCTGTTGCTTTGGTTGTTGTTGGACGTGACGCCGGAGCTGAGAAAATCGGCCTCGATGTAGGCTGCAAGCTTGATGGTTCCGGTGTCGCCGGAGACGAGTGCCCCCACGCGGCTTTGTCTTCCGGAAAAGTTCAGCTCGCTGGTGTGCCCTTCATTCGCACTCGGAAACGGGATCGCGTTGAAGGGCGTGTTGATGTCGGAGTTCAGCGCGCGCTGCCGCCAAACGCCTTCAAACGCCGCGAAGCCGATGGGCTGAATCGTCACGCCCTTGTAGTGCAGGGCGGTGGGCGAGTTGATCTCCTGCTGCACCTGCGCCTGGTTCTGTACCACGGTTTGCGTCAGGGTGTCGCTCTTGGTGGACAGGTCGCCGACAGAGGTCTTCAGCTGCTGAACGTCTTGCGCATTCTGCGTGCTCTGCGCGGCAGCAGCGGCGGTGGCCGAGGCCGCGGAGGCGACCTGCTGCTGCGCTTCGGCCGCGCTCTGCTGGGCCGCCGTTACCTGCTGGTCGCGCGTCGCCACCTGGCTCTTGAGCGCGTCGATCTGCGCCTGCTGGCCGGCCAGTTGCTCGCGCATCTCGCGCATCTGGCGCGCCGCCGCGCTTTCGGCCGGCGCCTTCCGGCGAGTGCGGGCGGTGTGGGCGGACGTTGTCCGACGAGCCTTCTTGTGCGCCGCAGACTTGTGTGCCGCGGTGGTCTGTGCTCCGCTGGACGCGGCGACGAGCAGCGCCCCTACAAGCGCTGTCATAAACTTGCTGTGCTGTTTCATCAGCTCCTCGAAAACGAACCCACAGGAAAGCGCAGGGGCAATATGCCCGGCCAACGCTGGTCTCGTGTGGGGTTCTGTTGTTCCTATCGTCTCAGCGTCTATTGAAATTGGGGAGAAGCGAATGTTAAAGGAGCGTTAAACCTGCCCCCTTCGGGGGAGTAAAGATCACCTCGGTGCAGGTATCTCCCCCACCTCTGTCTCGGTTCTCCCCGGCACTGCGCGAGCGCACGGCAACGTAAACAGAAAGCTGCTACCCCTGCCCAGTTCGCTTTCCACCCAGATCCGGCCGCGGTGCGCTTCCACCAGGTGGCGAGCGATGGCCAGACCCAGGCCTGTGCCGCCAGACTCTCGGGAGCGCGCCTTATCAATGCGATAAAAGCGCTCAAACAGCCGGTCCTGATGCTCCGAAGCGATGCCTGCGCCGAAATCCCGGACGCGAATTTGCACCTCGGGCGTCCAGCCCGCCTCCCGCGCCGGCTCGAGCGAAGCAGAGATCTCGATGACCGCCCACCCATCGGCGCCGCGGCCGTAGTTCAGCGCATTCTCGACCAGGTTCCCCATGATCTGAAGAACGGTGTCCGGGTCGGCCACCACGTCCACATCCGGCGGGTCGCCCGCGATGGCCAGCGTGCCGCCCTTTTCCTTCAGCAGACCGGACACGGCCTCCAGGCACTCTTCAATGAGCACCGAAACGGCGATCGGCTGGAGCGCGATTTTGCGCTCGCCGCTTTCCACCCGGGCCAGCGCCAACAGATCGTCGGTGAGCCGCCCCATTCGCCGCGCGCTCTTAAAGATGGCGTCCAGAAACTCGCGCCGCCGCTCCCGCATGGCCGAGACCGACTGTCCGGGAGCTTCGTCGAGCTCCTCAAGTAACATCTCCACATACCCCTGGATGGAGGTCAACGGCGTGCGCAGCTCATGGGACACATTGGCGACGAACTCGCGCTGGATCCGCTCCACCTGCTCGATCCGCGTGATATCGTGCATGACGATCACCGCGCCGCCATCCGGCATGGGAGCGGCGTTGATGGCCATGATGCGTCCGGGCAGTACGGTGACGGGTCGCCGTTCGACCAGCTCCCGCGACTCCAGAGCCACCTGCACGCAGTCCAGGATCTCAGGCGCGCGGAGGGTCTGCACCAGCGAGTGCCCCGCGCGCACCGAACCGTGCGACTCCCGCATGAGTTGCTGCATCGGTTGGTTGGCCCAGCTGATCCGCCCTGCGGCGTCGATCGAGGTCACCGGGTCCTGCATGGAGTCGAGCACGGTCTGCAGCTTGCGGCCGTTTTCCCCGGCCGCCTCAATCTGCGCAGCCAACCGCGGCGAAGCCAGGGTAAGCGCATCGGCCAGACCTCCCAACTCGGGCAGGATTGTGGATGCCGCGGGTACCTCGGGCAAGCTGTGCACGTCCCGCTCCAACGCGGCAGCCGCTTCGCGTACCCGCCGGAGGGTCAGCAGCGTGGCTGTGGCAGCAAAGCCCGCCCACACGGGCAGGAGCAGCCACCAGCGCACGTGCCACGCTAACCCCGCGAGCAGGACGGCGGCGCCGCCGGCAGCCCACAGCAGCAGGTACCACGCAAGGCTGGAGCTCCGCTTCACCATGGGATTTATGCTACGACTTCCACCGGCGGGTCCCTACGGTAGCGCTGGCTCTGGCATCGCGGTCACGGGCGTACGGACCAGGGGAATGTCGAACCGATAGCCTGCACCGCGAAGCGTCTTCAGAAAACGCGGTGTTTCCGGCTCTGCCTCGATCTTTTCGCGCAGCCGCCGCACATACACGTCCACGCTGCGCGGGGTGACAAAGCGCGCATCGCCCCAAACGGCATCCAGGAGCTGATCGCGGCTAAAGACCCGGCCCGGGTGCCGCGCAAGGTATTCGAGCAGGCGGAACTCGGTCGTGGTCGTGGTGATCAGATCGCCGCGAACCCGCACCTGCATCGAGCCGGAATCGATCACAAGGTCCTCGATGGTCAGCACGGCGGGGCTGGACTCTTCCTCGCCCGGCGTCTCGGAGCGACGCAGCACGGCACGGATGCGGGCCAGCAGTTCGCGCACCGCGAAGGGTTTCACGATGTAGTCGTCCGCGCCCAACTCAAGTCCAAGGACGCGATCGTCCTCCGTGGCACGCGCGGTAAGGAAGATCACCGGCACATGGCTCAGGCTTTCGTTGTGGCGCAAGCGCCGGCAAATATCCAGGCCGCTCCCCCCGGGAACCATGATGTCGAGCAAGAAAAGGGAAGGGCGTTGCCGCTCCGCGTCCTGCAGCATGGACCCGGGGGCCGGGTACATCCGTACGGTATACCCCGCGCTTTCCAGGCGGTACTGGATCAGACGCCGGATGTCGGCATCGTCTTCGAGAACAAAGATAGTCTGGCTCACCCGCACTCCAGGCGCGCCTGCGCGCGGCCGTTTGGCCCAGCCTACGCCCGCCCCGAACGAGATTTGCTAATAGCAGGTAAAAACAGCACAGGGCTCCGCGTGCCACGAAAATGTATGTGCGGTGGAGCAACAGGGCGTTCTGCGCCTCCCCCGCCCGTTGTATAGTGCAGTCATAGTCTTACGGTCGGTTTTACTTTTGTTTTTGCGTGGAGGCAACATGCGTCTCAACACATTGGCCCTGGGGTGTCTGCTCCCGGCGTCTGCGGTTCTGTTTGGTTGCGGTACGGGAAATATGGCTTCACCCACGGCAGCAGTCAGCACTCCCAAAGCAATTACCGGCAAAGCCTTTGGTGGCCAGCTGCCCGTCACAGGGTCGCTCATTGCGTTGTACGCCTTTGGCACAGGTGGCTATGGGTCCACGGGCACACTGCTCGCAACTGCGACCACGGACTCGGCGGGCTACTTCACCATCGATCCAAATAGCATCAACTGTCCCACGCCTTCCACGCCCGTGTACATCCTTTCCTTGGGCGGCAACCCGGGCACCCGGCCCAACTCAGCCATCGCGCTTGGATCCGGCCTCGGGGCCTGCGCGAATGCCGCTCAGGCGTTTGTTACGGTGAATGAGATCAGCACGGCAGCGCTGGCCTACACCTTTTCGCACTTCTTTTCGAGCACGAGCTCTGACGGCACCACCAGCGATCATTTCGGAGCGCCAGCGGATGCAACTCAGGTCATCACGAATGCCAACAGCGGCACCCTGAATACGCTACTGGACGTGGAAAACGGCTATCCACACCCGAATACCGCCACGTTCAAGTTCGAAGGGGCCAAGATTATCTCGTTGGGCAACATCCTGGGCGCCTGCGTCAACTCGGCCGGCCCGAGTTCGCCCAGCTGTTCGGCCCTCTTTTCCTACGTCAAGCCGGCTAACGGCAGCGCGCCAATTAATACGTTGGAAGCCGCCGTTGATCTGGCGCTCAATCCCACCCAAAATACACCCTATATCTTTGCGTTGCAGCCGCAGTCCGGCGCCTCAGCCTTTACGGGCGGGCTCACGGCCGCCCCCGCAGACTGGACGCTCTCAGCAAGCTATACCTCTGCCGCCTTCGGCCTCGGCGTGAACACGCGTACGGCCAGCACGATTGATGTCGACACCTCCGGGCGCGTCTGGTTCCCCAGCAACGGCACGGGCAAGGCGGGTGTCGGGTACTACGACCCCAGTAACGGCAGCTTCAGCCAGCTCTTTACGGCCGTCCTGACGCACCCACAGCAGGTAGCCATCGACGTCGACAACTACGTCTGGACAAACGACACAGCAACGGCCAACATCGCGGGCTTCCCGGCTGCCACGCCCAGTTCCCCCACCCTGCTTGCCTTGGCAGGCACAACGTCCACATCGGTCACCGTTGCCTACGATAACTCGTTGCGGTACGGCGTGGTCGACTCGAACGGGCTGCCAGCCCTGGCACAGGTAAACGGCAAAACGAGCTACACCCAGGTGCCCAACACAGAGATTGCCAACGGCAATGGCTTTATCGCGTCCAGCCTTGCCGCAGACGTGACCGGAGGCGTCGCTGTCGCGGGACAGGAACTTCGCACGCCCACGACCTACGATCTCTACTACTACCCTAACGGCAACATCACCGCCGTGACTTACCAGAGCTTCCAGGACGCCGGTCAGGTGGTCTTCACGGGGAACAACTATGTGGGCACGCGCGGCGGCTATTCGCCGGGTACGGACGGCATCTGCATCTGGGCCTCGCAGACCTGCTTCGCCATGGCCAACGACGGCGTTCGGCATCCTTCAGGTTTGTCATTGGACGGTGTGGGCACGCTCTGGTTGGCGGATAATAACGAACCCGGCGTAGAAGCCATCCCGGTTGCCAACGGCTCCTACCTGAATGGCAGCAACCAGGCCAACAACACAGTGTTTCTCCACGATGCGAACAACGGGGGAACGTTGGTCGCTCCCACGGGCATCGCTGTCGATCGTGCGGGCAATGTGTGGGTCAGCAACGCCGGCTGCTTCGGGGACGGCTGCACGCCCGGCAGCTTCACCTTGTCGGAGATCGTCGGCGCGGGCGCACCCACCATCACGCCGGTTTCGCGGCAGGTCGTGATCAGCAACCTGGCTGGAACGGAACCACAGAACAAGAGCGCGGGCGGCGCATCGCGCTAAGTGGCCACACGCACCTTCAGAGGCCCGCTCACGCGGGCCTCTGGCGTTTGGTCCATTCTGGCTTTCGTCTGCTTCGCTTGTGGCCCGGCGGTACACTGAGGTTCCGTTGCGAGCGCGCGGCGCTCGGAGGAGAGCACAATGACCAAGGTTGATCTCACCGATCGCGTCACCGCGCTGGGCGACCTCACGCGCCGCGACAGCGAAGTGATCGTGGAAACGATGTTCGACGCCATCGTGGGCGCGCTCAAGTCCGGGGACAAGGTCGAGATCCGCGGCTTCGGCAGCTTCCGTACGCGTCACCGCAACTCCCGCACGGGACGCAACCCGAAGACCGGCGCCTCCGTCCCTGTGCCCGCCAAGCGCGTGCCGTTTTTCAAACCCAGCAAAGAGCTGCGCGAGCTGATCGGCACATCCGCGTC
>CAXUIF010000028.1:16483-21193 GCA_964250995.1 uncultured Acidobacteriaceae bacterium
GGCTCGCTGCGCATCCTTGGCGAGGATCTGCTTTTGCATCCGGTTGAGGTCAAACGACAGATCGGCGTGGTTCCGGAAGGCATGGCGCTCTTCGGCAAGCTGACCGCCGCGGAATACCTGACCTTTGTGGGCCGCATGTACGGTTTGGACCGTGGAACGACCCAAAGCCGAAGCACCGAACTGCTGGAGTTCATGGGCCTGGCGGATCAGCGCAAAAAGCTGATCGCGGATTTCTCCCATGGTATGGGCAAGAAGCTGGCCCTCGCCGCAGCCGTAATTCACGCGCCCAAACTGCTCTTCCTGGATGAGCCGTTTGAGGGAGTGGATGCAATCGCCGCGGGTACCCTGAAGACGCTGCTGCAGGGCATGATCGCGCGCGGGGCGACGATCTTTCTTACCTCGCATGTTCTCGAGATTGTCGAGCGCCTGTGTACCCATGTGGCGATCATCAACCGCGGTCAGCTGGTCGCGCACGGCTCGCTGGAGGAGCTGCGTGCCGGGGTTCGCGCACGCCTGGCTGCTGCCGAGCCAGGCATGACCTCAGGAGACACCGACGCCCCCGCGACACTCACCCTGGAACAGATCTTTCTTTCCATCGTGGGCGGCGAGACCGCACCACCCCAAGGCGAAGGCGAGCTTGCATGGCTGAGTTGACGCCGGCTGTCGTCGCCTACACCGGGGGCCGCCTCAGCGGAAGCCAGTTTGCGGCGATCGCCTGGTTGCGTTGGCGCATCCTCGCCAATAGCTTTCGCCGCAAGGGTGGCACCGCGGAGCTGATTGGGCGCATTTTGTTGCTGCCGCTCCTTGCCGTGCTCGTGTTGCTGCCGGCTACTTTGGCCGGATTCTTTGCGTGGTTTGTGGCCATGCACGGCACCCTTGAGCACATCAGCCTGGTGCTTTGGGGAACCTTCGGCCTGATGCAGCTGCTGAATCTCAACCTCGGGCAGCCCGGTACCACCTTTGACCCAACGGAACTGATTCGCTTTCCGATGCGGCTGCAGAACTACGTCCTTGTGCGGCTTTGCTTCGGCCTGCTCAGCCCCGGCAACGTGGTGGTGACGCTGATGTCGGCGGCGATCTTCGTGGGCATCAGCATCGACCGGCCGCGACTCTGGCCTTGGACCCTGCTGGCCACCGCCGCGTTTGCGCTCGCGAACGTGCTGTTTTCGCGCATGATCTTTGCGTGGATAGATCGCTGGCTGTCCACCCGGCGAACGCGTGAGCTGTTTACGGGTCTTATCTTTGCCACTTCGCTCGGCTTCCAGTATCTGAATGTGCGCTTCAATCCCGGGTTCCAGCGCGGTCGTCGATCCCCAGCAACCCCGCATGACCTCCTTCGGGCCGAGCACTTCTACCATCAGCTGCATCGCTGGCTGCAGTGGTTGCCGCCTGAGCTTACCGGGTCGGCCATCGTGGCGGGGCAACGTGGGCTGCCTTTCGACGCGGTGCTGAACATTGCACTGGTCCTCGTCTATGCCGCGACCTTTCTGGCCGTTTACACGCTACGTATGCGCGCGGAGTATCACGGCGAGAACCTGGGCGACGTCGCGAACGCCGTGCAGGCCCTTCCGCGCGCGCCCGCCCTGCCGCCGCAGGCACCGTTGGCCTTCAGCCCACCGGTCTTTGGGCCCTTACCACGCCACCCGGTGTGGCCGCCGTCCCTGCGTCCCCTGCTCGCGAAGGAGTTGCTGATGCTGCGCCGCAATACGGGTCTGCTCTATGGGGTCGTCGCTCCGACCGTGATGGTTTTTCTTTTTGCCGGGCGCCTGTCGCTTCGTGGCGGTTCACCTTGGATTTTGCTGTTGGCCGTCGGCTATGCGCTGCTTGGCCTGGCGCCGATGAGCTATAACTCGTTCGGGCTGGAAGGGCCGGGCGCGCAGTTCTATTTCATTGCGCCGGTACCGTTGCGCGAGGTGTTTCTGGCCAAGAATGTGATGCACTTCGCGGTGGCGTTTCTTGAGGTGTGTACGGTGGTGGGCATCGTCTGCTACACCGCGGGTCGGCCCCGCATCGGGGACGCCTTGTTTGTTCTGCTGTGGGCGCTGGCCACGTTGCTGACGACGACAGCGCTGGGGAACCTTCGCTCGATCGCAGCGCCAAGGAAGATCAATCCGGGGCGATCGCTGCACCGCGCTCAGTCGCCACTCAGTGCCTGGATGGCCATCGGTGTCCTGGTCGCCTGCGCAGGCATTGGCGCCGGTCTGCAGGGGCTAATCGTGTTTCTGCATGAGCGGTGGCTTGGCCTGGGTCTGATGGCGCTCCTAGCCACGGGCGCTTTGGTCGCCTACGGGCAGGGCCTGCGCCACATTGAGGCCTACGCCTTGCAACGCCGCGACTCGCTGTTTGAAGAGCTTGGGAAGAAGACTTAAGACGCCTCCACCGCGCCGATCGCGCTCAGCATCCGGCCTGTTGCCCCGCGCTCGGCGCGATAGCTGAAGAACCTGCGCCTGCCGTTCGGGAGGCGCGCACACGCCGTGCACTGGCCCACAACGCTGATGCACTCCGGGTGGACCCCCGCGTCGAGCAACTGCCGCCGGTTCGCCTCCACAAGGTCCAGGCGTTGCGGTTGGCTGCTTTCCCCACCGGAAAACAGCTCTCTGGAATAGGGGAACTCCTTCGCAAAGGCGATCTGCACGTCTTCGCCAACCTCGAAGCAACACGCGTGGATGCAGGGGCCAACGGCAGCGATCAGGTCCGCGGGACGTGAGCCGTAGCTCGCTTCCATCAACCTCACACCATGCTCCACGATGCGCGCCAGCGTGCCGCGCCAGCCCGCATGAAAGGCGCCCACCGCGTGCGTGCGCGGATCAGCCAAAAGCACGGGAACGCAATCCGCGGTGAGGATCGCGAGCAGCCTCCCGGGTACGCCGCTGATCATGCCGTCGCCCTCGTGCATCGCGCGGCCGTCCGGGGTCATTAGCGGACCCTCGCTGCCGTCCAGCGCGCGCACCACGCCACTGTGCACCTGCTTCACCGTCGTCAGGGACAAGCCCGCATCCCCGCCCAGCGCCTGCACGAAGGCAGCGCGGTTGGCGGCCACAACGGCGGGATCGTCCTCTGCGGTCCAGCCGAGATTTTGCTCAGCCGGTCCGTAGGACGACGAACGCCCGCCTTGGCGCGTGCTGAAACCCGCCCGCAGCCAACGAAAGCGCTCCCACCCCGGCACGCGCAGGATGCCCGGCTGTTCCACGGCGGCATGGCGGCTCTCCGGCATAGCTCTTGTTGTAGCCTACACACGCGGAGGTTCGCCATGGCAGCAGCACCTGTTCCCCCTCTTGTTTCCGTGTACGAGTACCTGCATTCCGTCTACGAGCACGACATGGACTATGTGGACGGCGTGCTGGAGGAGAGAGACTTGGGCGAACACGATCACGCCGACCAGCAAACAGAGCTTGCCGTGCTCTTTCGCAATCACCGGAAGGAATGGAAGGTAAAGGCCGTTGTCGAACAACGCGTCCAGGTGTCGCCAACGCGGTATCGCGTTCCGGACCTTTGCATCCTGCCTGCAGCTTGGAGACGCACGCCCATCGTCACGGAACCGCCCTTGCTCTGCATCGAGGTGCTCTCCCCGGAGGACCGTCTCGCGCGCATGCAAGCACGTTGCGGGGATTACTTCACCATGGGCGTCAACGTCGCCTGGATCTTTGACCCCGCCCAGCGTGTGGCGCATGTTCTGCTCGCCGACGGCACCCTGGCCACGGTTCACGAGGGAACGCTGCGGCTTGAGGCAACGGCCGTTGCGGTGCCTCTCGCCGATGTCTTTCGCGTTCTCGACGACGAACCAGCGGAGTGATCGGGCGCGCTGCCCCGGCGTAAGATGAGGCTCTGGGGCACGCCTTCCATGGTCATCATTCAGCAGGACGATCTAATCGAGAGCCTTCGCGCGGCTCTCCAGTACATCAGCTTCTACCATCCGGTCGACTACATCACCAACCTCGCGAGCGCCTATGAGCTCGAGCAGTCGCCCGCGGCCAAGGATGCGATCAAGCAGATTCTGGTCAACTCGCGCATGTGCGCGGAAGGTCATCGGCCGATCTGCCAGGATACCGGGATCGTCACCGTCTTTGTGAAGTTCGGCATGGAGTGCCACCTGCAAAAGGGCAGCGCTCCCGCCACCATGAGTCTGCAAGGCCTGTGCGACCAGGGCGTACGCGAGGCCTGGCTGGACCCGGAGAACAAGCTCCGCGGCAGCATCCTCGCCGACCCTGCGTTCAGCCGCAAGAACACCAAAGACAACACGCCGTGCGTGGTGGAGGTGGCGCTCGTTCCGGGGCAGACGGTTGAGGTCACGGTGGCGGCGAAGGGCGGCGGTTCGGAAGCGAAGTCCAAATTCGTGATGCTCAATCCGTCGGACTCCATTGTGGATTGGGTGCTGAAGACGATTCCGACCATGGGCGCGGGTTGGTGCCCGCCCGGCATGCTCGGCATCGGCCTGGGCGGCACGGCGGAGAAGGCCATGCTGCTGGCCAAGCAGGCGCTGATGGACCCGATTGACATGCCCGAGCTGAAAGCCCGGGGCGCGCGCACGAACCTTGAGAAACTCCGGATCGAGCTCCATGACAAAATCAACGCGCTCGGCATCGGCGCGCAGGGTTTAGGTGGCCTCACCACGGTGCTGGACGTAAAGATTCTCGATTGGCCTACCCACGCCGCCAACTTGCCCGTCGCGATGATTCCCAACTGCGCTGCCACGCGTCACGCCCACTTCGT
>CAXUIF010000029.1:0-20986 GCA_964250995.1 uncultured Acidobacteriaceae bacterium
ATGTGGACGCCGCTGGGCAGCCCGCGCTTATAGACCGAGATGTTTTGCTGCTCCTCTGGATCGAAGGAGGGCGCGGCGTTGGCCACCGTCAGATTGAAATTGCCCAGGGGCCCGTGCATCGGCTCCACAGCCGCGTCGCTGACCGCGGGATGCAACAGACTGCCCAACGTGCCTGCGGCTGGAAACAGGCGGTTCGAGAGGTAGTAGAACCCGAGCAGGAAGAGCAGAACAAGGAAGACGGGACGAAGTTTCATAGGGTGGGGCGGCTCGCGGGCGCTGCAAACCGAAGCAGCTACGGGCAATTTTAGTCTCGACTGCCCGCTTGCAGGGCAAAGGCCGCCGCGCACCCGGTTGCGAGGTGAGAAGTTTGGTTGCCTGGGTTCCCAAAGTTTTCACTTCATGCGAAGCTAGAGGCACTCCGTCGTCCTCACGCAGCTGCATCAGGTCCAACGCTCTCGGGGGCTCGTTTCTGGCTAGGCTGAACTCGATACTGCGCTTGCTGAGCTTTGTCAGCGCTTTGGGCTGGGTCGCGATCGTGTCGTCCCAGGTTGCAAAGGCACAGAGCATGGCCCAGGGCACGATCCTTGGAACGCTCACCGACGCCACCGGCGCCGTGATACCTCGTGCTGTGGTGCGTCTCGCGGAAGCGAGCAAGCCTGAGCAAGACACGACGCAACAGGCCACGGACGCCACGGGAGCATTTTCTTTCAGCGTGCCGGCCGGGACGTACATGCTACGCGTCGAGGTCCCGGGCTTCGCGCCTTATACCAGCGGCGAATTGTCATTGAAGGCGAGCGAGCGGCTGCGATTGCCAGTTCGCCTTGCCGTGGCGAGCCATCACGAAGAGATCAGCATTCTGGACGATGAGGCTGAGGGCGGCGCCGATCCGAACGATATGGCAGGCTCCATCTTGCTGGAGGGCGACAAGCTCAACTTCCTTTCCAACGACGCCGCGACCCTGAAGCAGCAGTTGACAGCGCTGGCAGGCGGCTTCGGCAGCCCGCGCTTCATGATCGATGGCTTTCCGGGAGGACGGCTGCCGCCCAAGTCATCAATTCGTTCCATCCGTATCAATCACAACGCGTACTCGGCGTACTTCGCCAATCTTGGCTTTGGCCGCATCGAGATCAGCACCAAGCCGGGTGGCAATCAGTTCCATGGCCAGCTTGAATTAAGCGGAACGGATCAGCCGCTGGACGCACGGAACCCGTACACGGGTGTGCAGCCGCCCTTCTATGACTTTGAGCAGGACGGCAACGTGAACGGGCCCATGGGCAAGAAGACCTCGTTCTTCTTCTCCGAGTTCACCGAGCGACTGGCCAACAACGCGGTCGTGAATGCCGCGGACCCGCAATCGCCCGCGGTTCTGCTGTCCACCGCTGTGGCTGCCCCGCAGAGCACGAGCACCTTTTCGCTGCGGGTCGATCGCCAGTTCACCCCAACCAACTTTGCCTACGCGCGCAACGAGTGGAGCCAGGCGCACATCGTGAACAGCGGCATCCTGCCCCTTGTGCTACCGGAGGCGGCGTTTACCGCCAACACGTTAACCAACACCCTGCAGCTCTCCGATACGCAGATGCTGGGGTCGCATGGCGTGAACGAGGCACGGTTCGCCTATACCCGCACGCGGGTGCGACAGGATCCGAACAGCAGCTTGCCGTCCGTTCTGGTGCAGGGCTCGTTTCAGGGTGGAGGCAGCCCCGCGCAGTCATTCCGTGACAATCAGGATGCCTTTACCGTCGAGAACCTGGTAGAGCTCGATCGCGGAAAGCATTTCATGCGGGCCGGGTTTCAGTTTCACGAGCTCCGGGACGCCAACGAATCGAGTTCCGGCTTCAACGGGCAATATATCTTCCCGGATGTCGCTTCCTACCTGGCTGGGCTCCCTACCCAGTACAGCCAGACCACCGGGCAACAGGGTGCCGTTCTGTTCAACGACGATGCGGCGGTGTATGCGGAAGACGACTGGAAGGTTACGCGCAACCTGACGCTAAGCTACGGCCTGCGCTTTGAGAGCGAGTCCGCTATTCCTGACCACAGCGACCCGGCTCCGCGATTCGGTTTTGCCTGGGCAGTGCGGCCCGGTAAGCGCAAGTCGCCGATCGTCACCCTGCGCGGTGGCTACGGCATCTTTTACGACCGCTTTCCGGCGGCGCAGTTGCTGCAGGCAGTACGGCAGAATGGCGTACGCCAGGTGAGCTTGATCGCGCAAAACACCGGGTTCAACCCGACTGGGCCACCGGCTGGGGATGCCCTCGGGGCCGCACAGCCGACGATCTTTCAGGTAAGCCCGTCGCTGCATTCTTCGTATCAGCAGGCCAGCTCGATTACAGTCAACCGCTCGTTGGGGCGTTTCGGAACAGTCTCCGCCAATCTCATCTATGCGCACGGCACCCATGGCTTTCTGACGCGCAATGCGAACGCTCCATTTCCGGGCACATCGACCTCGGGAACAGCGACGGGGGGAACGCGGCCGCTCGGGACAGCGGCCAACCTCTACCAATTCTCCTCCGATGCCAACGAAAACCTTGAGCGCTTCCTGCTCAATTACCATACGCAGCTTACGGCGCGGCTCTTCGCCTTCGGGGTCTTTAACGCTGACAAAAACTACACCGAGTCCGATGGGGTAGAGCATTTCGCCTCTAATTCCTATAACATCCGGCAGGATTACGGGCGCGCGGCGACTAGTCGGGCACAGCAGTTCACGGGCGGCTTCCAGTGGATGCTGCCCCGCGACGTCCAGATCACACCGTTCCTGGTGGTTCGGTCAGGCGCTCCGTTCGATATCACGACCGGTACCGATCTCAATGGAGACACGATCTATAACGACCGCCCGGCCTTTGCGACGGACCCGGCGCGGACGACAGCGGTTCCAACGGCCTTTGGGACCTTCGACATTGCGCCGGTCACGGGACAGGCGCCGGTGCCGCGCAACTACGGAACGTCACCCGGCTTTGTCTGGTTGCAGCTCAGGGCGGGGAAGGACTTCCACCTGGGGCCGCGGCCCAAGGCGAATGCGGTCTCCGGGAGCAAGCCCGGCCCACCGGCCGACCGCCCCTGGGACCTGAACATTGGGGTAGAGGTACACAACCTTACCAACCACAACAACCCTGGTCTGCCGGTGGGCGCGATCGCCGCGACGCCCTGCGCGCCGGCGTCCTCCGTGGGCTGTGGATGCCTTCCCGGGCAGAGCGCCTGCGGGCTGGTCCCTTCGCCTTATTTTGGGCATTCGCTGTCGATCGCCAACGACTTCAGCCCGAATACGGCGTCCAATCGCACGATCCTGCTGCAAAGCAGCTTCACGTTCTAGCGAAGGGGCATGCTGGGCGGTTGCAGCGCAGGCGGGTCCGGCTTCGGCGGCAGCGGAACCGGTTGGCCGTGCGCGTCGATCTCCTGGGACTCGACGTGGAAGTGGGTCAGATTGGCGACGCCGAAGCTGGTGGTGATCGCGACATCGGCGGCGTCACGGCCCGTGGCCATCAGGATCCGGCCCAGGCGCGGTTCGTTGTGGCGGGCGTCCATGTCCCACCAGCGGCCCTCGAGCCAGACCTGGTACCAAGCCGAAAAGTCGCCGGGACCGCCGAACGGCACGCGAATGTCGCCGAGGAACCCGGTGACGTAACGTGCCGGCAAGTTCATGCAGCGGGTGAGGGTGATCGCGAGGTGCTGAAAGTCACGGCACACGCCGGTGCGCTCGGTGAAAACATCCATGGCGGTCTTGCTGGGACGCGCGGTCTGGTAGTTGAAGCTGACTTTGTTGTGCACCCAGTCGCGGATGGCCGCTGCCCGTGCCCAGCCGGGAGCGGACCAGCCAAAGAGGTCCTGCGCAATGCCGACGAACTGGTCGACCTGGCAATAGCGGCTGGCTAGCAGAAATTGCAGGGTGTCCGCCGGCAGTTGCTCCACCGGCGTCTGCGGCAGCCCGAAACCCTGCAGATCGGGCGTATCCGGCGCCTCGACGATGTGGCTCCCGGCGAGCCGAATGGCGCCAGCTGGGGCGATAAAGCGCGAGCACCGGTTGCCGAAGCTGTCCAGGTATTCGTCGACCGTTGGTTGCGCGGTCGCCTCTCCCTGCGAGGCAGGGGCGATCGGCTCCACGGTGAAACGGTCGGCGGTCCTGAGGCGCGGTTCGATACAGGGGTGCACGTGCAAGAGCGCGACCATGGGTGTGGGCAACGGGAGGTGAAAGTGGATGTCGTACTCGGATTTGATCAGCATGCGTGCGGTCAGGGCGAAAATCTGTTCCCCATGCGATGCAGCCAAAAGCGGATAGGTCGCTCTGCTCTGTGGCGCAGAGGAGGAATTACGTATGGGGGATTTCGGGTTACGGATAGGTCGGAAAAAAGCTACAAACTGCAACCAACGTGCTCTATCGCTTTCGCGCGTTTGCGCCGATAAGGGAAGAGAGCAGGTCTACGCCGTGCAAAAGGCGGAAAGGAAGAGAGCGCATTCCCGGTGACCCGAGGTGACATCTGATATTTCGCTGGTGCTTGTGCTTGCTGTCGTCCTGCTGTCTTCAGGCAGCTTGTCGATGTTGGTGGTACGACTGGCAAGCCCTAGCTTGCGTGGGGTGGGCTGGTTCAGTGCGGCATTCGCCGCTGGATCGTTCGCCGCAGGGCTGCTGTTAGTCCCTGCACCCTTCGCCAACATCGTGCTGGCAGACGTCGCGCTGCTCGGCTCCTTCTTTCTCTTGCAGATTGCCGTTCTGCAGTTGGCGCCGAACAGGGCCACGCCCATCTGGAAGGGGTTCGTCGTGCTTGGGCTCCAGGCAACGATGGATTTGTTCGCGTGGGGTGGGCTGACGGGCAGCAGGCCCCGGCTGGTGTGCCTCGGGCTGCTTGTGGCCATCCAGACCGTTGCCACGGCGTGGACCCAATGGCCGCTTACGAGGGGCAGTCTGCGGGCGCCGGCTATCTATTCCAACGTTCTCCTGCTGAGCTTTGGCGGATTCAATATCTTGCGGAGCTTCCTAATTGCAACCAGTTGGAAGACCACGGCCTGGAACGACCGGCTCAGCTTCCTTGTCTTTCCGTTTTATCTGGCAGTGGCGCTGGGCCTGGCCTTTGGTTTCTTCTGGATGACGACCGCCACGCTCGCCGCCCAGCTCGCACAAGCTGCCAGCACCGACCCGCTGACGCGGATCCCCAATCGCCGCGTATTCCAGGAGTGGTGCGAAAAGGAGCTGTTACGAAGCCAACGCTCCGGGATCCCCTTCTCCGTGTTGATGGTTGATCTGGACCATTTCAAGCGTATCAACGACAACTTTGGCCACCATCGCGGCGACGAGGTGCTCTGCGCGGCGGTGGAGCGGATGCAGGACTCCCTGCGCGGGATCGACATCCTTTGCCGCTGGGGTGGGGAGGAGTTTGCCGTGCTGCTGCCCAATGCCGCGCCGGAAGCGACACGGCTCGTCGCCGAACGCATGCGGGAAAATATCGAACGGATGAACGTGCCTTTGGGTCTCGCCGAGGCCGGCGCGCCAGAGGGGGCCCGTCTAACGGTCAGCATCGGGGCCGCGACGTATGGCGATCGCGAGGACGGCGTTGCCGCTATGCTGCTGCGCGCCGACCGAGCGCTGTACCGCGCAAAAGCTTCAGGGCGCAATCAGGTGCTTGTTGCCGCATGAAGAAAGGCGAGCCGAAGCTCGCCTTTCTTCATGGAGGCCAAAAGTACGGTTCACGTAGGCCCGGTTCTGTTTGACTATCGAGTCAGAGCGCGGCCATCTCCGCCTGGGCGCCAGCCTTTAGGGCGTCCGCTTTGTCTGTTTGCTCCCAGGTGAACGTATCGCCAGTGCGGCCGAAGTGGCCATGCGCGGCGGTCTTTTGGAAGACCGGGCGACGCAGGTTCAGACTCTCAATGATGCCCTTCGGCGTGAGCTTGAAGTTTTCCCGCACCAGCTCGATCAGCCGCGACTCTGGAATGCTTCCTGTACCGAAGGTGTCCACGCGTATGCTTACGGGTTCCGCAACGCCGATGGCGTAGGCAAGCTGCACTTCGCACCGCGAAGCCAGACCGGCGGCGACGATGTTCTTGGCCACGTACCGTGCCATGTACGCCGCGGAGCGGTCGACCTTGGTGGCATCTTTGCCGGAAAAGGCGCCGCCCCCATGCCGGCCCATGCCGCCGTAGGTGTCGACGATGATCTTGCGCCCGGTGAGGCCGGTATCGCCCATGGGGCCGCCAATAACGAAGCGGCCGGTCGGGTTGATGTGGTATTTGGTGTTTTCATCGAGCAACTCGGCCGGGATGACCGCTTCGATCACGTGCTCCTGGATCTCGGCACGGAGCTGGTCGTTGCCGATCTCGTCGGCGTGCTGGCTGGAGATCACGACGGCATCCACACGAACCGGCTTGCCTTCCGCCGAGTACTCGACCGTGACCTGGGTCTTGCCGTCAGGCCGCAGGTAAGGGAGCTTGCCGTTCTTGCGCACCTCGGTCAGCTTTTCGCTGAGCCGGTGAGCGAGCGAGATGGGCGTCGGCATGTATTGCGGGGTTTCGTTGGTGGCATAGCCGAACATCATGCCCTGGTCACCGGCCCCACCTGTGTCCACACCCTGAGCGATATCGGGCGACTGCTTGTTGATGGCGGAAATCACCGAACAGGTATTGCAGTCGAAGCCCTTTTGGGCGTCGTCGTAGCCGATCTCCCGAATCGTGTCGCGCACCAGCTTCTGCACGTCCAGGTGAGCTTTGCTGGTGATCTCGCCGGCGACCACCACAAGACCGGTGCAGGTAAGCGTCTCGCAGGCGACGCGGCTCATGGGGTCCTCAGCTAGACAAGCATCCAGAATGGCGTCAGAGATCTGGTCGGCGATCTTGTCTGGGTGGCCTTCGGTGACGCTTTCGCTGGTAAAGAGGTAACGGTCAGTGGTGGGCAAAGAAAGGTGCTCCTGGCATGAGATAGCCGGACCCGCCCGCGAGGTGCGGACGCCCGACGCCCGGTTGCGCTGATGAAAGCAGACCGCCGGGCCGTCCCGTACAGCAAGCTGTGCCGTATGGAACGGTTCGATTCTACCCTGTGTCGGCATACCTCGCGCGGAAGGGAGCCCGTGCCCGGCCGGGCGAGGGTCCCTGATGCCCCGCTCCCGCGGTGCAGAAGATTAGGAGCCTTAAGGGCCGACGTCGAGACGGCATGCATGATGCGCGCTCGCTGGCTCTCCAACAGACGTCAGGCCGGTCGCGATAGCCGCGACCCCATCGGCCCGGCTACGAGGGCCTGGTGGTGCCGTGAGCCCATCCGTGGCTGCACCACGTAGTGCCACGCAGCCAAGGCGAGCGCGAGCAGCCCAAGCAGCATCAACGCCACACCCCACCAACGCCGACGCACGGGCGGCATGGCTTCCAGGCGCGCACGGTGCACATTTTCGGCGAACTGGGCAAGATCGGGTTCGGCCTGGTCCAGGGCGCCAGCTGCAGCAAAACGCTCCAGCCAAATGTCGTCGTCGAGCCCGAGATGTTTGCAATAGCTGCGGATTAAGCCTTTGCGAAAGACACCGGCAGGCAGCTCGTCGAAGAGGTCGGCCTCAAGAGATTGGAGGTGGCGCATGGAAAAACGGGTCGCTTTGGCGACCTGTTCGAGCGAGATCACGCGCTGTTCGCGCTCGTGGCGCAGGTCGCGGCCGACCCGTAACCCCGAATCTGCTCCGATTTCCACCACGGGAGCTCCTTTCCCGTTTTCTACACGAGTCGCGGCGTGCGCGCTACGGCTTTGTCGCTGTGTTCCCAGCTTGCAGAATCAAACTGTGCTCCTGCTCCAGCGTGGCCGAGCGAATCGGATGCAGCCGCTGCTCGAGTGCAGCAACCGTCGCTGGCAGATGTTGGCTGTCCAGAATGACATAAGTGGCATGAAAGTCCTGCGCCGCCTGCGCGATCGCTTCTATACCGTTACTCGGCAACGCGACGGCGGCGTATCCGGTGGTGACCGAAAACTGGACGGGGTCGTTGGTGAGCACGACAGCGCTGGCCGGGTTGGCCGCCAGGGTGGCGAGGACGTGCGCCTCCGCGCGGTCGGCGCTGCCCATCAGGTTGGCGGCGGGGAGGGTGCGCCGCGCTTCCATGAGGCCCGCGAGCGCGTTGGCAGCGATGACCGAGGCAGCCAGCCACAAAGCGATACGGGGGTTGCGCGCACTCCGTGCGATCGCGAGCATAACGAGCACGGACGCAAGCGGCATCAGACCGACGGCCGTGCGCAGCGCAGAAAACCCACCGATCGCGGGCAGTACCACCGTGTAGGCGAAAAGGCCCGCCACGGCGAAGCTGGCCGCTCCAACGATCTCCGGAGAAGCCAGGCAGGCAGCATCGTCTTCGCTAGAGAACTGGCCCGGCTTGCTCGCACGCGCAAACAGGCCGGGAAGGAAGACCAGCGCGGGGTAGCCCACCATCAGCACCGCGACGCGGTACACAACGGTCGCCAAGGTGGCCACGCGGAACGTGACGAGGTGCGTCACCCCGTGCGCCAGCAGGGAATGCAGGCTCACGGGATCGCGGTACCGGCCAAAGTCGCTTAGGTCGTTGAGGAAGAGAGCCTGCGCCGTGCCGGAAGGAAACGCCGTGCCGAGCACGCGCCGGTAGATCAGGTGCATGGGCGCCAGCGCTGCCGCAAAGCCGAGGAGGACGACCCCGGCGTAGGTCCAAGACGCGCCCGTGTCCGTGATGGGTGGCTGCACCTGCAGAGAGGTCCCGCCCTGGGCCTTGTGTTGGGCCCTGTGTGGCACCCGGCGCCGGGCCCAAAGCACGGCAAGCAACGGAACCAGCAGCATCGCGCCGTCGTTGCGGATGAGGTAGGCGAGACCCACGCACAGCAACGCCAGCAGGTCCGCTTTCCATCCCTGGCGCTGCACGGTGAACAGCGCCAGGAACCAGGCCACAGCCGCGCCGTAGTACAAGCCGGAGTCAGGCGTGGCCGAACCGACCCAGGTATAGGACGACAGCAGGCAGAGGGCGAAGCTTCCCAAGGCCCACCGGCGGTCGCGGAAGGTGCGGACTGCCAGGTGCCAGGCCGCCGCGGAGAACAGCACGCCTACCAGCGTCGTAAGGACGGTGCTGGCGTACAGGGTCACGCCCCCAAAGGGCTTGAGCAGAAGCAGGAGCAGGCTGATGCCTGGTCGCCAGTACTCGATGCCGGTGTTCGGGAGCGTCGGGTGAGCTTGCTGGAAGTCATACAGGAAGCGGGCGTGAAAGCCCTGTCCGGCCGCGAGGTTCTGCGCCATGCCGAGGTAGTAACAGGCGTCCGGGGTCCCGCAAAACGAAACGCGGCGGCCAAGCAGCAGGCGCACCCCGGAGACGGCGGCTGCCAGGGCGATCCCACAATAGACCAGTGTGCGGGAAGGATCGCGCGTGGGCTCTGTCTTCTGCTGCGTCCCCGCAAGAGGGTCGCGTCGGACGGCACGTGCAGGGGCTGGACCGTTGCCAGGCATCAGCGGGCTATTCTTTCCATTCCCTGTAGGAGAAGAAGGGCGGGGTAGGGCGGATTGTGACTGGGAGAGAAACGTCCTCACCTCGCTTGGTCTCCACTCGCTTGGTCTCCGCTCCCTTGGTCTCCACTCCGTAGAGCGCCTCCGCGCGCCGACACCCTTCGGAACTGGTCGAAGTTTGCTTCTCTGAACATATCAAAGGCCATAACAAAGGCCGCTTTGGCGAGGGCCTGGGAACGGGCGCGGTCCCAGTACAATAAACGGACGTGCGCATTCACCTTCCTACACATGTACCGGTTGCCAAAGCCCTGCTGTTTACAGGCGTGCTTGTGTTGACGGAGCTGGTGGAGGGGACAGACCCGCAATATGCTCTGCTGGTGTTTTGCTACTTCATGCTGAGCGTCTTTGCCTTCAACGTCGCCGGAGGATTCAGCCGTCCTTCGGGCGCTTATATCTTCTTCTACTCGACGCTTGTGGCTGGGGTAGGCACCGTGTACAAGGCGGTGCTGGGCCAGCCCGCGCAGACGCACCTGTCCGCGCCGAAGATGGTGATGGGCGTATATGCGGCGACGGTCGGCGGGATGCTCCTGGCGGCGTTTCTCACGCGCAAGATCGCAACCACAAAGGACGGTGCGGCGGGCGTTTTGCAGGTGCCGAAGATCGATCTGAACACGTCGGCGCTTGGCTGTTTGATTGTCGTGCTGCTGATCAACAACGCCTTCGTTCTTTTTCCAGCCGGGGCCGGCAGCATTCTGCATGCCCTGATGATGGTGAACTACTTTCTGCCACTCGGGATTCTGCTGGGCACCATTGCTGCGGTGCGCAATAGCAGGGGCCGGCACAGCACCTCCGCGTTGACGCTTTGCACGATGGGGTACGCCACGTTCACCGGCTTTCTGGCGTTCAGCAAGCAAGGGATGTTTACGCCGTTTGTGTGTTGGTTGCTGGGGGTGGCGTGGGCCGGTTTCCAGCTGCGATTGCGGCACATCTGGGCCATGCTGGCGTTTGCGGTCATAGCGCAGGGCTTTATGGTGCCCCTGTCCAATGTGGGCAGAGTCGATTCGGTGACGGGCAGCTCAGAGGAGCGGCTGGCTATTGTGGAGAAGTACCTTGAGCACCCGATGCTGCTCCGCCAGACCAACCAGGAACGGGTCTCAGCGTATGCTTCGTTGGACATTTGGTACTACGGGACGCCGCAGGGGATCTTTGACCGCCTCACAATGCTGCCCAACGACTCGCAGCTGATCGCGTTCTCGGCCGACGGGCACTACTTCGGCTATTTGCCGATCTTTGTGTACTTCCAGAACTGGGTGCCGCACTTTATCAATCCTCACAAGCTCGAGGGCGTATATGTGGGAGGCAACCGGTACGCGCATGAACTGGGCCAGCTTGCCGACGAGGACTGGACGACCGGCATCTCCTACAGTCCGTCGGCGGAATCGTTTCACCTCGACGGTTGGCGGAGCGTGATCCTGGTGCAACCGCTCATCTTTCTGCTGCTGTTCGTCGTGACCGATGGGGTCTGCGGCGACATCCGCTCGCAGCCGTGGGGACTGCTGCCCATGTTGTTGTTTGCGCATATCGCGCCGGAAGGTCTGCTGTTGGCCGCGATTAATTACGTCTGGGTGGGGAACCTGGGCACGGTGTTTGCGATCTTTGTCAGCGGGTACATCACCCCGGTATTTGGACGGTTGCTGAAGGGGCGCGACCATGTGCCGCTTTGGCGCGCGAACCTCTCCTCTCCCCTGGCCGCGGCCCCGCGCGTGGAGACCGCGTGATGAGGTATTGCAGGTATGCTGAGGCGGGCGTGGCCGCGCACCTCAGGCGATGCCCGGAAGAACAAAACACATGAACAAGCTGGTGCTCGGAAACCTTATCTACCGCCCCTTGCGTTCGGTGATCAGCGCGCTGGCCGTGGCGATCGAGGTCATCATGATCCTGTCGATTGTGGGGATCATGTATGGCATCCTCAACGGCAGTCGCGATCAGGCCGCCGGCACGGGCTATGACATGATTGCGCGGCCCTCGCAGGGTAGTGCCATCCTGGCGACCAGCAGCGCCGCAGCCAGCGTGAAGGTGGCGGACGTGTTGCGGAGTTTGCCCCATGTCGAGGTGGTCTCGCCGGTGGGGATCAAGATCCTGATCGGCTCGTCGGTGCAAAACCTGCTGGGCATCGATTACCCGAGCTACAACGCCCTGAAACCGTTTGAGTACAAGGCCGGCGGACCGTTCCAGGGACCCTATGACATTCTGATCGACGACATTGAAGCGGCGAACTCCCATGGCCATGTCGGCGATCTGCTGAAGGTGCCGCAGCTGGGTCACGACTTCCGCGTTTGCGGCATTGTGGCGCATGGCAAGGGAGCCCGGCGCTACGTGCAACTGACCACGCTGGACGAGGCGGACGGTACCCCGGGCAAGGCCGCTTTCTTTTACCTGCGCACCAAGGACCCGCCGCAGTTTGAGGAAGCGGTGCGCCGTGAGGTGCTTGGGACGGCGGGCCTGAGCGACTGGAACGTCCAAACACTGCAGGAGCTGCTGTCGCAGCTGACGCCCGAGCACATTCCGGCGTTCAACCTCGGCATTCGTGTCGTCATTGGGATCGCCGCGGTGATTGGCTTTCTGGTGATCTTCCAGTCCATGTACACGGCCGTGATGGAGCGCACGCGCGAGATTGGCATTTTGAAGAGCATGGGCGCGAGCCAGGGCACCATCGTCTCCGTGGTGCTGCGCGAGACAGGATTGCTGGCCGTTTGCGGGGTGGTGCTCGGCATCCTTGCGACCCTGCTGCTCAAAGCTGTGCTGCGGGTTCGGTTTCCTTCGCTTGCCTTCCAGGTCACAGGGGAGTGGGTGGCCACGGCTACCGCGATCACGCTGGTGGGCGCGCTGTTTGGCGCCCTGTACCCCGCGCTGAAGGCGGCGCGCAAGGACCCCATCGACGCGCTGGCGTATGAGTAAGCGGAGCCTGACCGTTGCGCCCCGATCCGGCGGCGAGCGAGGGTTTTTTCTTGCAGCGATCGCGCTGTTTGTCTGGCTGCTGGTGTGGATCCGGTTGTCCTGGCCCTATCTGCTGGACGACGCCCTGATCCATCTGCGCTATGCCGATCACCTTTTGCACCAGCATAGGATCACCTACGACGGCGTCCATGCCTCGTTCGGCACATCCAGCCTTCTGTATGTGTGCTTGCTGGCCTTTCTGAGTCAGCTGTGGACCTCGCCGCTGTTGCCGCGCGTGGTGTCTTCGCTGGTGTACGTCGTCCTGTTTGCGCTGCTGGCGCTGGTCCTGGCCCGCGGCCTGCGCCAACAAGCGAGACCTTCCGCGGGAGTATGGCTCCTGGCTACGTCGTTGCTGGCCGTGATGGTGGCGCCGTCGGCGGTGCGTTGGCTCGACGACGGCATGGAGACCGGCCTCGTGTTTCTGGACGCGCTGCTTGGCGTTCTGCTCACCCGGGGTCTGCTTCACGAGGCTGAGGCTGGACGTCGCGCTCGAGCCGCTTGGGTGATTTGGGCCTTCGTGTACGGCCTGCTTACGGTGTTGTTGCGGGTGGAACTGCTGTTGCTGGCGGGCGCCATCTCAGCCATGGCGCTGGTGGGAGGGCTCGGCGACCGCACGGGGACGACGAAGCCGGGAAAGAGGTGGTGGGCTGCGCTGATGCCTGCTGCAGGTGGGCTCGCCGGCGCGGGGGTGATCGTCTTCACCCAGCACGCGCTGTTGCCGGACACCGCGCTGGCCAAGGCCTTCGGGACGGCGGCGTGGCAGCAAACGCTGTCGATGACCGCCGTTACGGTAGCGAGCAGCTTCTCGTTCGGCCTGGGCCTGTTGGTGCTCTGGAGTGTCAGTTTCGTCGCGTTGCTCGTAGGCGTCGGCCTTCGGGCGACGGACGCCGTTCCCAATCTGCTGTTTCCGTTTGTGCTGCTCGCGTCGGCCTATCGCGGGCAACAGATCCAGGGCATCCGCTACTTCGGGTGGACGCTGTTTTTTCCCCTGCTTTGGAACCTGTTCCGTTGCGCGGAGGCGCCGCCGCAGAGGCCCCCCGCGCTTGCAAGGGCGCTGCAGGTCTTTGGCGTGGTGTTCCTTGCCGCCCTCTTGCCGGCCTTTGCATGGGAGGGCCGCACCTTCCTGCGGCTGTTCCAGGGCCGCAGCGCGGCGTTGAACACCTTCCGCGCGCAACATCTGGAGAGCCTGCGTGGTCAACGGGGGATTGCGGAAGATGTGGGCTTTGTGGGCTACTTCACGCAGGGCGACATCTGCGACCCGTACGGGCTGGTGAACGGGCGGGCCGCCGCGCGGCTACGCTACGAGCAGCGCTTTGCGCGCTGCATGGCCCTCCATCCGGTGTTTGCCTTTGGCAGCGTGGGCTTTCTGCAGAAGGTCACCCATGTGCAGCGGCTTGCAGGGTGGTCGGTCTGTGGTTCCTATCCGTTCGACAACGTGCGCTCGCGAGACGTGCACTATCTAGTCGTGGCGCCTGAGCAGGTCCAGACCGCTTGTGCGGCGTCGGCCGTTCCCGTAGCAGACGTGCTGCCTGGCTTGTTGTAGGGCCGTGGTGCCCGCGCAGGCGCGATGCTGCCGATGCGGCACGCTGCCGCCGATTTGGCTACCATAGACGCGTGCGGATGATCTTTCCAAGTGAGCCGAAAGCTTGAGGGCTGCGGACCCGGTTTCGCTTCCGGCTATCCCGGATCCGTTCGGTCGCGGCCTGCGCTGGCTGCTCCTGGCGGTCGCTGCGGTGTTCTTTTTGCTGCACTTCTTGCACCTCAAGGCAGATTTCCCGAACGACTCGCCATGGATGGACTGGTCCAAGTACACCGACGAAGGCTGGTATGGTGATGCGGCGATCCGGCATTTCCTGTTTGGCCATTGGTACTTTAAAGGCGACTTCAATCCGGCGGTCGCATTGCCCGTATGGCCCTTGCTGGAAGGGATCGTGTTTCGCTTTACAGGGGTAAGCGTGGTGGCAGCGCGCGCGCTGACCCTGGTCGTTTTTGCACTGATGCTGTGGGCGCTGTATGCCCTGATCGAGCGCTTTCCAAGGCTGGGCACCGCGCGGGGCAACGTGCCGCTCGCTGCGCGGGGCAACGTGCCGCTCGCTGAGCAAGGAAACGTGCCGCTCGCTGAGCGAGGCAACGTAGGGTTAGCTGCGCCGCTTGCCGTGTGTTTCTTTTGCGTCAGCCCGTTCTTTTATGTGTTCGAGCGCATGGCTATCCTTGAGCCCCTGCTTGCCGCCCTGACTGCGCTCGCGCTCTTGACGGCGTCGCATGTGCGGCCGTGGGACCACCGCGTGGCTGGCCGCACGGCCTGGCTCGGTGCCCTGTGGCCGCAGCTCGCCCTGGGCCTGCTGCTGCCCGCCATGGTGCTGACAAAGACGACAGCGATCTCGCTCTTCCCGGCGGTGGCCTACCTGCTCTGGTACCGCGCGGGCTTTAAGCTGCGCCCCGCGCTGCTATCGGCGGCGCTGCCGCTGGGGCTGGCTGGAACGATCTGGGCAGGGTATCTGCTGCTGTTTGTGCGCCCGCACTATCTGGAGGATTACCGGTACCTGTTTTCCGCCAACGCCTACACGGGATTCCAGCTGCAGCCGCTGGCGACGGTGCTCTTCAACACGTTCAGCGATGGCCGTTGGATGGGTGGCGTGCTGTACCCCGCCTTCTTCGTAGGCGTCGTGCTGGCGCTGTTTGCGCGTCCACGGTTCTTTCACAACCCGCTCGTGCCTACGTTGCTGCTGTGGACCGGCGGCTACTTCGCCTTTCTGGCGTACCACAACAATTTGCAGCCTCGCTACTACCTTGTGCCGGCTGTGCCGATTACGGTGTTGGTCGCCTTGGCCCTGGACGAGTTTCGCTATCGTCAGGGCCGTCCTTTGTCGCCGACCATGCGCTTGTTGCGCAGCACAGCGCTGGCCGCGGTCGTTCTCGCCATTGTCGTTCCGGACGCCCTGCTGCAACTCAGCTTTGTGCTGCACCCCGAGTACACCTTTGAAGCCGCGGCGCAGGCCGTGGCGCGTCTTGTGCGCGCGGACCCGAAACAGTCTCACCTGATCCTATCCATCTCCGGCTCGGACATTACGCTCATGACGGGCTTGCCCTCCATTGACGACGACTTTGGCACCCTGGACCTCGATCAGCGTGTGAAGCAGTATCGGCCTGGGTGGTACGTCGCGTGGAACGAGCTGGACGACGACAAGATGGACGCGCTGACGCCGCTGTACCATCCGGTGCGCGTGGCGGCCTTTCCGGCCATGGACGACCCGGACCGGAACCTCTTGATTCTGTATCGGCTGGACCCCGCGGAGGCGACGTCGACGGCACGCCGCCGCAAGCGGCGCACACCGCGCCCGCTACGGACCCAGCTGGGCCAGCAGCCCACCACCACGCAGCTGCAACACTGACGCGGCCGGTCCCCTAGGCAGCGCGCCATTGTCGACCCGCAGTGGCACGCGGGCATGTGTGCAGGGCATGATGGAAGAAGCCGTTTGAAGTCCCGTGTTCCAGGAGACCCATGCACGCTTCACCTCCCGCCGCTGCAGACGAGCACAGGTTTCCTCTGCTCGCGCAGCTGCTCCTCCTGCTCGCCCTTGCCTGGACCACCCTGTGGTTTGCCCACGCGCTGCCCTACTGGGAGGACGATGCGTGGATCCACCTCGAGTTTGCGCGCTCGTTGGCCCGCGGCCAGGGCTTCGCCTTCAACGGCCGTGTGGTCTACGGCGGTACGTCGCCGCTGTGGGTCTGGCTGCTGGCAGCGACGCATGCCATCGTGCCGCAGTGGCTCGCCGCGGGCAAAACGCTGACCGCCCTTGCTGCGGTATTTGCGCTTTCGGGCGTCTTCGCCTTTGCGCGTAGGCTCGTCGGCAGCCTGGGCGTGGAGGGCGGACGAACCTTCGCGGCAGCCATGGTCCTTGTGCTGGTGGTCAATCCGTACTTCGCCTACTGGGCCTTTTCCGGCATGGAAGCGCTGGCGGCGGCTGGCCTTGTCTGCTGGGGATTGGTGGCGATCTCGGGCAGCTCGCCGGAGCGGCCGATCGCGCCGCATCGTTTTCTGCTTGGCTGCCTGTGCGCCGGGATCGCCCCATTGCTGCGGCCGGAGATGGCCTTCTTTACCGTGCTGCTGGGGATGCTGCTGTTCCTTCGGTGGGTGAACCTGCCGGTGCCTGCGCGGCGCAAACTGACGCTCTTCTTCACAGGCCTGCTGCTGGTGCTTGGCCCCGGCATCGCCTGGGCCGTGTACGCGGCGCATGTTTTCGGGAGCATTCTGCCGAACACCAACGCTGCGAAACGTGCCGGCCCCGGAGACGCGGTTCTTCCGCGCCTTTTACAGATCTATGCCTTTGGCTTTCCGCTCATCCTGCTGGGCGTGGCGTCGTTGCTGGGCTGGTTCCTGTTGGGCCGCAATCGCGTCGGGGCTGTCCGGTGGCGCGCGGTGGTGCAGGCACTCGACGCAGGCGGCTGGCTGCTGTTTGGCTGGAGCGCGCTGAACGCCTTGTTCTACCTGGGCAACCACACCTATGTGCAGACCCGCTATATCTTTGTGACGGCTCCTGTGCTCACGATCGCGGTGCTGGCCATCGCGCGCAAGCTTTGGCCCCGGCTGTACACCGTCGGCGTGGTCTTTGGGCTTCTCTTTGGCATCGGCATCAGCCTGCTGGCTACCTGGCCGCTCCTTCGCAACAAGGTGCAGGTCGACCGCGACTACGCCGCGCTGGCCGCCTTTCTGCGAACGCTGCCGCCCGACGCGCCGGTGGCTCACTATTCGATCGGCGAAGCAGCCTTCCTGTCGGAGCATCCGTTGATCGACCTGGGCGGCATCACACGGCCCGGCATCATCCCGTTTCTGTGGGATCGCACCGACAATCGCCGCGTGTGGTGGGCCCATGAGCAGGGCGCACGCTATGCCGTGGTCGACCACGCCCCCGAGCCCGGCAGCACGCTCGTGTGGAGCCGCACCATCCCCACGACCGGCTGGTTCCTGAACCCGCGGCACTATCGGCTGAAGGAGTCCCTGCAGGTGTGGAAGCTGCCACCCTCGCCCACGCTGCCACTCCCACCGGACATGCCGACCAGCGATCCGCCATAGGCGGCATGCCGTTGCAACATGCCCTCTCCTGAACGGCGATCGGGCGTGGAACGAAACGCAGGTGCGTTCGGCTGGCCTTCCGGCTACCGTCGCTTCCGCTTCGGTGCCTTTGCTTTGGGCGTGCGCTTTGCTGTTTGGCCGGCCTCGGCTTTGGCCTTCTTCGCCTCGCTCTTGCCCTTGCGCAACGAGCCCGCCCCCGCCGCCGGCTTAGGCTCCGTTCCCGGTAGCAGCGCGAACTGCAGACGACGCTGCTGGCGATCAATGCGGTCCAGCAGAACCTCCACAGGATCGCCCACACGGAAACAGTGACCCGTGCGAGCGCCGCAGATCGAGCGATCCGCGTCGCGGAAGCTGTAGAAGTCGCCGGGGAGGGAGCCGATCGGCACCAGCCCTTCAATGAACATCTCGTCCAGCTCAACGAAGAAACCGAACTTTGTGACCGACAGGATGATTCCTTTGAAGTCGTCACCGATCTTGTCGGCCATGAACCTCATCTTCTTCCATTCGATCAACTCACGTTCCGCATCGGCGGCGCGACGTTCCGCCTGCGAGCTTTCGACGGCAATGTCCGCAAGCTCTTCAGCGGACAATGGAGCGTTTGAGCCCTGCGTCTCGTTAGAAGGCCCGCTGGACGCGGTGCCTATCTCATCAACGACGTGAGACGCCGGAAAGAGTTCGTCGGACTCGGTGGTCCAACCGACGCGGCCCGCGCGTCTGCCGCTGCGGCGCTCCTCCGCTGCCTCAGTTTTTCCGAGCGAAGCGGACGAGAGAGGCGAGGGCACTTGCACGTGTAACTCCGGCGCGTGCGCCCGACGTAGCGCCCTGGGCGCGCTCGTCCCGGCATGCCGCGCCTGCCCCGCATTCCAGGGCTGCGGGTCGGTGGAAAGCACCGCTCCCCCTTGCGGGTCGGCTTCGCGGTGCAACATCGCGCGCACCAGCCGGTGCACGATCAGGTCCGGGTAGCGCCGGATAGGCGACGTGAAATGGGTGTAGCACGGGCTTGCCAGCGCAAAATGCCCTTCGTTCTTTTCGGCATACCGCGCCTGCTTCAACGACCGCAGCATCAGGTAGGAGAGAATGCGCTCTTCCGGCTTGCCATGGATCTTCCGGATCAGCCGCTGGTACATCTGCGGCGTAACAGGGATGCGCTCCGGCAACTCCTGCGCCTGCCCCGGGCGGCCTTCGCGCCCACGCGCGTTCCGCCGTTGCGCGTCGCGGCGGTCGGCCTTGACCGCGAGCCGCTTCACCGGGAGCGCTCCGATGCCGAGTGTCTGGCCGAAGGCCGTCGCGGTCTCTTCAAACTCCATGATGCGTTTCGGGTCCGGCATCTCATGAACGCGGTAGATCGAAGGAACACCTTGCGCCGTGAGCCACGTCGCCACACACTCGTTGGCGCTCAGCATGAATTCTTCGATCAGCCGGTGCGCCCAGCCCCGTTCGGAACGCACGATCGCCTGCATGTTGCCGTCCGGATCAAAGGCCACCACGGGCTCGGGTAGATCGAAATCGATGGAACCGCGGCGCACCCGTTTGCGATTCAGCCGGAGTGCCAGCTCCAGCATGCGGTCGAAGGCCGCTGGAAGCTCCGGCTGCTCCCATGCGACGCGCTCGCGCTCGGCGTGGTCTTCGGCCGTGACCTCTGCAGTGACAAATCCCTGCTGGTTCCAACTGGGGGCTTCAGGCGAAGCGTTCAGGCAGTGCTGCACGCTGGTGTAGGTCATCCGCCGCGCGCTGCGGATCACGCCCTCCGCGACCCGATAGCCCACCACCTCGCCCTGCGCGTCGATCTCCATCACACAACTCAGGACCAAACGATCTTCGTGGGGCAGCAGGGAACACAGGCCGCTTGAGAGCGCATGCGGCAGCATGGGCACAGCGCGATCCGGGAAGTACACGCTGGTGCCGCGCACGCGTGCCTCCGTGTCCAGCGCCGATCCCGCCTGCACGTACCAACTCACGTCGGCGATATGCACCTGCAGCTCCGTGTGGCCGTTCGCTAGGGGACGCACCAGCACGGCATCGTCGAAGTCGCGGGCCGTTTCGCCGTCGATTGTGACGATCGGCAACCCGCGGAAGTCTTCGCGCAGGAACATCGTTTCGGCGGTCAGGGAAGCAACCGTCGCTTGCGCGCGCTGCTCGGCCTCGGCCAGCACATGCGCCGGAAAGGTGTGCGGAATCCCGTGTTTGCGGATGATGATCTCCACATCCACGCCAAACGCGTCCGGTGGGCCGAGCACCTCAAGAACCCGGCCGACTGCGGGCCGGCCAGGCTGCGGGTAGCTGACCACCTCCACTTCGACGGCCATGCCTTCCAGCGGCCAGCGGCTCGTTGTAGCTACAGGTGCCTTCTCTTCCGCCAAAGCTCCGTGATCCCCGCCCGCTTCCAGAACGCGCTCCTCTTGCTCCTGGGCTGGTTGCGCGGCGTCGCGCCCTGTGCGAGCGCGCCGAGCCTCTTCGCCCAGCGTGCGGTGGGGGGAGGAGCCTTGTTCCGCAATCACCTCCGCTCCGGGCGGAATCTCAATCGGGCCGCCCAGCCGCTCATCCCAGGGCTGCACGTAGTTGCCGTGCACGGGCAGAGCTGTGCGGTCACGCTCCCCCTCGGTGTGTCTGCGGGTCTTTGCGCGTCCGTAGTGAAAGACGCCGACGATGGTTGGGTTTCGTCGTGTCAAAACGCGTGCAATCCGGCCCGAGCGTCTGCCGTCCCGCCCTGGCGGATCTTCGTCCACCAGAACGAGGTCGCCGTGCATGGCGCCGTGCAGCCCATTCGGCGGAATGAAGATGTCTTCGGCAGAGCGAGCAGCGGCGGATGCGGTCTCGCTACGGTTCGGGCGGACAAAGCCGAAGCCGTCGCGGTGTAACTCGAGCCGACCACTGCCTAGCCGCTCGCTCCCAGGGCGCAAAAAGGTTGCCTCAGCTGTCTTGGCCCGCTGGCCGGACCGCTCCTGGGTACTTTGGTTGTAGACAGGTCGTGCTCGCTCCGGCGGCGCTGCTGGGAGCGCCCAAAGCTGATCCTCCAGAACACGCAATTCGCCGCGGGCCACCATGCGGGTGAGTTGTTCGATCAGCAGGCGCCGTTCACGGCCACCGCCCAGCCCGAGTTCACGAATTAGCTGCTTGTACCCGGCTTTTCCACCGGCGGACCGAGCGATACGGGCGCGGAGCTCGCGATCCGATTGGGGGTAGGGAGAGGAACTCATCCTGAGCACGAGCATACGGCAAAGGGCCGTTGTCAAGAGTCCAGAAGGCGTGAGGAGGGACACCCCAGGTGCCGTTACTTCAGTAACCCAGGACGACAACTAAAGCTGGATGTAGGCGAAAACACTGGCGTTACTGTCGCCTCCAGCCTACGTTAGGGAAGTCCGGTGAGTCCAGTCCACCTCCGGGTAACACCAATACAACTTAGGAGACATTACTCCATGAAGCACCTTTTCGTCCGCCTCTCGGTACTCACCATCGCCCTTTCCGGCTTCGCCGCCTCCACCGTCGTGTCCAAGGCCGCCCC
>CAXUIF010000030.1:0-16675 GCA_964250995.1 uncultured Acidobacteriaceae bacterium
AGGGTGGGGCGGCCGGCTACCAGAGCCGGCCGTCCGGCGGGGAACGCCCGAGCTTCCGCAAACCCTGGGACGAGGAGCGCGCTGCACGTCCTCCCCGGAGCCGTGACGGTGAGCCTGCCTCGGCTGGACCGGCCCGTGCCGACCGTCCTGCTCGTCCCTCCCGCCCGCGGGACGAGGGCCGTCCGCCGCGACGCGAAGGTGAGCGCGCGGACCGGGCACCGTTTCAGCGCAGTGCTGACGGTGGGGGCCAAGGCGCAGCCGCCCCCCGTCCGTTCGCGCCCGGGGGGGACCGTCCCCCGCGGCCATTCCGCGACCGTCCAGCAGGCGGCGACCGTCCGTTTCGCCCGCGCACTGAAGCCGGCGAGCGTCCCGCGCGCAAGCGCACGGAGGGTGGTGAGCGTCCTTTCAGCCCGCGCAGCGGAGAAGGCGACCGTCCCTTTCGCCCGCGTGAAGGAGGCGACCGCCCGTTTCGTCCACGGCCTGAGGGTGGCGATCGCCCTTTCCGTCCACGTACCGCGTCCGGCGACCGCCCGTTTCGCCCCCGGGCGGCTGGCAGCGGTCGTCCCTCTGGGGATCGTCCCTTTCGTCCTCGCGAGGGCGGGCCACCCGCGGGCGGTTCCCGTGAGCGGCGCGGTCCCGGCGGACCGCCGGCAGAGCGCACCGACCGCTTTCGGAGGTCCAGCGCCGGTGAGTCTAGTGGGGGAAAAGGGACAGGCGGAGGCCGTCCACCCTTCCGTGGGCCGTCAGGTCCATCACGCGGAAGCCGTCCGCCGAGCGGCCCTGGGGATCGTCCCAGCTTCCGCCCTGGTGCGGGCGGCGGCTTCCGCGCGGGTGCCAAGGGACTTGGCGCAAAGGGACCTGGGTTTAAGGGACCTGGGTTTAAGGGGCCTGGATTTAAGGGATCAGGGTTCAAGGGATCCGGAGCCAAGCGGGCCGGTGCCAAATTCCCGGACCGTCCGGATCGGCCAAGCGGCGCGGGCCGCCCCGCCCGCAAGCCGCGGCCGGAGGAGGAAGCGTGAGCGCGGGGGCGGTCGCGCGCACTCGCCCCATTGTTGCGATTGACGGTCCAGCAGGAGCCGGCAAGAGCACCGTCGCCGCCTTCCTTGCGCGCCGGTTCGGGTTTCTGAACCTGGAAACCGGCGCCATGTACCGTGCCCTGGCCCTGAAAGCCATCCAGAATGACCTGGACTTCGACGACGAGGCCGAGTTGATGGCGCTCGCCGGGGAGACCCGCATTGCCTTGGAGCCGCAACTGGACGGCAACCGTGTGCTGCTGGATGGGTATCCGGTGACGCACCGCGTTCGCGAGCCTGATGTTACGGCTGCGGCCTCGCGCGTGTCCGTGCATCCGCGGGTGCGGCAATGGATGGTCGATCAGCAGCGACTGCTGGGCGGGGGCGGCGGTGTTGTGATGGAGGGCCGGGATATCGGCACGGTGGTGTTTCCCGGGGCGGAGGTGAAGATCTTTCTGGACGCGGCGCCGGAGGTGCGGGGAAGCCGCAGATTTCGGCAGAACGAGCCCGTGGCGCCCACTGAAACAGAGGCGGCCGTCTTACGCGAGTTGCAGGAGCGGGATGCCCGGGACCGCAATCGCGCGGAGTCGCCCTTGCGTCCGGCACCGGATGCGACCGTGCTCGACACCACCGCGATGAGCCTGGAGCAGGTTCTTCACCAGGTGGAAAGCTTGGTGCGGCAGAGGGTCACCGCGCCGTAAGTGCCCACAGGACGGTGCAAACTCCCGAATTATCTGAAGAGCCCTTGTTTTTCCTCATCTCCGTGCTAACATTTGCTCACCGTTTGAAACAAATGCACAACTTCTGCCGGAATTCGCCGTCGAAGCGCGATTTGGATTCAGCGTAAGTAACGTACTTACAAGGATTTGCGAGACATGGAACAGGGAACAGTGAAGTGGTTCAACGACGCTAAGGGTTTCGGCTTCATCAGCCGGCAGAACGGTGAGGATGTGTTTGTGCACTACTCGGCCATCAACACCAACGGGTTTAAAAGCCTGCAGGAAGGCCAGGCAGTGCAGTTCAACGTGGTGAAGGGCCCGAAGGGCTGGCAGGCGTCCGACGTCCAGCCGCTGTAAGGCGCTACGACGGCGAATGATCGACAACGAAGGGGAGTGGGGAGGCGTCGAGCCTCCCCATTCTGTTCTCTGTTAGCCCGAGCGGAGCACCGTGCTTCGGCCTGACAAAAGGCCTTTCAGCGGTGGGGCACTGCCGAGGCAGGCGCCGGTGCCTGGGGCGGGTCTGTTGGTCCAGACCCTGCCGACGGTGCCGCGACCGGTTCGCCATCCGGCCCGATCACGCCGTGGCTGCCCACGATGGTCGCATTCGTCCGGAACTGCCGGTAGTCGCTAGTCACCGCGTGCAGGCGCCCGTTGAAATTAGCGAAGAGCAGGAACCGGACGCTGCCCTGGCCCTGGATGTCGGCCGGCAACCAGACGCCGTCGCTGACCCGCGTGGTCTTGAACGCGAAGTTGGTTCCCCTGCGCACGTCCGCCAGCATGCCGGCGCCCAGCTTGAAGTCGTTCAGAAAGCGCCCCTGCGCGGCGACCAGAACGCGGTCGGTTTCATCGATCCAAACCGTGCCCACGACATCTCGCATGACGCCTTCGAACATGGAGCGAGTCTTGGCCTGAGGATTGCCCGCATAGTCCAGAGCGATCAGCTGCCGGCCGTTCTGTTCCAGTCGCCGTGGATTGGAGAAGCTGCCCAGCTCCAGGACGCGGGAGAGCGGCATTGTTGGGTCGCCGCGCTCGTCGGTGTCGCCGCCCTTGGCCCGGATCTTGGCCCGCCGCTCCTTGGCCTTGGCGACCTCTTTATCGATGCGTTCGCTTTCCTTCTGCTGCTCCTCTGGCGTTAGCGGCTTTCCGTTGCGCGCCACCACCCGGTTGATCCGCACGCCGTCGATGGTCAGACTTTCGGCGTCCTCCGTTTGCGTTTTCTTAACGCCGCCCTGCTTGTCCAGGTCCTGTTCGTCGGTGTGGACATGGTAGGTGTAATTGCGCTGCAGCGCCTCCAACCGGGTTTGGTTACGCTCCACATCCTGCAGCAGGGTGGTCGGGTCCGGCAGGGGCGCAGCAACCACGTCCCCTGGCCTGTCGGGCACCTTGGCGGGGGCGTTGGCCTGCGCGAACGCAGGACAGGACCACAGCAGCAAGGAGGCAATCCATCCCTTCACGGCTTCGATCTGCATGCCCGATCATACGTCGGGTGCTTTGCCCCAGTTCCCTCAGGAATAGGCCGCGCTGCATCCTAACAGCGTGGGTGAGACCGGCAGAGTAGACACAACCGACCTCAGCACGCCGGCGCGGGCGGGTGAGGCATCTTCTGCGATCGGCCAGGGTGCCTTTGCGCCGTTGCGGTTGCCGCTGTTTCGCGACCGGTGGGTCGCCTCCACCGTCTCCGGGGTCGGTACCTGGATGCAGGACACCGCAGGCACCTGGCTGATGACGGTGCTGACCACCTCGCCGCTGCTGATTGCCCTGATGCAAACCGCCGCGAGCCTGCCCGTCCTGATTCTGGGCCTGTTTGCCGGAGCCACGGCGGACATCTACGACCGGCGCCGCCTGCTGATCTTTTGGCAGTGCTGGATGCTGGGTGCGGTGGCGATTCTGGCCGTGCTGACCTTTGCGGGCGTGGTCTCACCGCTGACCCTGCTGTTGTTCACTTTTTTGCTGAACATCGGTTCGGCGATGAACAACCCGGCGTGGCAGGCCATCGTTCCCGAGCTTGTGCCCAAGGACCAGCTGCCCAATGCCGTGGCGCTGAACGCGGCGAGCAACAACCTGGCCCGTGCCGTGGGACCGGCGCTCGGCGGGCTGCTGGTGGCCACCTTTGTGCGGGCCAGTTCCGGTGCGGGTTGGGTCTTTGCGTTGAATTCAGCCTCGTTTGCCGGGGTGATCTGGAACCTCTGGCGCTGGCAGCGGGAACCAGTGTTCAAGAGCGCGCTGCCAGCTGAGCGCCTTGCGGGGTCGGTGCGCTCCGGTGTGCGGTACCTGCGGTTTTCGCCCACACTGCAGGGCCCCCTGGCGCGGGCCTTCGGGTTCACGTTCTTTGTGAGCGCGGTATGGTCGCTCCTGGCGCTGATCGCCAAGCGCGACCTGCATCAGGGCGCGATGGGGTACGGCATCCTGAACGGCTCGTTAGGCGTGGGCGCTGTAGCCGGGGCCTCGCTGCTGGCGCGCATTCGCCGTCGCGTGAACGCCGGCGCCCTGCTGAGCGCGATGTCGATCTACTATGTGGTCGCGCTGGTTACGCTGGCCCTGGTGCACCAGCCTGCGATCGTAATTGCGACGCTGCTGGGCGCGGGGTTTGCCTGGACGAGCACGATGTCCACGTTAAACGTCAGTGTGCAACTGTCTGCGCCGCGGTGGGTGTCCGCTCGCGCCCTGGGGGTGTACTTGATGACGTTCCAGGGCGGGCTGGCGCTGGGCAGCGTCGTCTGGGGCGCGATCGCAGAACGCAGCTCGGTCAGCATGGCGCTGCTGTGGGCGGCCGGGGGGATGGCGGCATCGCTGCCGTTCCTTTTGCGGATTCCGATTCTCAAGGGCGCGCTGCCCGACCTGACCCCCTACGAGTGGAAGCGGCCCGTGCCCACGTTCGCCGCAACGCCCGACCCAGAAGATGGTCCGGTGCGCATCTCCGTGGACTACCGCGTGCTGCCGCAACATCTGTCTGCGTTCACGCAGGCCATCTACCAGCTCAAGGGAGTCCGGCTACGCGATGGGGCGATTCGGTGGGCGATCTACCGTGACGCCAATGACGCCGAGCACCTGAACGAGACGTTCCTCATGGAAAGCTGGCTGGAGTACCTTCGCTCGCGCGAGCGCGTGACCGCCGCCGACCAGGCCTGTCGCGAGCGCGTGTGGGCGCTGCATGCCGGGCCGGAGCCGCCCAAGATCTCTCACCAGGTCTGGCTGAAGGAAGCCGAACAACGCTCCTAATGTCCGAAGGCCAGATCGATGAGCGTCCGCTCCTCAAGCTCATGCGCCTTGGCAGAACCGGTGGCCGGGCTGGCGGAGGCTGTACGTTTCACGGAAATCACCGGCCGGTCGTGCGCGATCTGGCGCAGGCGTGGCATCACGAACGAAAGCGCGCCCATGTTCGCCGGCTCCTCCTGGACCCAGACGATGTCCTTGGCGTGGGGGTGCATGTCGAGCGCCTGGGTTAGCTCCTGCTCGGGCCAGGGGTAGAGCTCGTCGAGGAAGAGGATGGCCACGTCGTCCAGCTTGCGTTTGGCACGCTCCATGCGCAAATTGTGGCCGATTTTGCCGCTGCAAACCAACAGCCGGCGCGGATTCTGGACGCTTGTATCGGCCAGCACGGGCTGGAACGCGGGCGCCCCGAGATCCGCGAGGGTGGACATGGCGTCCGGATGCCGCAGCATCGACTTGGGCGTAAAGACAACCAGCGGCTTGCGCCACTTGCGCATCGCTTGCCGGCGTAAAAGGTGAAAGTACTGCGCGGCCGTGGAGGGTTGAGCGATCTGCAGGTTGTCCTGTGCGGCCAGTTGCAGATAGCGCTCCACGCGCGCAGAGGAGTGCTCCGGACCCTGGCCTTCGTAGCCGTGCGGCAGAAGGAGCACAAGCCCGGAGAGCAGGCCCCACTTGGCCTCACCTGCCGCGAGAAACTGGTCGATAATGATTTGCGCGCCGTTGGCAAAGTCGCCGAACTGGGCCTCCCAAAGGGTGAGCGCCTCCGGGTAGTCGCGCGAGAAGCCGTACTCGAAGCCGAGGCAGGCGGCTTCGGAAAGCATGGAGTTGTAGACCTCCCAACGGCCCTGGGGCTTGCCGTCCGGCCCGGGCCCCACGTGCGCCAGGGGCGACCAGCGCTGCTCGGTTTCCGTGTCGATCAGCACGGAGTGGCGCTGGTTGAAGGTGCCGCGCTGGGAGTCCTGACCGCTGAGCCGTACGGGATGCCCCGCCTGCAGGAGCGAGGCGTAGGCCAGCAACTCGGCATAGCCGTAGTCGATGGGCCGCTTGCCGGTTCCCATTTCTGCGCGCTGCTCCAGGAGTTTGGCGACTTTGGGATGTACATGGAAGCCATCCGGCGCACGGGTCAGGGCCGCGGACAAAGCTTCAACCTGCGTGGCGTCAAGCCCGGTGCCGGGGTTATCGTCGGCCGCGAGTGGGCCGCCGCAGAAGGGGGCCCAATACGATGGCAACTCATGCATGCGCTTCATCACGAAGCCGCCGGGCTCTGCCTGCCTGGCGTCGTGCTGCGCCGCGCGGCGCTGGTGTTCCAGAAACTCCTGCTGCACGGCCGCAACCTCGGCCGTGGGGTCGATGCCGAGCTGGTCCGCGTAGAGCTTATAGAGCGGCGGATGATCTTTGACCTTGGCGTACCGGCGCGGCTGCGTGACCGTTGGATCATCGACTTCGGAGTGCCCGTGGCGACGGTACCCGATCAGATCGACGACCACGTCGGAGCCGAAGGTCTGCCGGTAGATCGCCGCCATCTCTGCAACGCGCACCACCGCCTGGAGGTCTTCGGCGTTGACGTGAAAGATCGGGATGGGCAGCCGCTTGGCCAGGTCTGTGGCGAAGCGGGACGAGTTCGACTCCTCCGGATTGGCGGTGAAGCCGAGCAGGTTGTTCACGACGACCTGGACCGTGCCGCCCACGTTATAGCCGTGAATCGTGGCCAGGGTCAGGGTCTCGGCCCAGATGCCCTGGCCTGAGAAGGCCGCGTCGCCGTGGAGAATCATGGGCAGGATCTGCTGCTGGCCCCCTACACCGATACGCTCCTGACGTGCCCGGGCACGGCCCATCACAACCGGATCTACCGCTTCAAGATGGCTCGGGTTGGACGCCAGATGCAGCGAAACGACCTTGCCGTTAGCGGTCCGGAAGTCGCCCGTCGCGCCCATGTGGTACTTCACGTCGCCGCCCCCCATGGTCGAGCGGGGATCGACGTCCTCGAACTTGGAGAAGATCTCGTGCGAGGCACGCCCAACGGTGTTGACCATCACGTTCAGGCGTCCGCGATGGCTCATCGCGAAGACTGAACGGGTGACGCCGGCGTCTGCAGCCGTCGTAAACAGCTGGTCCAGGAAGGGAATCAGCGCTGTCAGGCCTTCCAGTGAGAAGCGCTTGGTGCCCAGGTAGCGCTGCTGGATCACCTGCTCGAAGATGTCGGCCCGGATCAGGCCCGTGAGGATGCGCTTCGGGTCACGAACGGCGTAGGGCCGCTCCATCTGCTGCTGGATCCAGGCGCGCTTTTCCGGCGCGGCGATGTGCATGAACTCGACGCCGATGGACCCGCAATAAAAGCCCCTGGCTTCTGCAGACTCCGGGCCATCCGGGGCCGGGGTGGGAAAGGGCTCGGCCGGCAGATACTGCCCCAGGGGATCCAGCGTCGCTTGCAGAAAGCCCCAGCGTCGAAAGATGTCGAACACCGTTTCGCGCACGGGAAGCTCGTTGCTTCCGTTCAAGCGGCTGTCAGTTGTTACGGGCTTTCTCGCAGACTTCGGGTCGGGGGCGGTCTTTGTAGCCATGACCCTTCTATGCTAGACCCGTCCGACGGCTCTGCGCAGGGCAGGTGCGGTTATCGCCAAAGGTGCCGCCCCCCGAAAGTTGCAGCTCTGGGAGTCCCTTTTGGGGTCGGCACCGCTGGATTCTGTCGTTATAGCAGCTCCGCCGTGCGAAGAAACCCGAACCCGCCCCCGGGCTCAAGGTGCAGGTCGCGCAGGCGCCGGGAATGCACGACGACGATGTCTGGGTACCAAAGGGGCACGCTGGGCAGATCGGCCGCAAGGATCTGCTGAACCTGCAGGTAGTCGCGTGCACGCTCGGTGTCGTCGGCCTCCCCCCGGGCTGCGGTCAGCAGAGCGTCCATGCGGGGGTTGGTGTAACGGCCACGGTTCCCGCCTCTTGGCGGGAAACTGCCCGCGCTGTAGGCGTAGCGGAAGATGTCGGGGTCCTCGTTGGAGCCGGTCCAGCGCAGCATATACATCTGGAACGCGCCTCCGGTGATATCCGCGTAGAAGGTGCCGAACTCAGCCGAGCGCAGGTCGAGTTGCACCCCCACAGCCCTCATCTGCTGCTGCAGGACCTGGGCCAGCAGACGGGTGGTCTCGTCCGTGGAGGTCTTCAGCGTAAAACGCAGCCGCACTCCGTGCCCATCCGGAGGCAAACCGGCTGCGTCCAGCAGGGCGCGGGCGCGGGCCGGATCGAAGCCACAGGCAGGAAGCTGGTCCGCCCGTGCCGCCGCCCAGTGACCGGGCGGCAGCAGGGTGTCTGCCGGGACAGCGTGTCCGCGCCACAATCCCTGAATCAGGGCGTGTTTGTCGATGGCGCACGCAATGGCCTCGCGCACACGCGCATCCCGCAGCACCGGGTCGTTCACGTTGAAGTTGGCGTAGAACACATCGGCACCCGGCCGCACGTCGGTCTGCAACCCCGGAGCCTCCTGCAACGCATGCACTTCGTCAGGGGTGATGGCGTTGCTTTCTGCATCCGCGGCGCCTTTTTTCAGCTCCAGGGCCATGGTAATGTTGTCCGGCACGACCTCGAAACGAATTCGCGGGATCCGTGGCGCCCCCGCCCAGTACGTCGCGTTGCGCTCCAGGACGACCTCTTTGTCCTGCAGCTGACTGACGAAGCGGAAAGGGCCGGTGCCGTTGGGGTGCAGGCCCTCGTCACGACCGGCGCCGCTGGCCACAACGCCGAACAAGCCATCGCTGAGATTGAACAGAAGGCTTGGGTCAGGTTCCGAAGTCTGGATCTTGACCGTGAGCGGATCGAGCGCCGCCACGTTGCGAAGCCCTGCGAAACTTCCGGACTTGGCTGTGACGAGCGAGCCATCGACCATGCTGCGGATGGAGAAAGCGACATCTTCCGCGGTCAGCGGTTTGCCGCTGTGGAACCGCACGCCGGGTCGAAGGTGGAAGATCCAGGTAAGGGCATCCGGACGCTCCCACCAGCTTGCCAAGGAGGGCTGAAGGTTGAAGTGTTCGTCCTTGCGCGCAAGCCCCTCATACAAAAGCGCCCCGATTCGCTCGGACTGCGCATCCGTGCCCTGCCGCAGATCCAGATTGTTGGGCGAACTCTCAATTAGAAAGCGCAGTGTGGCACGCTCTTGATGCGCTGTTTGGTGTGCGGTTCGACAACCCACCAAAAGAAGCAGGATTGCAGGGACCAACACGAAAAGGAGCAGCGGCATCAGCACTGCACTCTTCTTCGGCAGTTTTCGAGGAAACTTTAGCTTTGGCGTTCGCCGGGGAGACGTCCTGCTTCCATTCGCTCCGGCGGGTGCTCGTGGGAGGTCGTTACGCATGCGAGATACGTCCCAGCACAACGGAGCGAGCCGCCCCGGTCGCAGCCGGGACGTTGCCCGGTAGGCCGTGCCAGCGCAGCCAACCGAGCAGTGCGAAGGCTGCGGCCTCTTTGGCCTCAACGCCCAGGCCTGCCTCTTCGGTAGAGCGGATAGAGACGTGCAGGGGCTCAAGACCCGCGCGAAGCTGTTTTAGCAGGGTCACGTTATGCGCGCCGCCGCCGGAGACGAACATCTCCGTCGCGCCGGCCAGCGGCGCTCGCTGGCCGAGGTGGGGCCAGACCAAGCGGCGATACGCGTCGAGAATGGTTTCCGCTGTAAATGCCGTGGCGGTGGCAAGGATGTCCGCTTTGGACGCCGGCCCGCACAAAGCGAGAAAGCGCGAGGTAAACGCGGAGCCAAACTGCTCTCGGCCACAGCTCTTCGGAGGGGCGGCGGCCAGGAATGGATCGGTCATCAACTCGCGCAGAACTGGCTGCAGCACCTTCCCGCGGCCCGCGAGGCCACCGCCACAGTCGAAGCGCTTGCCGGTCAGCTGTTCCATGCAGGCATCGATGACCATATTGGCCGGGCCAAGATCAAAAGCCAGTATGCCCGTTACATCGCAGCCCGCGGGAAGAGCGGTCAGGTTGGCGATGCCGCCCAGATTGAGGAGGATGCGGTTCTTTGTCTTGTGACGAAACAGGCAAAGATCCAGCATGGGGACGAGCGGCGCGCCTTGTCCGCCGGCGGCGAGGTCGGCCGAGCGAAAGTCGCTCACCACGGGCAGGCGAAGGCGTTCCGTCAGGACAGCTGGCTCGCCCGTCTGCCAGGTAGATCGTACCGGTTTGCCGAGGTACGCGACTGCGGATGTCTCGTGGAAGAGCGTTTGGCCGTGCATGGCGACCAGTTGCGGCTGCAACCCGGTTCGCTGCATCGTTTCGGTTACGGCGTCGGCGTAGACTTCGCCGAGCCGCCAGGAGAGCCGCGCCAGTTCAGCGGTAGAGATTGCCTCGGCGTTCATGGCCGCGAGCACAGCGGAACGCACCTCAGGCGCGAAGGGGAACCCGCGGTGCGCCAGTACCTTGACCCGCGGCAAGCCACCAGGCTGAAGCCCCGGTGCGATGCGACAAATGGCCACATCCACGCCATCGGCGGAGGTCCCGCTCATCACGCCGGCGACGATCCTTGGGATCCTTGGTTTTGGTGTGCCGGTGCTACGGCGTGCGCTCATACGGCGCCCGCTCGCAGCTCGCGCTGCAGCTCCCCGAGCAGGCCCAGGGCCTCCCGCGGCGTCAGTCCATCCACATCCAGCTGTTCCAGGCGATCGACGATACGCTGCGACAAGGGGGTGAACATCGTCATCTGCAGCGCCGGCGTGCGCTCGGCCGCAAGGGTTGCCGCGTTGGCAACAGTCTGGATTACCTGTTGGGCTTCAGCACGTTCATGCACGCGCAACACGTCGCGTGCACGCTCAATCACAGCGGGGGGCAAACCAGCCAACCGCGCGACCTCAATGCCGTAGCTCTTGCTGGCTGCGCCGGCCTCCACGGTGTGGAGAAAGACGATGCCGCCGTCGCGCTCGCGTACAGTCACGCGGGCATTTTTCAGTCGTGCGAGCCGATCGGCGAGCAGCGTGAGCTCGTGGTAGTGCGTGGCAAACAGGGTGCGCGCGCCGATGCGATCGTGGAGGTGCTCAACGGTCGCCCAGGCGAGCGACAGGCCGTCGTAGGTGGCGGTTCCGCGCCCCATCTCGTCCAAAAGAACCAGGGACGCAGAGGTCGCGGTGTTCAGGATGGCTGCGGTTTCGGTCATCTCGACCATAAAGGTGGAACGCCCGCGAGCGACGTTGTCCGCCGCGCCGATGCGAGTATAGATGCGGTCCACCAGGCCCAGGCGCATGCGCTCGGCCGGCACAAAGGAGCCGCACTGCGCCATCAGCACGAGCAACGCGGTTTGTCGCAGGAAGGTGCTCTTTCCGCCCATGTTGGGCCCTGTGATGAGCAGCAGCGAAGGCGAGCCGGCACCCGCCGTATTGTCTGCCCCCGCGCACAAGCTCAAGGAATTGGGCACAAAGCGCCCGCTGCCGGTCTCTTCCAGCCGCCGTTCCACGACGGGGTGCCGCCCGGCAAGGAACTCCAGTACGCCGCTCTCTTCTACGAGGGGCCGCGTCCAGCCGCGCAACGCCGCGAGATGCGCAAAGCAGGCCAGAAGATCGATCTCGCCGACGCGGCGCGCCGTTTCGCGCACGCGCGGCGCCTCAGCCAAGAGCGCCCGGCGAAGCTCCCCGAACAGCCGTCGCTCTATCTCGCCGGACCGCTCCTGCGCGGAGAGAATCTTGCCCTCGAGCTCTTTCAGTTCCGGCGTGGTGAACCGCTCGGCGTTGACCAGGGTCTGCTTGCGTTCGTAGTCCGGCGGCACCGCTTTCAGGTTCGAACGCGTGACCTCAAGGTAGTAGCCAAAGACCGAGTTGAACCGCACTTTGAGCGAACCGATGCCGGTGCGCTCGCGTTCGCGCTCCTCGATGGCGGCGATGCGTTGCCGGCCGTGGCTGCCGAGTTCCCGGAGCTCGTCCAGCTCGGCATCGACTCCCTGGCGCACCGCGCCGCCGTCGGCCAGGTTGACCGGGGGCGCCTCGCTGAGCGTGCGCGTGATTAGTTCATGAAGCTCCTGCAGCACGTCTGTCCGCGCCAACGCGGCCCACCGGCCGGCAGCTGCGCCCGACTCCACGGCGCCCGACTCTACGGCGCCCAACTCAGCCGCTGCCGCGCGCAGGCCCGGAAGGCAGCGCAGCGTGGCCCCGAGCGCGACCACCTCGCGGGGACCAGCCGTGTCCAGCGCCACGCGGCCCAGCAACCGCTCCAGATCGAGTACGCCTTCCATGGCCCGGCGGACGCCCTCGCGACGGCGCAGGTCCTGCACGGCCAGACCTACCGCATCCAAGCGGGCGTTGATCTCGGCCAGCCCGCTCATGGGTCGTAGCAGTTGCGCCCGCAGCAGCCGCTTGCCCATGGGGGTGCAGCAGGCGTCCATGGCGTGCAGCAGCGTTGTATCTGTCGCTTCACCGGAGAACAAGGGCTCCACGAGCTCGAGGTTGCGTACGCTCACGGCATCAAGCTCCAGGCAATCGCGCTGCGCGTAGAAGCGAACGGTGTCCAGGTGTTCCAACGCGCCCTGCTTGGTGGCTCGCAAATAGTGCACCAGCGCGCCGGCCGCGATCGCCGCTGCGGGATGCGCGGCCAAGCCCATGCCGTCCAGCGAATGCACCCGCAGAGCCTGGCGCAGAAGTGGAAGCGCGTACTCGGGGGTAAAGACCCAATCGTCCAGTTCCGTCTGGGTCCCGCCCAACTCCGGAGCGCTTTCTTCCGCTTGCCACTTGCTGCTTGGTTCGGGCGTCCCGCTTTCCTGCGTGTCTTTCCCGAAGGGAATTCGCCGTTTGCCGGAGGCACCCTCGCCCTGCCGGAAGGCGCCCGCGAAGCCGGTCCCCCGCGCATACAGGGTCTCCGCCGCCCGCATGCGTGCGAGTTCATCCAGAGCGACGGCCCACGCTCCGGCCCCGCTGAACTCGGTGGCGCGCAACTCGCCCGTGGACAGGTCCACGGAGGCCACGCCCACACAGGCGCCCCCGCCGCCCCCTGCCGAGGCCACAGCGGCCAGCCACTGGCTTTGTCCGGCGTCCAGCGCCGCATCGAGCGCCGTGCCGGGTGTCAGCACGCGTGTGACCTCGCGCCGCACGATGGTCTTCGCGACTTTGGGGTCCTCCATCTGCTCGCACAGGGCCACTTTGTACCCGCGCCGCAGCAGCCGTTGCAGGTAGCTTGCAGCGGAGTGAAACGGCACACCGCACATCGGCGTTTGGCGTGTCTTGTCGCGCGAGGTCAGCGTCAGCTGCAGCTCGCGCGAGGCAACGATGGCATCTTCATAGAAGAGCTCGTAGAAGTCGCCCAGACGGAAAAAGAGCAGCGCCTCCGGATGGGCCTCCTTAGCCGTCTGGTATTGCCGCATGACGGGCGTCAGGTTGCCTTCGGTGCCGGGATTGTTTGCTGCTGCCATGCCGTTCTGGGAATGCTCAGAATACCTTGTCCCGCATTCTGTTCGTATTTGAGACTGCCCGACCTTCGCCGTGCCACTTGCGCCACGCTCTGCTACTGTCTGCATGAACGATTCACGGCACGTTCCCTATGGCTTCTTTTCAAAATCGCGCTCCTCGTCTCAACCTAAGTTTTCCATTGGAATTTCGGTGTGATGACGGGCACCTCGTCAAAGGCCATTGCCTGAACCTCAGCGAGTCCGGTTTGCTGGCGATCTTCGATCAGGCACTCGACCTTTGGACCACAGGGGACGTGGTGCTGCAGGGCGGCGATGGCGCGTGCGAGGTTCCCGCTCGTGTGGCACGCGCCGCCGACAGCGAGGTAGGACTGGCGTTCTCGTTCCGCACCGAGACCCAGCGCCAGGCAGTCCGTTCCCTGCTCGCGTTGGCCGCGGAAAAGACCCATCTGGTCGGTGCGCCGCCATTCTGACGTACGGGTGCGCGGTGGTTGCCAGGGCGGGTACACTCGGAGGCATGATCGAAGTCGCGATGACCGACGCCCAGTTCGCCACCGCCACCCGTCGCCTTGCCGCGAACGGAATCGCGCTGGCAGGCCCTTCGGGCACACTGAGCAAGGACGGCATTACGGCGAAGTACGAGCACAAGGACGACCTGCTTCGCATCACGATCCTGGACAAGCCGTTTCTACTGCCGGAAAGCCTGATCGAAGGCCGGCTCAAGGCGTATCTGGAGCAGAGCCTTGCGGCTGGCTGACGCGTCCACCGGGCCCACTTAGACATCTATACTGGAAGATGCGCTCGCTTGTTGGCGCTGCGTCCCGCATGTCCCTCCTTTGGCTCCGATTCGCGGTCTTGTTGTACGCTATCGCCGCGCTTGCGGTGTTGCCGGCCGCACTGTACAACCGGCCACGCTGGCGATATCTGGCCATGCCGGCCGCACTCGGCGGCGTGTTCTTTCACTTCGTTGCCCTTGTGGAGACGCTGGTGGCCGCGCACCATGCGCTGCCCGTCGATACGCATGAGACCCTGTCGCTCTTTGGGCTCCTGTTTGCGGCTGCGTTCCTAGGACTCGCCGTTCGCTACAAGACAGTGGCCTTTGGGATCTTTCTGCTGCCCGTGGCCGTGCTGGTGTCCATTGCGCCGGCCTTCCGTCCCGGGGCGCAGATGATCTCGTACCCCTACCTTGGCTCGGGCTGGTGGCTTTTTCTGCATGTGGCGCTGCTGCTGGCCGCATATGCGGCCTTGCTGATCTCTTTACTGGCCAGCGTACTGTACCTGGTGCAGGAGCGCGGTCTGAAGCAGAAGCGTCTACCCTCCGGCAAGACCTGGCTGCCGCCGCTGGAAACGACCGATGCCATCGCCCTGAAGGCCCTTCTGTGGGGTCTGCCCTGCATGACGGCGGGCTTGCTGATTGGCTCCGTGGTGGCGCTGCAGACAGTGGGACCGGCCTTTTTTGCGGACCCCAAGGTGCTGCTCTCCTTTCTGCTGTGGCTGGCGTATGTGCTGATGATTTTCATTCGCAAGCACTCCGGCCTGCGTGGACGGCGGGCCGTGTACCTTTCCAGCTTCGCCCTCTTTTTCGTGCTGGCCGTATGGGCCGCCAATCAACTCTCCGTGGTGCACAGGTTCAAAACGCCATGAGCAAGCCTTACAGCACATCGGGCTCTTTGGCGCTGATCGGGGTGAACCATACGACCGCGCCCCTGGCGATACGGGAGCGCCTGGCCATCCCCACCGAGCGCCTGGCCGAGGCAACGCGCACTCTGGTGCATGAGCCGGGCATCCACGAAGGGCTCATCCTTTCCACCTGCAACCGCGTCGAGCTGTTGACGGTGCACGAGCCTTCGGCGGCCCCCGCCGCCTTTCTGCAGCGCTTTCTCCACCTCCATTCCGCGGATGTCGAACCGCACCTGTACCTCTTTCGCGAGGCCGAAGCGGTGCGGCATCTCTTTCGCGTGGCCTGTTCGCTGGACTCCATGGTGGTGGGCGAACCGCAGATCCTTGGGCAGGTGAAGCAGTCGTTCGCCGTGGCGCGCGAGGTCGGTGCGGTGAAGGGCACGCTGGACCCCTTGCTGCAGCGCGCCTTTTCCGTGGCCAAGCGCGTCCGGACCGAGACGCAGATCGGCGCGTCCACGGTGTCGGTGGCTTCCATTGCCGCCGACCTCGCGCGCAAGATCTTCGGTACGCTTGCGGGTAAGACAGTGCTGCTGGTGGGCGCGGGCAAGATGAGCGATCTGGCGGCGCGGCACCTGATTCAACAAGGCGCGACCACGCTGCTCGTGTCCAATCGTACGGAGGTTCGCGCGGAGCGCATTGCTGACGCGCTGCGCACCCCGGCCATCACCACGGGCGTGATCCCGTTCGAGCAACTGCAGGCCCAGGCGCATCGTGCCGACATCGTGATCACCTCCACCGGCGCAGACGGCCATATCTTCACGACCACCCAGGCCCGCGGTCTGCTCGCGCGCCGGCGCAACCGGCCTATCTTCTTCATCGATATCGCCGTGCCGCGCGATGTAGCACCCGCGGTCAACGAGATTGAGGGCTGCTTTGTGTACGACATCGACGATCTGCAACAGGTCGCGCAAGGCAATCGTGCCGGGCGTACGCGCGAAGCAGACGCGGCCGAGCAGATCGTGCAGGCCGAGGTTGTCCGCTACGCCGAGCGGCTCGCGCAGACGCCGGCCACGGGCGCCATCAAGCAGCTGCTGGCTGAAGCCGAGACCGTGCGGCAAGCGGAGCTTGCTCGCTCGGCCGCCCGCTTGCAGACAAACCCGCTTACGCTGGAGCAACAGACCGCCGTGGAGGCGCTTACGCGCTCCTTGACGGCCAAGCTCCTGCATCGACAGATCGCCGCTTTGCGGCAGCGGCCTGAGGGCGAGCCCGAAGAACCTTAGGACCGGTAAGATCATGCGTGCGCAGAGTGGAACGCCGCTGCGCGCCGTGCCTTTGACTACGCGGAGGTACGCGCACAAAAAAGAGTGCAGGGCCAGACAGCGCCATGCGATGATCTCTCATCCCAAGCCAGTGGACGGCTCCCAACTCTTAAAAGGCAAGGTCAGACGATGGCATCGAACACGACGCAAGACCATGATTTCATCCGTGAATGGGCAGAGAAACGTGGTGCAAAACCTTCCGAGGTCGCCAGCACCGAGCATGACGGGCAGACCGGCATTCTGCGGCTCGAGTTTCCCGGCGCTCCCAACGCGAATGACGCGGCGCTGAAAGAGATCAGCTGGGATGAGTTCTTCGAGAAGTTCGACGCGAGCGGGCTTGAGCTGCTGTACCAGGAGGAGACGGCCGAAGGCGAGCTGTCCAACTTCAACAAGCTCATCTACCCGGATCCGGAGTCGGACGCCGGCAAA
>CAXUIF010000030.1:16775-18230 GCA_964250995.1 uncultured Acidobacteriaceae bacterium
CAAGAAGAGCTCTGGAAGCGCAACGTCCGGAAGGTCGTCTTCGTCCGCGAAGTCCTCGGGAAAGAAAGGACCTGGTCGTCCCACGAGTGGGAGGACGCTCACGGCGAGCGCCGCAAAGAAAACAGCTGGCAAGGCGGCGGGGAAGAAGGCTGCCGGAAAGAAGACCGCTGCGACCAAAGGTGCTGCCAAGAAGGTAGCAGCCAAGAAAGGGCCAGCCAAGAAGGTTGCGGCCAAGAAGATCGCGGCCAAGAAGACAGTCGCCAAGAAGATCTCCGGCAACAAGGCAAGCGCCAAGCAAAGCGCCGGCAGGACAGCAAACAAAACGACAGCCGCGAAGAAATCCACGTCCAGGCAGGGAAGCAAGAAGAGCCGTTAACACCCCACATCCCTGAAAGCTCACGCGCACGAAGGCCCTGCTCAGGCGGGGTCTTCGTGCTTTCAGAAGGGGCGTATGCTAGTCACCGATGAGTACTGAACCGATACGCCTTGGTACCCGCGGTTCCCAACTGGCCTTGTGGCAGGCAAACCATATAGCGGAGCAGCTTCGCCGGCACGGCCACACCGTTGCCGTCGAGGTCATTCGCACCACGGGCGACCGCATGCAGGATCCCGCCTTCATCGCGCCTGCGGCGTTCGACGACGGCACGCCGCTGGACGCCAAGGGCATCTTCATCAAGGAGATCGAGGATGCTCTGCTGGACGGACGTATCGACGTAGCGGTGCACTCGCTGAAGGATCTGCCCACCACGCTGGATCCTCGCTTCTCGCTCGCGGCGATCCCGGCGCGCGCCGATGCCCGCGATGCGTTTGTGTGTGAAAGCTACTGGGGCCTGCACATGCTGCCCATGGGCTCTCGCGTGGCGACGACCAGCCCGCGGCGGCAGGCCATGTTGCTTGCCCTTCGGCCCGATCTGCAGTTCGTACCGATGCGTGGCAATATCGATACGCGCTTGCGCAAGTGGGCAGCGGGCGAGGCCGACGCGCTGGTGCTCGCCTGTGCCGGCCTGGATCGCCTCGGCCGTACCGAACATGTACACCAGCGCTTCGATGTGGAGGAGATCTGCCCGGCTCCCGGCCAGGGAGCGTTAGCTTTGGAGACGTTGAGCAGCCAAGCCAGCAGTGCCTCGCAGGATGGAGCGGGCCGCCGCCGCGCGCTCTTGCTGGAGGCGCTCGAAGCGCTGAACGACGCTGCTGCGGCGTTCGCGACCACCGCCGAGCGGACCGTGCTTGCAGCGATGGGCGGGGGCTGCAACTTGCCGCTCGGAGCCTTCTGTCATGCGGTGGAGGGCGCGTGGCACCTGCATGCGATGGCCGTGGCTCCCGACGGCGAAGCGGTGGCCCATGTACTGCACAAGGCCCCACAGGGGATTGCCCCGGAGGATCTCGGGCGCGCCGCGGCGGAGACCCTGGGCGCCCGTGGTGGGATGGAGTTGCTGGCCGGTACGCCGCAGGAAG
>CAXUIF010000030.1:18330-20952 GCA_964250995.1 uncultured Acidobacteriaceae bacterium
ACGAGCTCTCCGGCCGCTCCGTAGACCGGAAAGCTGGCCCCCGCGTCAGGCCGCACCTGCTTGCCGCCGATGTACTGCTTCACGGTGCGGTCAAGGGCAACTTCTGCCGATTCATCCTTTTTGCCGCGGCTCTTTTCGTTGTCATTCCCGGAGGGAATCCGCGGTCTGTCGCGCGCGCCACCAGAGTCGTCCAGGCTCAACGTTGACCCAGCGACGGGCCCCCGCAGCGCTGTCGCCGCGTCACGCTGCTCTGTGTTCTTCAACCACGCCGGCACCAGATACTCCCACAGGCCTTCCGTACCGCCCTCGCGCCCAAAGCCCGACTCGCGATAGCCACCAAACCCGCACGCCGCGTCGAACAGATTGGTCGTATTCACCCAGACCACGCCAGCCTTTACCTGCGCCGCGATATCCAGCGCGACGTTGATGTTCTCGCTCCAGATGCAGGCGGCCAAACCATAGGCAGTGTTGTTGGCAAGCTCCACCGCCTCTGCCGGTGTGCGAAACGTCATGCACGCCAGCACCGGCCCAAAGATCTCTTCCTGTGCCACCGTGCTCGCGGCGGAAACGCCGGTCAGCAGTGTCGGCCTCGCAAAGAATCCGTGCGCGGGCAAAGCGATCTCCGGCTGCCAGCAGGTCGCGCCCTCGGCAACACCTGCCTGCACATAGCGCTCGATTCGTTCCCACTGGCTTTTGTCGGCGATAGCCCCGATGTCGATTGCCTTGTCTAGCGGCGAACCGACCCGCAGCGTACTCATGCGCGCGCGGATCTTGTCGTATAGCCGCTCCGCCACGCGCTCCTGCACCAGCAGCCGCGAGCCCGCGCAGCACACCTGCCCGCCGTTGAACCAGATGCCGTCGACCAGCCCTTCCACGGCCGAATCCAGGTCCGCATCGTCGAACACGATGTAGGGAGACTTTCCACCCAACTCCAGGCTGAGCTTCTTGCGGGTCCCTGCCGTCGCCGTGCGGATCAATCGTCCCACCTCGGTCGAGCCCGTAAAGGCGATCTTGTCCACGTCCGGATGCTCGACCAGCCACTGGCCGGTACGCCCATCGCCCTGCACCACATTCAGTACGCCAGCCGGCAGCCCGATCTCCTCGGCGATCTCGGCCATCATGACCGCTGTGAGCGGCGTGTACTCCGCCGGCTTGATCACCACCGTGCACCCCGCCGCCAGCGCCGGCGCGACCTTCCACGCGAACATTAGCAGCGGGAAGTTCCAGGGAATGATCGCCCCTACCACCCCTACGGGCACCTGTCCACGAAAGTCCTCGGCCGCGAACCCGTCTTCGCCAAGGCTGCCCAGCAACTGCGCCCAGCCCGCGTGGTAGAAGAAGTGCCGCGCCACTAACGGCACATCGATGTCGCGCGACTCGCGGATCGGCTTGCCGTTGTCCATCGTCTCCAGCACCGCCAGCTTGCGCGCATGCTTCTGCACATGCCGCGCGAACGCGTAAAGATACCGCGCTCGCTGATGCCCGGTGAGCGCCTGCCATCCCGGAAGCGCCCGCCGGGCCGCCCTTACCGCCGCATCCACCGCGCCTGCACCTGCCTGCGCCACGAGGGCCAGCAACTCCCCGGTCGCCGGGTCGCGCGTCTCAAACGTGCCCTCGCCGTTGCTGTTGTCCGCAGGCCCCTCCGGCACCGTCCACGTGTTGTCGCAGAAACTCCCCACCTTGCGCCCACGCGCCTCCAACCAGCGGACCGCTTCACCTGCATCCTCAGGCGCTGGGCCATATTCCATCGACGCAAATTTTTCCATCACGCTGCTCGCCATCGCACGCCTCGACTGACCCACAATTAGAGATCAGTGGCCCAGTTTACGATTTTCACCAGGCCTGACACTTGCTGAAGCGCTCGGTCGCGGGTCACCAGCACTGCATCGATGGAATGCGCGTGTGCTGCGATGAGCAGGTCCATGGCTTCGAGAGTCACCCCTTCAGTGCTCATCCTGTTGCGCAGCAGGCCATAGGAGTGTGCTGCAGCCGAGTCCCACGGCAGCACTTCGGCAATCGTGCAGAATCGTTCAAATGCGGCTCGCAGCCGCGTTGCTTCTGGCCGTTTGTGAAAGCCGAACAGTAATTCAGCCTCAGTCAGCACAGAGATGGCGATGGTAGAGAATTGTCCCACCTGCTCCAGAGATCGCCGCGCCGCTTGCGATCGTCCACTGAAGATATCCGAAGCAACGTTCGTGTCCAAGAGGAAACGATCGCGGGTGTTCAAATTTCAACATCTCTCGGCATCGACCGATCACGCTCAACCACAAAGTCGTGTGCCCCGGCTGCGTCGAATGCCTCGAAGATGTCCTGGAAAGTAGGCTTAAATGGCCTTTCAGAAAGACTGACCACACCGCTCTTTGGGTCGCGCCGGATATAAACCTCTAGGCTGGAGAATCGAAACTCAGCGGGCAGGCGAACACTTTGAGTGCGCTCTCCCTCAATTACCAGAGCCTTTGCGTCGGCAATCCTAGTAGCTTCAGCCATACGCCACCTCCTGATCAATGTCATCGTACATCGCGCTTGCGTGCCGTCATCCTGCCTCACGCCAGTCCATGCCGGTACCTCGCCGAGTACCTTCCGGTCACATGGTGCTCCAGCTGCCGCTCAATGTCATTCAAC
>CAXUIF010000031.1:0-20179 GCA_964250995.1 uncultured Acidobacteriaceae bacterium
AACTTGTACCGCCCGCTCCCCCGCCCGTCACCTTCTCCGACGAGCAGGTCGCCGCGCGTGTGCAGGCGGCTCTATCCGAAGCCGATCAGGCGTGGGGACTCCGGCTGGAACAGCAGCAGGCACAACGCGACGCGACGCTGAAGGCCACAGTGGAGAGCTTCGCGGCGCAGCGAAGAGCGTATTTCAAGCAGGTGGAGCAGGAGGTCGTGCAGTTGTCGCTGGCCATTGCCAAGAAGGTCCTGCAAAGAGAGGCTCAAGTGGACCCCACGCTGCTCCGCGGCCTTGTGCGGATCGCTCTGGATCAACTCGGCACAGACACCCCCGTGCGTGTGCGGATTCCGCCCGCGGCGGCTTCGGTCTGGGAACCCATGGCGTCCAGCGTCGCTCCCAAGGGTCTGGAGGTCGTCATCGATGAGGCTCTTTCCCTTGGCGAGTGCGTGGTGGAAACCAGCCTTGGTGCGGCAAATTTCGGCTTTGACGCGCAGTTGAAAGACATTGACCAGAGTTTTGTCGATCTTCTCGCCAAGCGCCCGGACACCTATGAGCTCTGATCTATTCACCGAGCTTCACGGCTGTTTAGCCGAGCGCGCACCGATCCGTTGGGAAGGCCGGGTCCTGAAAGTTACAGGCAATCTGGTCGAATCCGCAGGCCCGGTCGGCAGCATCGGGGAGGAATGCGTGGTCCGCACCGGCATGGGCCTCACCCTTCGGGGCGAGATCGTCGGTTTCCGGGAACAGACCGTGCTCTCGATGCTGACGGAACATCCGGTAGGTGTTCGCCTCGGCGACACGATAACAGCTCTGGGCCGCCGGCCCTCCGTGCGCGCAGGCGTTGATTTACTCGGCCGCGTCATCGACGCCAATGGGCTGCCCCTGGACGGGCGCGGCCCGTGCACCGGCACCAGCACGATGCCGATCGACGCCCAGGCACCGTCTCCCCTTGCCCGTGTTCCGATACGCGAGCCTTTGGGCTGTGGCGTCCGTTCCCTGGACGCGTTCGTCCCCTGCGGACGCGGTCAGCGTCTAGGGATCTTCGGCGGAAGCGGTGTGGGCAAGAGCACCCTGCTCGGCATGATGGCGCGCGGCACCGCTGCTGAGGTCATTGTGATGTCGCTGGTCGGCGAGCGCGGGCGAGAGGTCGGCGAGTTTCTCGAGGTGCTGGGCGAAGAGGGCCTGCGGCGCGCCGTGCTGGTTGTATCCACGTCGAACGAGCCGCCGCTGCTCCGCTTGCGCGCGCCCATGGCTGCCACGGCCATCGCGGAAGCCTTTGCCGCACAAGGCAAAGACGTGCTGCTGGTTGTTGATTCGCTGACGCGCTTCGCCATGGCCCAGCGCGAGATTGGCCTTGCCGCCGGCGAACCCCCCACAGCGAAGGGCTACACGCCGTCGGTCTTGAATAAGCTGGCCTGCCTGGTGGAACGCGCCGGGCGATTCAAGCAGGGCAGCATCACCGCCTTCTACACCGTGTTGATGGAGGGAGATGACCAGCAGGATCCGGTGGTCGACACAGTCCGTTCGCTTTTGGACGGACACATCATTCTCGATCGTTCGCTGGCTACTCGTGGGCACTACCCTCCCATCGCGGTGCTGGAAAGCCTGAGCCGGCTCATGCCGGCTGTGGCCAGCCCGCAACACGTGGAGAAAGCACGCGCTCTGCGTGCCTTGCTCAGCGCCTATGCGCGCTCAGAAGATCTGGTCCGGATCGGTGCCTACCAGCGGGGCAGCGATGCGCAGCTGGATCGTGCCCTTGAGGTTTTGCCCGCGGTGCATGCCTTTTTGCGACAGGATGCCCGCGATCTGTGCACTTTCTCCGATGCGGAACGTCTGCTTCTGAGCCTTCCCTCCTAATCATGTCAGCGCCTTTTCCCCTGCGGGCTGTGCTGCGGTTGCGCGAACAGAAGGAAGCAACCGAAGAACGCGCGTTTGGCGCGATTGTGGCGGAACTGCAGCGGCTTGGCGCTGCTTTCGCGGAGGTAGAGCGAGCCATCGCCAGGCAAGCCGACGACCTCACCCATAGCGGGCGAGCGGTGCGGCTAGCGGCCGAGCATCAGGCCCTGGCAGCCCACCTACAGCATCTCCGCCAGCAGCGAGAGCACCTGAGCGCGCAGCTACGGCAGACGGAAGCACAGCGGGCAGAGCAGCAGGCACGGTACCTCGCTGCCCGGAGAGACCGGGAAACGCTTACCGAGCTTCATGAGAAGCATGAGAAGGTGTGGGCCGCCGCGCAGGAAGCACGCGACCGCAAACGCACGGACGATCTATTCGCTGCACGACGCAGGCGAGACCAGTAGGCAAGATCTGCCGAGGAGCACTAGGCAGCTTTTGCCGACTTCCTCGGAACTCTGCGCAAAGCAGCATGCGCTTCGGTTCAGAAACCTCGAAAAATTGGCCATTTTTGCTTGTTCTTCGGAAAGTTTCTTCGCCGTATCACTTTGGCACGACGGTTGCATGGATCAGGCATATGCAGGTGTCGTTGCCAGACCAAACGAGTCCGCTTCTTACTCCGCCGGCAGAAGCTCGGACAGGTGTTGGCTTCACACAGGCGATGCAGCTGTTGATCGTGCAAGCCGGCAGCCCTTCGCCGACAACGCTTCCCGCAAGTGCGACGTCCGCTTCGCTGAGCGTTCTGAATGGTGTCACGGTACCGGAGCGTCAGACAGCCGGCAAGGGTGGATGCTTGAAAGACACCCTCGCGCACACCAGGTCGCTGCTCCCGCTCAAACCCGGTTCTCCGCTGACGCAACCGGCCGCCGCCCTCCTCCCCATGCATCCCGTAACCGTAGCGGTGGCTTTGCCCCTCGCGTTTGCCTTGCCGGCGGTCGTGATGCCACCCGCTTCGACCACCCCCGGAGCCACGGTGCTTCCACACCTGAGCGCGAGCGGGACGGGAACTCTGGCCGCTATACAGCCGAAGACTGATGCCATCACCACGACGACCGTCTCTCCGACGCCGCTTCCAAACCGGCGTTCGCTAGCGATGAATGGTGCTCCATCAAGCACTCCTGCAGCCGCTGCTCCCGATGTCGCCGGCGTTCCGCTCCCTCCGCTCTCGGCGCAAGCGACGCTGCCAAGCGCAGCCCTGGATACTTTGGCAGGACAGGCTCTCCCGGGTCTAGACCTCCCTTCCCAGATGCTCAATATGCCTGCGCCGCTTTCCGCGAGCGGGGCGGCGGCGCCGGACGCATGGCCCCCGCCAGCTCTCGACCTTGCGCCCGGCCAGCCCCCCGCCGCAGGTTCGCTGCCACCTTCTCCTGCGGTCAGCCCCGCCGCAACGGGAAGTGCCGGGCCTGTCCCTGCTCCCTTCCCGCATGCAAACGACAGCGGGAAAACAACCGCCGTAGCCGCGTCCCAGAACAGTCCGCATGGACATGGCAGTGACGTCCTTAGCAGCTTGGGCGCGGCTGTGACGAACACCAACCCACCCCGTCCTGCGCTCTCCGGCGAGACGCACCAGCACACCGCGGCGCCGGGCGTCCCCCGATCGACCGAACCCAGCAAACAAACGGCGGCCCCCAAGGAAGGCCAGACCTCCCAGATAGCAGTGGCAGCACCCACAGCTGCCCCGGCAGCGATCGCGCAAGGTCGAGGTCTGGACCGAACGCAACCGTTCGCTCAGCCCATGGCGCAAGCTGCGCAGCTGATGGAAAGCAGCGCGATGGCTGCCCCGCACCTTGGAACGGTGTCGTCAGCCTCTCCGCTGCATGATCCCGCGGCGACACGCCCCGGCACTCCCCCAACGCCCCCGGTGGGCTCCATCGCGGGCGGCTTGACAGCAGCGGCCCCGGTCGCCGGAACCTCCACGGGCACAGGAACTGCACAGGATGGGAGCTCCTCCGGTGCCGGCGGCTCAGCAAACGGCGTTCCTGAGCGCTCCGCGCCCGCCAACGTCAGCTTTGCACCACCTGCGCCTTCGCGCTTGGAAACATCAGCGTCCGCTCCCGACGCTGCGCCACGGCCTTCCCAGCCGGCCACGGCCATGACGCCCCAGCACGAGGCTCAGGTGCCCCTCCTGACCCATGCGCGATTGATGCAGACCCTGAGCGGATCGCAGATGCAGGTCAACCTGTCTACCGGCGACTTCGGCCGTATCACCGTGCATGCAGGCTATGGGCGCAACAGCCTGTCCGCGCAGATCAGTCTGGAAGACGCTCAGCTTGGCAACGCCATCGCGGCGCACCTGCCGAGCGTGGAGCAACACTTACGCGGCGAACATGGCCTGCCCACCACCATTACGGTGACATCTGGAAACAGCAGCACCGGCGATCAGTCGCAACCCGGCGCAGAAGCACAAACCGGGGATGCACGCGGTGGCAGCAGAGGTAGGACCACCTCGGCGACACCCGCTAACACCGCGAACCTTGCGGAAACTCCGACACCCGTCACCTTTCCGTCACAGGCGACGACAAGCCGCCTCAACATCAGGATTTGAACGCAATGCAAGGAGACTCTATGTCATCGATCGTTTTCCCTTCTACGTCCCCTGAGCTTTTCAGCCCGAAGCCCCGCGCGACGGCCGCGGCCGCAACCGGTACTGCGAGCGCGACGGGCACCAGCAACGCCCAAACCAGCCTCAGCTCGCTTGGCTCCACCTTTATGAAGCTGCTTGTCCAGGAGTTGCAGAACCAGGATCCAACCGCGCCCATGGACAGCACGCAGATGGTTGGACAGATGATTTCGCTGAACCAGTTGGACCAGGTCGCCAGCATCAACCAGCTCCTGACCAACACACTTGGCAGTGGTACTTCCTCCACCTTGACCGGCCCGACGACCTCGACCGGCACCACCACCACAGGCCCTGCTGCACCCACCGGCAAGAGCGTCGGCACCGCACACACTTCTGCGGCGCTGGCCGCACTCCAGAACGCGGCGGCCACAAGCGGGTTGCCCGGTTCCGCCCTGCTCCCAAACCTACCCTCTTTCTAATCTTCCCGATCCCCTCAACCCATACCGGAGCTCACCGCATGTCTCTCTTTTCCACTCCTCTGTCAGGGCTGAACGCCAGTTCGAGCGCTCTGCAAGCCATCTCCAACAACCTCGCCAACCTGAACACGAATGGCTACAAGGCACAGAACGCCGTGTTTTCCGATGTTTTCTACCAGAACCTGGGCACGAGCGGAAACGCTGATCCCGTGCAGCTGGGCTTCGGCGTCCGGGTGGAAGGCATGTCATCCAATCTCACGAACGGGCCCGTCACCTCGACCGGCATCGATTCCAACATCGCGCTGAACGGCGCTGGCTATTTTGTGACCAGCAACAAAGAAGGCGCGCTCAGCTATACGCGTGCCGGCGACTTCACGACCAACATCAACGGCCAGCTCACCAGTCTCAGTGGCAATCTTGTGATGGGCTTTCCCGCCGTTGGCGGCGTGGTTACAACCAACGCCAGCCTGCAGCCGATCAACGTCGGCACCGGCACTACAACATCTGCCACGCCCACCACAAAGTTCTCCTTCACCACGAATCTGAATGCGTCGTCCGCGGTGGGCGACACCTATTCGCCGCCGCCGATCAACGTCTTCGATTCCCTCGGGCAAGCGCATTTGCTTTCCGTGAGCTACACCAAGACGGGGACGAACGCGTGGAGTTACAACGTCACAGTGCCCTCGAGCGATCTGCAAGGAGGGACAGGCACGACAACCTCCGTCGGTTCCGGCACGCTCACCTTCAACACCGACGGGTCTCTAGCCAGTCCCACAGCTCCCGTTAGCTCCATTTCGATCGGCCCGTTCGCCGACGGTGCGGCAACCATGAACCCGGTCTGGAATCTTTCCAGTACGGCGAATGGGCCCCTGATCTCACAAACAGCCACCGCAAACTCCACCAGCGCCAACTCGCAGAACGGCTACGCAGCCGGCACGCTTTCCGGATTTTCCGTGCTGCAGGACGGCACCGTGCAGGCCAGCTTCACCAACGGCCAACAGCGCGCCATTGGGCAGGTGGCCGTGGCCAGCTTCGCCAACCCGGAGGGCCTTTCGCTCAGTGGTGGCAATCAATACCTGCCGACGGCTGCCTCCGGGCAAGCTGTGATCGGGGTCGCCGGTACGGGCGGACTCGGTACGATGGTGGGCGCCCACGTCGAGCAATCCAACGTGGATGTCGCTACGGAACTGTCTGACCTCATCGTGGCGCAACGCTCCTACGAGGCCAATGCGAAAGCAATCACTGCGTTCGATCAGGTGGAACAAACCACCATCCAGATGAAGACCTACCCGTCGGCAGCGCCGGGGAGTGCGACCTCGCGCGCCCCGGCGCTTTTGTTGCGAGATCGCTTCTCACCAAGCTCTCATCTAGGACGAACCTCCGCAGACGTCCGTCAGTCCGGACGGCGGAGACACCACAGGACTGGCAGACTTTACCGGGAAATAGGCAAATCTCTGCCACAAAGGGGGTAGACGCGCCAATCGTGGCGCGGCAATTGCGAAAGCTCCTTCATGAGAGATCACTCTGCGTCCCCGCTCACAACGGATGGGCGCGAGCGGTCCTCGCAGGAGAGACCCGATGTTCAGCGCTGGAGTCAGTTCCCCCGCCGCAGCCGTCGTGCTGCCGCCCCATGGTACGAGAGCTCAGGATCCCTTGGCACGGGCCTACGACCTTCCCTGCACGCTGGTGCTGGAGGTAGCGGTCGTGAACTTCACAGTCGGGTCGCTGATGCGACTGCGCGCGGGTTCGATTGTCCAAACAGCCGCACAGCACAACGAAGATGTCTCCCTCAAGGTCAACGGGCAGGTCGTCGGCCTGGCAGAGTTCGACGTGGTGGGCGACAACCTGGCGGTCCGTCTAACGGGTGTGGCATGAGCCTTTCCGACGTGACAGCGGCCTGGCAGCCGCACTCCTCCGCATCAGCACCGACGGCTAAACTCCCGTTTGTCGGTTCCAGGGAAGGCTCCACAGCGCGCCGGACCTCCCTGCTCGGCCGGGCCGCAGACGCCCTGTACTGGCTCCCACGGCTAGGGTTCGGCAATCTTCTGCAGACCAGAAACCGGCGTCTCCGCGTGAGCGAAACCGTCTCTCTGGGGGACCGGCGCTTCTTGTCCATCGTGGAGGTCGACGGCGTGGAGTACCTCATCGGGGGTGGCAGCTCCAGTGTGGCTCTGCTCACCACCTTGGCCAAGCGCGTGGAAGCGGAAAGCTTCCAGGGCGCGGTCGAGCAAGCCCTGCAACAAACAGGAACGGCATGAACCGGCGCACGCTCAGCTTTGTGGCTCTACTCGTGAGCCTTCTGGCGCCCCCGGCCCCGGCGGCCGTGCCACATCGGCACGCGCCCGGCCGTCCTGTCCTGCGCGCCGGCGCGCTCGGCAGCCGCCAAACCACAAAGCTCTCCAAAGCGGCGCGCCCTGTGGGGAAAGCGCAGGGAGCCGCAGTCGCGCCCCCGCCAAAGAACGGCTCCACGCTGCCGCCTATGCGACCTACGGTGCTGAAGGCGGCGCAAAGCACCGGGCCTTTACCGGCAGTGTCGGCATCGGCCGTTCCTGGAAGCGCAACCGCGCCCAACGCGCCGGCGGCTCCGCTCACCGCAGCGCAAATCCGTGCGCAGCAGGCTCCGCCGGACGCGGCCCCACTTCGTCCACCGCCAGCCGCAGTTACCGGCACACCAACGCCGACCGCCACCCCCTTGCCCCCAACGGCGCGAGTTCCGGCGAAGACTGCCGCGAAAGTCGACCCTCCGCGCGCCCCTGCCATGACCCTACCCTCGCCACGGCCGCCGGCAAGCGCGCAATCTACGACTGCCCTGCCCCTTGCGCCTCAGGCAGCCGTCGCGCCTGTTCCAGCTCCCACGCCGCCCGCGTCGCCGAAGGCAGCAACCTTGCCTCCGGGGCCGCTCACGCGGTCGCCTCTCGGCATATCCGCCTCCCCCAACGAGGTGCGCATCTCCGGTCTGGGCAGCAGTTCCGCCCCGTGGAGCATCGTGCTTCTCCTCACCTTTTTGACACTGATCCCTTCGATTCTGATCTGTGTCACGCCGTTCGCCCGACTACTTGTGGTGTTCCACTTCCTGCGCCAGGCTCTCGGTCTGCAGACGACCCCCTCCAATCAGACCCTCATCGGTCTCACGCTGATCCTGACGTTCTTCATCATGGAACCGGTAGGCAAGCAGATCTATGAGCAGTCGTTCATCCCGCTGCAAGGTGGCACGATCACTCCGTTTGAAGCGCTCGCGCGCGGGAAGGAACCCATGCGCGAATTTATGGTGCACTTCGTTCGCGAAAAGGACGCGTCACTCTTTCTGGAGATCGCGAAAGAGCCACGCCCACGCGACATCCACGACCTCTCGATGCGCGTTCTGGTGCCGGCCTATATCGTTTCGGAGCTGAAGTCCGGCTTTCAGATCGGCGCCGTGCTGTTTCTTCCCTTTCTGGTCGTGGATATCGTCGTCGCCTCCATTACCACGTCCGTAGGCATGATGCAGTTGCCGCCCGTGGTGATCTCCACACCGCTCAAGCTGCTGCTCTTTCTTATGGTCGATGGCTGGCATTTGCTGATCGGCGCCCTGGTAAGGAGCTTTGCCTAATGGGTACCGATCAAGTTGTCACCCTGGGGCGCCTGATGTTGACGGAGGTCGCCATTTTGATCGCGCCCATCCTCGCGCTGGTGATCGCGGTCAGCCTCGTAGTCAGCATCCTGCAGGTGCTCACCTCGTTGCAGGACCAAACACTGACCACGGTGCCCCGGCTGCTGGCTACCGGGCTCGTCCTGTTCTTCCTGATGCCGTGGATGTGGCGCCACCTGGCCCTGTACACGATTCACATTCTGTCGGATTTTCAGGGAGTGCTCCGATGACCCAACTGACGTTGCAGCAGATGATCGTGGCCTTTTTGGCCATTGCCATGCGCCTTTCCGGGTTGATGCTCTTTGCTCCTTTTTTCAGCAGCGCGGCCATGCCGGCGCGTGTCAAAGCGGGCTTTGTCGTTGCGGCCACCTTTCTGTTCTTCCCGAGCCTTTCCCCGGGGCTCGCCCACCTGGACGTAAGCGCATGGCCCGGTCTGGTCCTTGGCGAAGTGATTGTCGGGGCAGGGATGGGCATTGCTACCAATCTGGTCTTCGACGCGGTGCAGATGGCCGGCCAGGTGCTCAGCACGCAGATGGGCTTTTCTCTGATCAACCTGCTCGACCCGCAGACCCAGGTCGAGTCCACGGTGATCGCGCTGTTCCATCAGACGCTCGCCATGCTGATCTTTCTGCGGCTGGATGTTCATCTTTGGCTGCTTCGAGCCGTTGGCCGCAGTTTCCTGCTGGTGCCCCCCGGATCGGCCCATCTTTCTGGCATGTTCACCATGACGGCCGTGCGGGCCGGCGGCGAGGTCTTCACCCTTGGCCTGCAAATGGCCGCGCCGGTGCTGTCTGCCACCTTTCTGACCGACATCGTGCTGGGTCTGCTGGGCAAGGCCTCGCCCCAGGCCCCGCTCATGATGCTCGGCCCTCCCGTGAAGACGTTGCTCGGCTTTGCCATCCTGTTTGTCGCCTTGAAGTACTGGCCAGCGATGCTTGACCGCTTTTTTCTCCACTCTCTCGAACTTTCCAACCGTCTGCTGCTGGAAGCCCGTTAGATCGCCATGCCCGAAGCGAACCAAACCGAGAAAGCTACACCGCAACGCCGCAAGAAGGCCCGCGAACAGGGTCAGATTGTGCGCTCGCGCGAGTTGCCGAATCTGCTCGCACTGGGGGGCGTTGCCGCCACCGTGCTGATGACATGCAACACCATGGGCGGGCACTGGCGAAGCTTCTATGCGGGCACTCTGGCCTCCGCCAGCAGCGATACGCTCACGCCGGATGGCCCGCTCTTCTACTGGACCGGGCTTGAGGTCCTGCGCTGGATCGTTCCCGCCCTGCTGGTTGCGATGCTGCTTTCTGTAGGCGCGGGCATAGCGCAGGGCGGCATCAACATCGCACCCGCGGCCTTGCAGCCCAAACTCGAACGGCTGAGCCCCCAGAATCGTCTGAAGCAAATCTTTTCTTCAGCCAGCCTAAGCGGTTTGGGCAAAACACTCATCCCCTTTGGCGCCATTCTGCTGATCGGTGTGTATGCCCTTCGTGACCACTGGGCCGAGCTGGAGCACGCTTCGGAGATCGACATCCGGGCTCTTCTTTCCTCCGTGAGTGCGATCACGTGGACTGTGGCCTGGAAGTCGGGCCTGGTCCTGCTGATCTGGTCCGCGGTCGATTACGGCCTGCTTTGGCGTCGCAACGAGGCGCAGCTTCGGATGAGCAAGGAGGAGCTGAAGCAGGAGCACAAGGAGAACGACGGCAACCCGCACACCAAGCGCCAGGTGCGCAAACTCCAGCGTGCGATGCGCCGTAAGCGCTCTCTCCAGGCCGTGCAAACGGCCACGCTGGTGGTGACCAACCCTACCCACTATGCCGTGGCGCTCCGCTACGAAGCGCCCATGGGCGCGCCCGAAGTGGTCGCCAAGGGCCGGGATCTCCTTGCGCAAAAGATCAAGGAGCTGGCCCGCGAACATGGCGTGACGGTGATGGAAAACAAACCGCTCGCGCAAGCGCTGTACAAGAGTGTCGAGATCGGCGATTCCATCCCGGCGCAGCTGTATCAGGCTGTCGCGGAGGTGCTGGTCGTTGTGTACAAGGCACAGGCGGAGTTGCGCGAGCAGGACCGCGTGCGCCGCGCCAAAAATGCTGCCGGGGAGGTCGTACCAGGGCAATGAACACCAGTCTCGTCAACAAACTTCTCAAGAACTCGGCGGAGTGGGTCGTCCCCGTTACGGCCGTCCTGATGTTGTTCGTGATGCTCGTTCCCATGCCGAGCTTGATTCTCGATCTGCTTCTGACCTGCAGCATTGCAGCGTCGGTCCTGGTGCTGCTGACCGCCATCCAGGTTCTGCGGCCTGTGCAGTTCTCAGTCTTTCCAAGCCTCATCTTGCTGTTGACCTTGATGCGCCTTTCGCTCGACCTGGCCAGCACGCGCCGGATTCTGCTGCATGGTAACGAGGGCCCCTCAGCCGCCGGCGCTGTCATTGAGGCCTTCGGCCAGTTCGTCGTCGGTGGCAATTACATCGTCGGGTTCGTTCTGTTTCTTGCCCTGGTCGCCATTCAATTCCTCGTCATCAGCCATGGGGCGGTACGCACGGCGGAGGTCACCGCGCGATTCACCCTGGACGCCCTGCCGGGCAAGCAGATGGCCATCGACGCGGACCTGAACGCGGGGCTGATCAATGAGGAGCAGGCCCGCGCACGGCGGGAAGCGGTCGCGCAGGAGGCCGAGTTCTGCGGCGCCATGGACGGTGCGGCCCGGTTCAGTCAGCGCGATTCGCTGGCCACCATCCTTATCCTCGCAATCAACATCGTTGCGGGCATCCTGATTGGCGTCTTTCAGCAGGGCGTGCCACTGGCGGAGGCCCTGAAGACCTACACCATTCTCACGGTCGGGGACGGTCTGGTCTCCATCCTGCCGTCGTTGTTGGTCTCGGTGGCCGGCGGCATCGTCGTGACCCGGGCTGCCTCAAAGAAGTCGCTCGGCGTGGACGTCCAGAGCCAGCTGATCCGGCAACCCATGCTGTTGTGGATCGCCGGCGGCGTCCTGTGCGCCTTCGGCCTCATACCGGGACTGCCCAAGATCGCCTTCTTCTCGCTCGGCGGCGGGCTCATGTACGGCGCCTATCGTATGAAGGCGCCCGTCGAGGAAGGAGCAGGTCAGGGCGAGGGAACAAAGGGCAAGATCTCCGGAGCGGGTGGCGCTTCAGACCCCGCCGTCGTGGCGGCCGAGGCGATCGACGCCGTGCTGAAGCTCGATGAGTTGACCCTCGAGGTGGGTGTGGGTCTGGTGCCCATGGTGGACGAGAAACAAGGAGGCCAACTGCTCAACCGCATCCGCGCACTGCGCAAAAAGCTTGCGCAGCAACTCGGCTTCATGGTGCCGCCCATTCACATCACCGACAACATCAGCTTGCGGGAAGGCGAATACGTGGTGCAATTGCGTGGGGCTGAGATAGCTCGCTGGGAACTGCGACGCGGTTGTCTGCTGGCCGTCAACGCAGCCCCAGGAGCCATCGACCTGCCCGGCGTGGACACCCGGGAGCCGGCCTTCAACGTCAACGCCAAATGGATCACCCCCAACTTGCAGGCGCAGGCGCTCGTTGCCGGATGCACGGTCGTCGAGCCGGTCTCGGTTCTGGTGGCTCACCTTGCAGAACTGGTCAAGCAGCATGCCCACGAACTGCTGTCCCGCAGTGAAACCAAGCGCCTGGTCGACCGCCTTAACGAGTCACACCCCAAGCTCGTCGAGGAACTGATTCCCAAGCTGCTCACCTTGGGCGAGTTGCAAAAGGTCCTGCAGCTGCTGCTTCGCGAGCAGGTGTCGATCCGGGATCTTGGCTCCATCCTGGAAACGCTGGTGGAAGCCGCGGGGACCAACAAGCACCCTGTCGCGCTGGTCGAAGCCGCACGCCAGAGCCTCGGGCGTGCGCTCATTCACCCCCTGCTGACGGAGGGCGAACTCAAGGTTGTGACGCTCGATAGCACGCTGGAAGAGGAGTGCGCCCGCGCCGGCAATCTGCTTCCCGGTCAGATCAACTCCAGCGCGCTGCAGGTTTCGGTAGCCCGGCGCGTGCTGGACAGTTTGCGCGCAAACTTCGGCGAGGACGTTGGCGGGGCGCCGCCGGTTCTCCTTTGTACTTCCCCTGGCCGCTTTTACCTGCGTCGGCTTTTGGAGCCGTTTCTGCCCAAAGTCGTCGTGATCTCTCCTGCCGAGGTCCCTTCTGTGACCCCCATCCGCACCTTGGGCGTCGTGCGGTAAAACCCATCGCTTACGTCGATTCCACATGCCTGGAGACCGCGCCATGACTGACACGTCCTCACCTCCGCAGACCCTTTCGGGGCCGGAGCCAAACATCCTCCCGTGTAACTTTCGTTCCGCCGGCCGGCTCTCCAATGACAGCATCCGCCACCTCCGCACCATGCACGAGACCTTTGCGCGCAACGTGTCGCACTCGCTCGATCTGTTTCTTGGATCGTCGCTGGAGATTAAGCTGCTCACCGTGGAACAAATCGGCTCGCGTGAGTTCGTGGCTTCACTTGCTGCGGGCAGCTATCTTGTCCCGTTCACCCTGATGCCGCTGCAAAGCCGTGTGATCGCCAAGTTCGATAGTGCGCTGCTGTTTCCTTTGCTCGACCTGCTGCTGGGTGGTTCCGGGGAGCCGCTCGACAGCACGCGTGAACTGACGGACATCGACGAAGAACTGATCCGCAGCGTCACCGAGCTTATCGGCGTGCAGTTGGAACGCACCTGGAAGGCGTGCCAGGTAAACGTAATGCCTTCCCCTTCCATAAAGCCTGCGGTGGTGGGCCAGATGTTTCTGACCGAAGAGCGCACGGTGGCCCTCAACTTCGAGATCTCCTTGGCCCGCTCGAGAGCCGGGATGCGCATCGTGCTGCCCATGGCGTTTTGCAATGCGTTGGTGCGATCCACCCATCCGGAAAGCACGCGCATCCTGGGTGGCGACACCGTTGGGGCGTTGCCGCTGCGGGAACGCGTTCTGGACTGCAACATGCTCGTCTCTGCCGAACTCACCGGGCTGGCGATCTCGGTGGGCGAGCTCATCGCGATGGAGCCCGGCACCGTTCTGGACCTTCACACGTCGGTCGATAACCCCGTCCGCCTGAACATCAGCGAATACTCCCTCTTTGAAGTAACGCCCGTTCGGCGTGGGACGCGCAAAACCGCACAACTCGGACGGCCCTGCCAGCCGGACTTTGGAGCATGATGATGACTTCCGAACCACACAACCAGGCCTTCCAGGCTCTTTGGGAACAGCTCGCGGCAACTATCGCTGAAGTTCTTTCGAAGACGATCTCGGCCCACAGTGCAAGTCCCTGGACCGTCGACGTAACGCTGGACGGCCACGAACCGACGCCGGAGCAGACGCTCACGGCGGCAGCGTTCGAACTCACAGGAGCTCTCGAAGGCGATCTGCTTCTGCTGCTCGACGCCTCGGCCTCGGGTGCCCTGCTCGCTTCGCTGGAAGGGACCACCGCCCCAACCTCAACCCCGAACCCGACGCAAAGCCCGGCCGATCAATGGCTTGCGCTGTTGCGCGCTTCGCAAGGCGTGCTGCGCGATGGGCTCGGCACGCACGTCGGCGCGCTTGAACTCGGTCCCTGCCGGTTGACGAACGCCCAGACAGATCAGCCATCGCTGGCCAGCCTCGCATTGCGCGCGTCATCCGGAGGCATGGGCCTTGTTTACCTTGCGATCAGCCCGGCTCTGCGGGCCAGCTTGGGGAAAGCAGCCCTCAGGACAGAGGCGTCCGCCGGCGGCCACGGCAACAACGGTGCGCCAGAGCCGACCAAGATCGAGCGCGTCATCGACGTACCCCTTGCCGTAACGCTGCGCTTCGGCCAGCGTCACCTGACCCTGCGTGAGGTGCTGGCTCTGGGCAGCGGGTCGCTGGTCGAGCTCGACCGACAGGTTGAGGAACCCGTCGATCTGGTGCTCGGGGATCGTCTCATCGCTCGCGGCGAAGTCGTAATCGTCGATGGCAACTACGGCCTGCGTGTCACAGAGGTGATCGAAGGCGCGGCGCAGCGTCTTCGCTCGGCACAAGCGGCTGACCCGAAGGCCTCGGAGGCGCTCGTCCAATGACCCGCTCCGGCGATCCCAACGCTGTAGGCCCTATCGCCCCCGGGCAGTTTCCCGGCTCTGGTGTCGCAGCTCCGTTTCCTCTCCTGGCGAGCACGCATTTCTGTATGGAGGTTCTTTTGCAGGGCAGCGTCCTCGATCTGCGCAGCGTGCATGAGGTCGTGTCGGTGGACCCGGGCGCCGTGCTTCGTCTCTTCGCCGCGGCCATCGAAGAGACGGCCTCCTCCGAGGACTGCCCAGAGCGACTGCAGGACTGCCCAGAGCGGCTGCAGGACTGCATCATCGCTCTAGGACGTGCCGGTCTGATCCGCGCCCTTCGCTACACACCTTCCACATGGCATCAGCAGGCACTGCTGAGCGCGTTCGCCGACCATGCTGTAAGGGTCGGCCGCTGTGCCCAGATTGCGGCGCAGGCAGTGGGGTTATGCGAGGAAACAGCCTACCTGGTCGGCCTTCTGCACGACATCGGCAGCCTGCCAGCGCAGCTTGCCTGGTCGACCCCGCTGCAGACCGCCTCCTGGAGCGCCGGCCCTATTGCTTGCGTCGCGGAGGCCTACCACCTGCCGCTCTTTCTTAGAGGAGCGCTCGCGTCCCTGGACAGTGAGGCCGAGCCTGGCCTTTGGCGCACGCTGCTCTTGGCCGCTCATGAGATGGCCGCGTCCGATTCAGGGGGAGCGGCGTAACCTGCCCGCCCTGCGGTCTCGGGCTCTCTCATCCTTTCTCATCAACCCAGGCGTCAGTGCCCGCCAGAGTGGCCCAGGAAGGCAAATTTTGCCGACCTCTTTGGCACACCGCTTGCTCTCTACACCAGCGAGGACTTATGGACAGCGGACTTTATGCAGCTTGTGCCGGCCTGATGGCACGCTCCCAACAGCTCGACACGATCGCTTCGAATCTGGCGAACAGCAGCAGCGCCGGATTTCATGGGCAGAAGAACATCTTCGGTACCGTGCTGGCCGAAGCCGCGCGCCACGGCAGCCTCTCGGCGCTCAACCAGGTAACCAACAGCTACGGCATCCTTTCCGGCACGAAGCTGGACGAAGCGCAGGGCACGATGACGCGCACCGGCAATCCGCTGGATCTCGCCCTGGAAGGCTCCGGCTACTTCAAAGTGCAGACCGCGAACGGCGTCGCGTACACCCGTAACGGCAGCTTCCAGGTCTCCAGCACAGGCAAGCTCACCACCGCACAGGGCGACGCCGTCCTCGGTCAGTCTGGCCCGATCACGCTGCCTCCGGGTATTCCAGTCATCAGCAGCGATGGAACCATCTCGTCAGGAGGCGCCATCGTCGGCAAGCTGCAGGTTGTTCGCTTTCCGGAGACCACGGTCCCGGTCACGCAGGGCAGCAGCTACTACACAGCGCCGGCAGCCCAAGAACAACCCGCCTCCGGCACGGGTGTGCGTCAGGGCTCGATTGAAAGCTCGAATGTAAGCCCAATCGACGGTGTCATTGAGTTGGTCACGGCACAGCGCGCCACAGAAACCATGCGCCACGTGCTCACGATGCTGGATAGCGAAATGGACAAGACGGCAGCGCAGGACCTGCCGCGCGTAAGTTAAGGAGCCTTATGATTCGCGCCCTTTATACGGCTGCCAGCGGCATGAACGCGCAGCAGATGAACCTCGACAACATTGCCAACAATCTGGCCAATGCCAGCACCAGTGGCTTTCAACAACGCCGCATGCAGTTCACGGATTTGCTGTATCAAAACGTGATCATGCCCGGGTCCGCAGCTACCCAGCAGACCACCGTCGCGGCCGGCATGCAGGTCGGCTTGGGCGTTCGGCCCGGCGCTACAGAGATTTTGCAAACACAAGGAGAGCTCACCCAGACCGGTAATCCGCTTGATATCGCCATTCAGGGCGCGGGGTTCTTCCAAGTGCAATTGCCTACTGGACAGATCGGCTACACGCGCGCCGGCTCCTTTCAGCTCGATGCGCAAGGCAACCTGGTCACCCCGAACGGGGATCCGCTCCAGCCCGGCGTGACCGTTCCACCCAATGCCACAGCCGTCAGCATTGGCAGTGACGGCACCGTTTCCGTAACGCTCCCGGGCCAAATCCAGACATCCAAGGTCGGCTCCATTCAAACCGCCATGTTCGCTAACCCCGGCGGACTCAACAGCGTTGGCAACAACATCTACCTGCCGACCGCCGCTTCCGGCGATGCCATCGTTGGGACCCCCGGGGGGACCGACGGTCTGGGCAGCCTGCAACAAAACATGATCGAACAGTCCAACGTCAGCGTGGTCGAACAGTTCGTGCAGATGATCGTGGCGCAGCGCTCCTACGAGTCCAACTCCCGGGTCGTGAAAGCCGTCGACGAGATGTTGCAGCAACTCAATCAGCTCGCTCAATAGCCTGCAAAGGAACGGCATGCCCTTACCGCACCGGCTCATCAACGTCGTTTTCTTCCTCTTGCTCAGCAGCATGGGCCTTTCGCTCCGGGCAGAAACCACAGCTGCGCGCTTCCCTCTCACCCCAGCGGCTGTGGCACGGGCTCTGCTCGCCACCGGTGTAGCGATTGACGCGGCTGACATCAGCTTGCCCTCCCCTTTGTCAGCCGCGGGGCCGTCCCCGGACCTCGAAGTCTGCAGCGCAGAACCTGCCGGCCCCGGACAGCTGCGCGTTCGCCTGAGCTGCCATGTGGCGGGTCAATGTCTGCCTTTCCTGGCCATTTTGAATCTGCACGACGCCGTCACCGCTCTGGCCGCCCAGGCAAAGTTGCCCTCAAGCTCCGCGCAGACTCGTCCGGCAAAGCTATCAGGGGCCACGACGCTGCGCGCCGGCCAACATACGACCTTATTGTTCGAAGACACGCACATGCGCATCATGCTCCCTGTTATCTCGGTCGACACGGGCGGGGTTGGCGCTGACGTGCGCGTGGCCTCGTTGGACCGCAAACAGCTGTATCGAGGCACGGTGAGCGAAGAAGGCATCGTGCGGGGTGTGCTGCCGTGAAACAATCCGCTCCCAAATGCCATGTACACCGCAAGCTTCGGTGGGTCCTCCTTGCAACGGCCGTCGCCGCTGCATCCTCAAACGCGCAGGCCTTCTCAGCCAAGCATCCTCGCAAGACTCCGGACGAGCTCCGCGCCGAGTACCTTGACACGGTCGCGGCAAGCTGGACGGAACCGCCGCCCAGCCGGTCCAGCGGCAGTCTATGGTCGCCAAACGGTCCCTTGAACGATCCCGGGCTCGACTACAAAGCTCGTTCTCTCCATGACAACCTGACCATCGCTGTCGCGGTGCAGACCACTGCAGCCCAGAGCGGCTCTGTGAACAACGCTCGCAACTTCACGACGACGTCCGCGCTCACCGGCATCTTTGGCAAGACGCCCAGTGCAACAAATCCGCTTCTGGCCGCCAACTCCTCGACCGTACTGAAGGGCCAGGGCCAAACCGCCTCCAACACCACCTTCAGCACAAACCTAACCGGGGAAGTGATCTCCGTGCTTCCGAATGGCAATCTGGTGGTGGAAGCTCACCGGCAAATCTTGCTGAACAACCAGCATGAGGAAGTCATCGTGAGGGGCGTGGCACGCCCCGGCGACATCGATCCCAGCAACACCGTTGCGTCCACCGCCCTCAGCGCACTGCAGATCGAGCTCAAAGGCAAGGGCATCATCTCCGATAGCGTGCGTCCCCCTAACCCCGTTACGCGAGCTCTGCTCTGGGTCTTTGGTTTCTAATGCGTCTCTTCTCTTTACTCTGTTTCGCCACTGCGGAACCGTCAGTCGGCTCCGGACTCTCCGCTTCGCGGGCCGTGCTCAGGGCTCTGTCAGCCCTCGCCTGCCTTCTTGCCACAGCGCTGGCATGCTCTGCCTCCAACCCTCGCCCCACGCACATCCGGGACATCACGGAGATCCAGGGAGTTCGTGAAAACCAGCTGCTCGGCTATGGTCTGGTCGTCGGCCTGCAAGGGACGGGCGATCGCCAGCAGACCTATTTCACCGTGCAGACGCTTGCCAATACCCTGCAACGCCTCGGGGTGCAGATCCCGGTTGGCACCGCCGTCGTAAAAAACGTCGCCGCGGTCATGGTTACGGCGAAGTTACCGCCCTTTTCAGAGGCCGGCATGAAGATGGACATCACGGTTTCCTCCGTTGGCGATGCGAAAAGCCTCGAAGGGGGCGTTCTCCTGATGACGGCCCTGCATGGAACCGACGGTCAGGTCTACGCGGAGGCACAAGGTCCCCTGACTACGGGCGGTTACTCCGAAGGTGTGCAAGGCCAGCTACGCGCCGTGAACTATCCCACGGTCGCCCGCATTCCGGAAGGCGCCATCGTCGAACGGAACGTCAGAGTGAACCTCAGCGAGCTTCGCTCGTTATCCTTTCTCCTCCGGGATGCCGACTTCTCGACCGCGCGCGATATCGCGGAAGCCATCAACAAGAACTTCGACCGGCAGGTCGCGATCGCCTCCGATAGCCGCCACATCGACGTCGACGTTCGGGCGACGCAGATGCCCTCCGTTCCTTTGCTTATCTCCCGGATTCAGAGCTTGCAAGTGAACGTCCAGACCGCAGCCAAGGTCATCGTGAACGAACGAACGGGAACGGTGGTTCTCGGGGGAGATGTCCTCCTTTCGCCGGTCTCGATCCTGCATGGCGGGCTGCAGATCCAGGTCGACACCGTCCTCACCACCTCGCAACCCGCCCCGTTCTCCAATGGCGTAACGACGACCACCGCCAACACTCAACTTTCCGTCAACGACAAAGAAGCCCGTTCCATTCGGCTGGGCAACGGAGCCGACGTGGAAGAGTTAGTGCGCGGTCTGCATGCTATCGGAGCCACCGCGCGCGACATCGTCTCAATTCTGCAGGCAGTGAAGGCCGCAGGCGGCTTGCAAGCCGATCTGGAGGTTATCTAACCATGAATGTGACCCCGGCTGTTCTACTTCCAAATCCTTCCAAGGTGGCCGCCACGCCCACGAATCCGTCATCAGCCTCCTTCAGAACCAGGCTTCCAGACAAACTCCAGAGCACCGCAAAGGATTTTGAATCGATCCTGCTGACACAGTGGTTGCAGTCAGCGGAAACCAGCTTCGCCACGGTACCCGGGCAAGAGGAGAATCAGGATAGCGGAGACGACCAGATGAAGAGCTTCGGCGTTCAGCAACTCGCGAAGGCTTTCAGCGATGCAGGCGGCGTAGGAATAGCAAGCGCCGTAGCCAAAGCTCTGGCCCACACGGAGCCCGTGAAAGCACCACAACGCACAGGCACGGACACTGTGTCAAGATGACGCACGAGCTATGACGTTTCGCTGCCGCGTTCCTCCTTCGATGTATTCAGCATCCGCAGAGCCTGGCTTACAACTTAAGAGTGCTTCGTTCTTAGACCTGCAAATCACACCTGACCACGACGCACAATCTTCTAGCTATCAGAGCAGCATCAAGGCGCATGAAGACTCAAGATCGACAACTCGCACAAGAGGCCGAGGGCGCCTGCCTGCAACAGGTACACGACCTCGGAGACGCGGTGAACGCCGCTCTGCTCGCCATCGCAGACGACTCACTGGACGCCCTGGAAGACAGCCTCTGGAAGCAACAGGTGCTGTGCGTGGGTCTGCAGCACTCCCTGGAGCGGATG
>CAXUIF010000032.1:0-10279 GCA_964250995.1 uncultured Acidobacteriaceae bacterium
CCGGCGTCCTCGAATCCCAGCGCATGTTTGCGACCTTGGATCCGAAGCTGCGGCAGTTGACACTGCCCTCGCGGCGACGGGTGCTGTTGGCCGATACGGTGGGCTTCGTGCGCAATCTGCCACATGCGCTCGTAACGAGCTTTCGCGCCACACTGGAGGAGGTCGAGCGGGCGGAGTTGCTCCTCCATGTGCGCGATGCGGCCAGCCCAACCCTGAGCGAGCAGAAGGAGCAGGTCGAGGCCGTGCTCGCCGAACTGGAGGTGCGGGACACCCCAACGCTGCAGGCCTTAAATAAGGCGGATCTGCTGCCGTCCGGCTTCGTTACCGCTCCCGGCGAGCTCCTGGTTTCGGCGCACACAGGCGCGGGTCTGCCGGAGCTGCTGGCGGCCATGGATAGCGCACTCACGGCCGATCCTTTGCTTGAGGCTGAGTTTCGCATCCCGCAGTCCGAAGGCCGTATCCTGGCGGCACTGGAGCGCGGCGCGACACTGACGGATCAGCGCTTTGAGGGCAATCTTCTGTTCCTGCACGCGGTGGGCCCGGCGTCGTTGCTGGGGCGGTACCGGCGATACCAACGGCGGAGCGGCGCGGAGCCAATGGGCCAAGAAGGATAGGGGCGAAAGAATACAGGCCGCCTGAACGTGGGAGCGGAGGAAGGTCCCAGTTCACGCGGCCTGCACGACCCGGACGGGTCTTCGGTGATGACTAAAGTGTAGCCTTGAGGACTTCGGAAAGCAAGCAAAAAACGGAGCTCCGGACGGAGATCGTGCGGTGCGTTCACCTTAGGGTTAAACTTTTGACTTTCGTTCCGCTGCTTTGCTACAAGGTACATAGACATCGGTGCGTTTGCTCTGCACATGTGAGCGCTGAGGCAGGGAACGTCTTGCTCCCGGAAGCCGGCGGATGCGCAAACGAATTGTAAGGTACATGGACATACTTCAATCATTAGGGTCTCTCATCGTCGGTGCGATCCCGACGATGATCCTGTTTCTTCTGTTGGTGGCGGCGTACAGCGTGCTGGTGCAGCGTCCCCTGGAGCGCACCCTGGCCGAGCGCCGTGCGCGCACAACCGGTGCGGTGGAGCAGGCGCGCGGGGCCATCGCCGCGGCGGAAGCGGAGACCGCGGTTTACGAGGACAAGTTGCGCGCGGCCCGCGGCGCGATCGCGGCCGAACGCGACGTGCGACTGAAGCAGCGGCAGGCGGATAGGGACCGGGCACTCGCCACAGCACGCGAGCAGGCGCAGACGCGCGTCGCTGCGGCCAAAGGTGAGATTGAGTCGGCGGTGGTAACCGCACGGCGCCAGATCGACCTCTCCGTTGAGGAGCTCGGGAGCCGCATCGTGCAGGCCATTCTGCCGGCCGGCGTAAGCCAGACGGAGGTACGCCAGTGACCGTCCGGGCAGCGCGTACACGCATGGCGCGCACCTTCATGGCCCTTGCGTTCCTGGTTTCAACGTGCGGCCTGACGCCCCGGGGTGCGTGGGCGCAGGCGTCCTCGCAGCAGCCCGTGGCGGCGGCCGGGGAGCGTTCCACCCCAAGCAGCGCCGTGCCGGAAAAACGGGAACAGGAACAGGACGAGACGGCGGCGTTCCGGCACTCGCCGATGGTCCAAAAGATGGGCCGGATGGTGGGCTTGAATGCCGACCAGGCAGCGACGGTGTTTACCGTTCTCAACTTCCTGGTGTTGGCCGTCGGGGTGGGGTATCTGGCGCTGAAGATGCTTCCCAAAGCCTTTCGTGACCGCAGTTCAAAGATTCAACGCAATCTGGTGGACGCGCGAACGGCAACCGAGGAGGCGAGCGCACGCCTGAAGGCGGTGGAAAGCCGGCTCGGTAAGCTGGACGGCGAGATCGCCGGGATGCGCCGTCAGGCCGAGGTCGATGCCGCCCGCGAGGATGAGCGCATGAAAGCCTCCATCGAGCAGGAAGCGGCGAAGATCCTCGCCACTGCCGAGACGGAAATTCAGGCGGCCACCGCCGCGGCCCGGCGCGACCTGCAGCGGCATGCAGCCGAACTGGCCATTGAGCAAGCTTCGCGACGGCTCGTGATCACCGCCGAGACAGACCGTTTGCTGGTGGAGGGCTTTGCGCAGCGGCTGGCCGGCGACAAGGGAGGGCAAAACTGATGGCAATCGTCGACCTGAGGTATGCCCGAGCGCTGGAAGCGGTTGTGATCGAGAAAGGGCTTGCACGCGACGCGGTGAAGGGCGAGCTTGAGGACTTCCTCCGGGCGTATGCGGAGAGCGCGCCCCTGCGTGAGGTGCTGGGCGATCCGTCGATCCCGCAGGACCAGAAGCTGCGCGTGCTGGACGCGCTGGCCGGTCGCCTCGGCATGAGCGGCACCGTGCGGAATTTCGTCGCTGCGGTGACCGGGCATGAACGGCTGCACGAGCTGGCTGAGATCGTGCAGGCCTATCTGCAGCTGGCCGACAAGGACAGCGGTGTGACCGAGGCCGAGGTGACGACGGCGCGGCCGCTGGACGGGGCGGGAAGGCGAACCCTGGAAGCCAGCATTGCCCAGCTGACCGGCGAGGGGCAGGTGCGAGCGACCTACCGCGAAGACCCGGCGTTGCTGGGCGGAGCGGTGGTGAAGGTGGGCTCCACTGTGTACGATGGCTCGATTCGCGGGCAGCTGGAGCAGATGAAGCAGCGATTGGTCACCGCAGCCGTATAGATCACCGCTTCCAACAGGTTTCTTCAACAACAACGGCGGCCCGCGTGGGGCCGGGCAAAGCAAGAACAGCGCAGAGAGAAGAAAAAGCATGCCGACAATCGGGGCAAACGAGATTACGGAGCTGCTGCGGCAGCAGATTGAGAACTACGACGAACGCGTGCAGGTGGACGAGGTGGGAACGATCGTCACGCTGGGCGATGGCATCGCGCGCGTGCACGGGCTCGACAAGGTCATGGCGGGTGAGTTGATCGACTTCCCGCACGGCGTGTCGGGCCTTGCGATGAACCTGGACGAAGACCAGGTGGGCGCCGTGCTGCTGGGCGACTACACGGAGCTGCGTGAGGGCCAGCAGGTCAAGCGCACGGGCAAGATCATGGCGGTGCCGGTCGGGCCGGCGCTGATTGGGCGCGTGGTGAATGCGCTCGGCCAGCCGATCGACGACAAGGGACCGATTAACACGACCGAGACCCTGCCCGTGGAGCGCATCGCGCCGGGCGTGATCGCGCGCCAATCGGTCACCGAGCCCATGGCGACGGGCATCAAAGCAATCGACACGATGATCCCGATTGGGCGCGGGCAACGTGAGCTGCTGATCGGCGATCGCCAGACCGGCAAGACGGCGGTCGCGCTCGACACCATCATCAACTCTGCGAAGAACGACCTGATCTGCATCTACTGCGCGATCGGGCAGAAGCGCTCTTCGGTTGCCGGTGTGGTGCAAACGCTGGAGCGTTACGGGGCGATGGAGTACACCATCGTGGTCGCCGCAACTGCCTCTGAGCCCGCGCCGATGCAGTACCTGGCACCGTTTGCGGCTACGGCCATGGGCGAGTACTTCCGCGACAGCGGCAAGCACGCGTTGATCATCTACGACGATCTGTCCAAGCACGCGGCGAGCTACCGCGAGATCTCGCTCTTGCTGCGCCGTCCGCCGGGGCGCGAGGCCTATCCAGGCGATGTCTTTTATCTCCACTCGCGGCTGCTGGAGCGCTCGGCGAAGATGTCGAAGGAGAATGGCGGCGGCTCGTTGACGGCGCTGCCCATCATCGAGACGCAGGCGGGCGACGTGTCGGCCTACATCCCGACCAATGTGATTTCGATTACAGACGGGCAGATCTTCTTTGAGACCGACCTCTTCAACTCAGGCGTGCGCCCGGCGGTGAACGTGGGCCTGTCGGTATCGCGCGTGGGCTTTGCGGCCGCGACGAAAGCCACCAAGCAGGTAGGGTCGACGTTGAAGCTGGACTTGGCGCAATACCGCGAACTGGCAGCCTTTGCGCAGTTCGGGTCGGATCTGGACAAGGTCACCCAACAGCAGCTCAACCGCGGAGCGCGACTGACGGAGCTGTTGAAGCAGCCGCAGTTCCAGCCGCTCACAGCAGCGCAGCAGGTAGCGATCCTGTTCGCTGGTACGCAAGGTTTGCTGGACGACGTGGAAGTGGGCGATATTCAGGCATTCGAGAAGGGGTACTATCCGTTCCTGGATGCCGCGCATCCGGACATCTTGAGCGACATTACGACCAAGAAGGCGCTCGATGATGATCTGCGCAACCGGCTGAAGAACGCGATCAACGAGTACAAGGCGGACTTCCTGGCCGGACACAAGAAGGCTCAAGCGGTGACGGCGTAACCGATGGCAAACGTACTGGATCTACGGCGGCGCATCCGCAGTGTGAAGAACACGCGGCAGATCACCAAGGCCATGAAGATGGTGTCGGCAGCGAAGCTGCGCCGCGCGCAGGACCGCGCCATGCAGGCTCGGCCTTATGCGCAGATGCTGACCAACGTGCTGGAATCGCTCGTACGGCGCACGGAGCTGCTGGATGAGGCGACGGGCGATGTGATGCATCCGCTGCTCATCGAGCGGGAAGAGAAGAGCGTGCTGGTCGTGGTCATCGCCGGCGACAAGGGTTTTGCGGGCGGGTTCAACTCGAACATCGGCAAGGCGGCGCAGCGGTTCGTCGACGAACGCCGGGAGCGCGGGCAGCAGGTGGATCTTGAGCCGGTGGGCAAAAAGGCGATCGGCTTGTATAAGCGGCGGTACCCGGCGGCGGTGTATGAGCACAAGGAAGAGCTCTACGACAACGATCTTGCCAAGCATATCGAGGACATCCGTCACCGCGCGGCACCGGTGGAAGTAGCCAAGGAGCATCCGGATCTGCTGCTGCGGGCCAACGTGGAAGACATCTCCGGGATGGCGCACTCGATCATCGGGCGGTATGAGACTGCGGAGATCGACGCGGTGTACATCGTCTACAACGAGTTCAAAAGTGTGATCTCGCAGCGTGTGGTGGTGGAGAAGCTGCTGCCGATTCGCAAGCTGGGGGAACACGAGATCACGGCGGCGGAAGAGATGACGGAGGAGCAGCGGGAAGCGGCGGCGCATGCGGCCGAGAGCTCCGGCGTGTCGATTCGCGAGCCTGAGCAAACCGAGATCGACGCGGAGGCAAAGAAGTTTGGAACGGCTGAGGTAGATTACCTCTACGATCAGCCGCCGGAGCGGTTGTTCCGGCACCTGATGCCGCGCTATGTGACGACGCAGATTCTGCATGCGGTTCTGGAGTCGATCGCGGCCGAGCATGCAGCGCGTATGACGGCCACGGATGCCGCCACCAAGAACGCGGGCGATCTGATCGACAAGCTGAGCTTGACGATGAATCGGGTGCGCCAGGCGGCCATTACGAAGGAAATTATCGAGATTGTGAGCGGAGCGGCGGCGCTGTAGGCCGCCCATCGCGCACGGAAGAGAGTTATGGCAGACAAGGGAAACACAGGCAAAGTGGTTGCGGTCAGCGGACCGGCTGTGGACGTGCAGTTCAGCGAAGCAACGATGCCGCCGATCTTTGAGGCGCTGCATATCACCAGCGAAGGCTTCAACGTCCCTACGCCCATCGACGTAACGGTCGAGGTGCAGCAGCACCTGGGCGAGGGGCGCGTGCGCTGCATCGCCATGGAAGCAACCGAAGGCATGGTGCGCGGCATGGTCGCGACGGATACCGGCTCCGGCATCACGGTACCCGTGGGCCGGCCGACGCTGGGACGCGTGCTGAACGTACTGGGCAAGCCGGTAGACGAGCTTGGACCGGTGAACGCAACGGAGTATCGGCCCATCCATCGAGCAGCGCCGGCCTTTGATGAACAGTCCACGTCCGAGGAGATGTTTGAGACGGGCGTCAAAGTGATTGATCTGATCCAGCCGTTTTTGAAGGGTGGGAAGATCGGGCTGTTTGGCGGCGCAGGTGTGGGCAAGACCGTGGTCATTCAGGAACTGATCAATAACGTGGCGCTGCAGCACGGCGGCTTCTCGGTGTTTGCCGGCGTGGGCGAGCGGACGCGCGAGGGCAACGATCTCTGGCACGAGTTTCAGGATTCTGGCGTGATCGATCTCAAAGATCTGTCCAAGAGCAAGGCCGCGCTCGTGTATGGGCAGATGACCGAGCCGCCAGGCGCGCGCTTACGCGTCGCACTCACCGGGCTGACTGTCGCCGAGTACTTTCGCGACGAAGAACATGCCGACACCCTGCTCTTCATCGACAACATCTTCCGGTTTACGCAGGCAGGGTCGGAGGTTTCGACGCTGCTTGGACGTATGCCCTCCGCTGTGGGGTACCAGCCGAATCTGGCGACGGAGATGGGCGAGTTGCAGGAGCGGATTACATCGACCAAAAGCGGCTCGGTGACGTCCGTGCAGGCCGTATATGTGCCGGCGGACGACTTGACCGATCCTGCACCGGCCACGACGTTTGCGCACCTGGATGCGACGACGGTGTTGTCGCGGCCCCTGTCGGAACTCGGCATCTACCCTGCGGTGGACCCGCTGTCCTCGACCTCAAGGATCCTGTCGCCGCGGATTGTTGGGCAGGAGCACTACGATGTCGCGCAGGGTGTGAAGCGGATTCTGCAGCGGTACAAGGATCTGCAGGACATCATCGCCATCCTGGGCATCGACGAGCTGAGCGAAGAGGACAAACTTACGGTGGCGCGCGCACGAAAGGTGCAGCGTTTCCTGTCGCAGCCCTTCCATGTGGCCGAAATCTTTACCGGCATCCCGGGCGCGTATGTCAAGGTGGCCGACACGGTCCGATCCTTCAAGGAGATTATCGAAGGTAAACACGACAGCATTCCGGAGCAGGCCTTCTACATGAAGGGCGGCATCGAGGACGTGCTGGCTGCAGCGGAAAAGTTGAAGGCGGCCTAGAGCAGGAACGTAGAGCAGGGAACAGGGCGCAGAGCCTTGGGCGCATCCTGTGTGCCCAAGGTTCTCACCAGTTTGGATCGATCGATGGCAGATGCGGGAAACAACGAAGGTTTGTTAACGGTGCGGTTGGTGACGCCGGAGCGGGTGCTGCTGGACGCAACGGCGGCGGCTGTGGAGCTGCCGTCCATGTCGGGGTACCTGGAGACGCTGTACGGCGCGGCACCGCTCCTGGCGGAGCTCGGGGCGGGCGAGTTGCGGCTTCACGGCGGTTCGGCGGGCGAGCAAACGTTTTTCGTCGCCTGGGGCTTTGCCGAGGTGCTGCCGGAGCGAGTCACCATCATGGCAGAGCAGGCGCTTCGACCGAACGAGATCAACGTCGGCGAAGTGCAGGCAGATCAGAAGCGTGCTGAAGAGCTGTGGAACCAGGCGGGAGATGACCAGGCGAAGTACGACGAAGCCAATGCGGCCTCGCGTGTGGCCGAGGAGAAGCTTGCCAGCGCGCAGGTGAAGAGCTAAACGCGCAGTTCCGCTCGCGATCACGCGTGCGCCCCCGGCTACTTCGATGGGCTTACCGCTTCAGCAGATCCACAGGCTCCCGTACATCCTGAATGCGGTACAGGTTGGCGAGAGATGGATGCTTGGCCGCAACGGCCTTGTACATCGCCCAAGCTACCAGCCGGTAGCTGTAGTGCCCCGCAACGCCACTGCGCAGCTCCGAGATATACAGCGCTTCTGCAAAGTCCATCTTGAACATGGCGCGGCAACGCGTCCCTAGCGGCAGCAGATACTGCGCGCTCTCGGCCGCTTCTGGCTCCCCGCAGCTGCGCACCCGATCGTAGGCCGCATACGCCGCACCCATCGCGTCCCGGTAGAGTCCCTCCAGGCCCGCCTCCGCCAGCGTGGGTTGCCCTGGGCACACGGGATCCTCGTATCCATGCACGTTGCTGAACTGCTGCACCAGCTGGACGCAGCGCCTGTGCCGATGCATGTCGCGGAAGCCGCCTATGTCCATCAGGATGTCGAAGCGAAAGCCGCTGCCGCTCTTGAACCCGCGCAGCAATTCGTCGTGGCGTCCACGGTGCCGTACACCCAGGGCGATGAGCTCGTCTCGCCGCGCCGCGGACAGCGCGCCCACCGCGCCGCGCAACTGCCGATACGAGTAGTGGCAATGGGGATACAGCAGCGAGGTTGCAATCTCGATTTCCAGGTCCTCACCGTCGTCCACGAGATCCACAAGGGGCGCTGGGTAGATCGGGGCGTCACCCATCAGATCGTGCGCGGCCTGCTCCAGATCGCGGCAACTCTGCTGCAAGTACGCGCTCGGCTCTGCGTACTTGACCAGCGTTGGCGCGGTGCGCACCTCAGGCATCAGCTCGCGGAGCAGCTCCGGCGTGGCGTCCGGGTCCATTCTGCCTTCGCCGGCCATCTCTTCCAGCCGATCCCGCAGCAGATTCCAAGCCGGCTCCTTGGCTGCCGCGCGCAGCCGCCTCCCCAACTCCCGCAGCTCGGCGAATGGGCTCGACAGCAGCCGCGAGACCTGCCCCTCCAGCGTCCGCGCATTCACAATCTGTCCCATCGACGTATTGGTGGCCAGCGGCAGTAGATAGCGCGCGACGTCGAAAGCACGCGCGCGCAGCGTCCGGTCATAGCTCTCCGGCTTCATGGAGTCGGGCCGCGGCACCGCCCGTTTAAGAGCCTCGTGCATGCCCTGGCCCAGGCGCTCATAGGCCTCGAAGAGCGCACCGATAGCCGCGTCGAACCCGGTTCGCATGCCCGGGCTAAGGGCCGGCGTGTACCACCCAGACCGCCGGAAGTCCTGATATCGCGTCGACCGTTCCTGCCCATCCCAGCGGGTCTCGTCCACCAGGGCGATGGCCGCGAGCAGGCTCAGCCGCTCCACGGCCATGGGAACATGCGCCAGGTCGGCGATCGAGCGGTGTCCATACTGGAAGTAGAAGGTGTTCAGAAACTGCTCAGCCCGTTGCGTGCTGATTTCAGCTAGGGACTCGCGCAGGGTAAGGGCCGATCGCGAGTACTTCGCCATCGCATACGCGAGCACCTCCGGCTCCGCACCGTGGATGGCGTACACCTCGGTGGTTGCGGGGCTTGCCTCGCCTGCCGCCAGCGCCTGCCCGGCTGCTTCACTTGGGGACTCTTCAGAGCCGGGAATCACAGGAACCGCTTCAGACACCAGCGTACTCATAGAGCGGTCAGTATAGCGGGCCGGCCTCATGAAATCCCATCCGCCCTTCTACGCTTTGGGCTAACCTACTCACAGCAGGAGCCTTCTCGACCACCATGCCCAGCCCCACCCCCCGTATCGCCCTCGTCACCGGAGCCTCGCAGGGGATTGGTCGCGCCATCTCCCTGCGTTTGGCCGCCGATGGCTGCCACCTGGCGCTGGCCGCCCGCAACGAGGCCAAACTGGCCGAGGTGCAAGCGGAGATTGAAGCGGGGGGCGGCACCGCGCAGATCTTTCCCATCGACGTGGCCTCCGAAGATTCCATCAAAGCCGCGGCAAAGGCGGTGCTCGCCCACTTCGGTGCCGTCCACGTGCTCGTCAACAACGCCGGCATCACGCGGGACACACTTATTCTGCGGATGAAGACGGCGGACTTTGACGACGTGCTCCGCGCCAATCTCACCGGCAGCTTTCTGCTCACCCAAGCCCTGCTTGGCCCCATGATGAAGGCCCGCTGGGGCCGTATCCTCAACATTACTTCGGTTGTGGGCGAGACCGGCGCGGCCGGCCAAGCGAACTACGCCGCCTCCAAGGCCGGCCTGCTCGGCCTCACCAAGTCACTCGCCCGCGAGTTCGCCTCCCGCAGCATCACCGTCAATGCCATCGCGCCCGGCTTTATCCAGACGGCCATGACCGATGCCCTTAGCCCCGAACAGAAGGCCGGCATCCTGGCCCAGGTCCCCCTGGCCCGCTACGGCAGCGTGGAGGACGTCGCAGCGGCGGCTGTGTTTCTGGCCTCCGACGCTGCCGGGTACATTACAGGGCACACCCTGGATGTCAATGGTGGCCTCCATATGGGATGAGATCGTTCCCTAAAGCTCGTGCTACGAATCACTTCGCGCATAGCACCGAGGTGTCATCAACTCGTCAACGGTCTCTCTTGTTGCAAGAATCTCGGCTGGTTCGAACGGTGGGCGAAGAGATTTTCGCTCTTGCGGGCGGCCCTTCCGCCCAGTACTCTCCGGCTAATGGCAAATATGCACACAGCCCTGCCGCTCCCTCCGGCTCTCCCGCCACAGCCGGCGCCGATCAACATCGGCATTACGATTCGCGAGTTCCGGCTGCAGCGCGGCATGTCGCAGGGAGACATCGAGAAGCGGACCGGTTTGTTGCGGTGTTATCTTTCCCGCGTCGAAAATGGCCACACGGTTCCGTCGCTCGATAC